>JBEBSP010000145.1:0-6733 GCA_040394255.1 Agaricicola taiwanensis | reverse complement strand
CGGTGCATCAGGTCGGCGCCCAGCCGCGCCAGCCGGTCGTGGAGATCGCCCGCCGTGTCGTCCCGGCCGATGGGGATGCGCTCCTCCATGGCGACGGGTCCGGTGTCGAGGCCCTGCTCCATCCGCATGATGCCGACACCGGTCTCGGCATCGCCCGCCATCACGGCGCGGTTGATGGGCGCCGCCCCCCGCCAGCGCGGCAGCAGCGAGGCATGGAGATTGAGGCAGCCCTGGAGCGGAGCGTCCAGCACCTCGGGCGGCAGGATCAGGCCATAGGCGACCACCACGGCCACATCGGCGCCATGGCTCTCGAAGATTTCCTGTGCGGGCGCGTCGCGCAGCGTCCCCGGCGTGAAGACCGGAATGCCGAAGCCATCCGCCAGCCGGTGGACAGGCGTTTTGGTCAGGTCCATGCCCCGCCCGGCGGGCTTGGGCGCGCGGGTGTAGACCGCCACGACCTCGTGCCCCGCGCCGATGATTTCCGACAGCGTCGGCACCGCGAAATCGGGGGTGCCCATGAAGACGATGCGCAGCATGGGGTGTCCTCCCGCCTGATGGTCACGCAAATCCGGCAACGCCCGTGGCCGGACACCGCAGAGGCGTCAGCCGCGCCTGGCCTGCTTGATGAATTTCTTGGTGACCAGATCGCGCTTCAGCTTCGACAGATGGTCGATGAACATGACGCCGTCGAGATGGTCGATCTCGTGCTGGAGACAGACCGCGAGCACGCCATCCGCCTCGACTTCACGAGGTTGCCCGTCCCGATCGAGATAGGCGACCCTCACCCGCGCCGGGCGCTCGACCTCCCCGTAATAGTCGGGGATCGACAGGCAGCCCTCGTCATAGGTCTTGGTCTCCTCGGACGACCAGACGATCTCCGGATTGACCAGGAACATGGGGTCCGGCGGCACATCCTGCGCCGCCTCCTCGCCGTTCTCGTTGGCGCTTTCCCGGTGGGCGACATCCAGCACGACGAGGCGCTTCAGAACCCCGACCTGCGGCGCGGCAAGGCCGATGCCGGGAGCGTCGTACATGGTCTCCAGCATGTCGTCGAGCAGCCGCCGAACCTCGTCGTCGACGACGGCGACGGGCTCCGCCTTCCGGCGCAGCACGGGATCGGGAATGATGAGTATCGGCAGGATCGACATGATGTCGCGGAGATAAGCGGGTCGCGCGGCGCCGTCAACGGCGTTCATCTTTTGTTCTCGCACAAAAGCACGAATCCTGCTAAAGCTCGCCCATGGACACAGCGCTCATCACTTTTGGAACATGGACCGTCACGGGCACACAGGCGCTCGCGGGCGGCCTCGGGCTGGTGCTCGCGGTGCTGACCGCGCTGCTGGTCGCGGTCTGGCGGATCGGCCGCACACGGGCGGTCGAGGCCACCACCCAGCTTGAGCGCACGCAGCAGGCCGACGCCCGGCTCGTGGAACTGACGCGCGCCCATTCGGAAATGACAGGGCGGCTGCAGGCCTTCGCGGAAGCGCTGGCGCAGCGCCAGTCCGACCTCGGCCGCACGGTGTCGGACCGGCTCGACCAGGTGACGCAGCGCGTGGGCGAGAACCTGACCGCCGGGGCGCAGAGCACGGCGGAGCAGTTGCAGAAGCTGGAGGCGCGGCTCGCGGTCATCGATGTGGCGCGCGAGAGCATCGGCAACCTTGCCGACCAGGTGACGGGCCTCAAGGCGATCCTCGCCAACAAGCCGGCGCGTGGGGCCTTCGGCCAGGGGCGCATGGAAGCCATCGTCAAGGACGCACTACCACCGTCGGGCTATTCCTTCCAGTCGACGCTGGGGACCGGCACCCGGCCGGACTGCCTCGTCTACCTGCCCGGCGACAGCCGCGCGCTGGCGATCGACGCCAAGTTCCCGCTGGAAGCCTTCGAGCAGCTTCGCCTCGCGGCCAGCCCCGAGGCCGAGAAGGCGGCGGAGGCGCGGGTGCGCTCGGACGTGGGCAAGCACCTGAAGGATGTCGCCGACAAATACCTGGTGCCCGGCGAGACGCAGGATGTCGCCCTGCTGTTCGTCCCCTCGGAATCGATCTACGCCGAGCTGAACGAGCGGTTCGAGGACATGATGCAGCGGGGGCACAAGATGCGCGTGCTGGTCGTATCCCCCTCGCTTCTGATGCTGGCCATCCAGGTGGTGCTCGGCCTCGTGCGCGACGCCGCCATGCGTGAGCAGGCCCATCTCATCCAGGACGAGGTGCGCAAGCTTCTGGAGGACGTCGGCCGCCTGACCGAGCGCACGGGCAAACTGAAGACCCATTTCGGGCAGGTCGAGCAGGACCTGGTGGACATCGACATCTCCACCTCCAAGATCCAGAAGCGCGGGTCGCGCATCGACCAGATGGAATTCTCCAACCCGGCCCAGACGGAAGCCCTGCCCAATCCCATCGGACGCGGCGTCGCCGCGGAGTAGAATCCGTCAGTTCGACTGGCCGGCGATCGCGTCCTGCGCGCCGGGGGCCGGCGTGGTGCGCCGGGCAACCGCGAAGGTCAGCGCCACCGCCGCGACACCGATCAGCGCCGAATAGAGGAAAAAGACGATGTACCCCGCGCCCAGCGCCGCAGGCGATACGCCGGTGCTGGCCGCGCCCGAGAGATAGGATTCCGGCGTCGCGCCGCCGAGCAGCCCCCGCAGCGGCGCGAAGACCCCGCCCGTCTCGGCCGAGCGCGCCGCGCCCTCGACGATGCGGCCGGACTGCGAGGCCAGCAGCTTGCCCGGCAGCGCATAGAGGGATGAGAACAGGGCGTATTGCGTGGCGGTGAAACCGCTGGAGGTCAGGCTCGACATATAGGCGATCAGGCAGGTACCGGAGAAGCCGCCGCAGAGGTTGTCGATGCCGATGGCGAGGAACAGTCCCGGCACGGAATGGCCGAGGGTCGCCAGATAGACGAAGGCGAGGTTGCTGAAGGCGCCCGCGAAGGCGCCCACCACCAGCGATCGCAGGATGCCGTAACGGGCGATCGCATACCCCCCGATCAGCACGCCGCCCAGCGAGGCGAAGACCCCGAACACTTTCCGCACTTCCGCGATCTCGCCCATGGTGAAGCCGAGATCGAGGTAGAAGGGGTTCATGATGTTGAGCACGAAATCGGAGATGCGGTAGATGCAGATCAGCGCCAGGATCAGGGACGCCGTGCCTTCATAACGCCGGAAGAAATCCGCCAGCGGCGCGCCGAACGACCCTGCCAGATAGATGCCCGGCCGGGTGCGCGTGCCGGGAAAGGGGAAGCAGGCCAGGGCGATGACCGCCAGACCGAGCGCGACGGCGATGACCTGCAGCACGATGCTGTAGCTCTGTCCCTTCCACACACCCGCCAGCCCGAAGGCGTCGGCGGAGCCCGCCAGCCCCGTCAGCAGCGCCAGCGGCGTGGTATCGCCGGTCAGACCCGCGCCTGCGATCAGGGCCCCGGCGACGAAGACCGCGCCTCGTGCGATCCATTCCAGCGCCTCGCGCGCGGGACGGGCCGGAAGCCCCTCGGCGTGGATCGGGCGTATGGCGTGCTCGCGCTCACGCGGGGCCATCAGCACGGCGGCGACGCCGACGGCCATGAGCCCGGCCATGACGGCGTAGGAGAAGTTCCAGCTGTAGGCTTGCGCCAGCAGCAACGGCGCGGCGCCGGCGGTGATGATGGCGACGCGGTAGCCCCATTGATAGGCGGCCGCCAGGATGCCCTGCTGGCTGTCGTCGGCCACCTCGATGCGCCAGGCATCGATGACGATGTCCTGGGTCGCCCCGGCAAAGCCGACGAAGACGGCGGCGGCGGCGACGAGGCCGAGGCTGGCGGACGGATTGCTGCCCGAGATGATCCAGAGGCCGCCGATGATCGCACCTTGCGCCGCCAGCATCCAGGAGCGACGGTGCCCCAGCCAGCGGGTGAGGCCCGGCACGCGGGTGCGGTCGACCAGCGGCGCCCAGAGGAATTTCGCCGAATAGGCCAGCGTCGCCAGACTGAAGAAGCCGATCACGGCCAGCGAAACGCCCTCGCCGCGCAGCCAGGCGGACAGCGTATCGAAGATCAGCAGGTTGGGCAGGCCCGCCGAAAAGCCGAGACCCAGCATGACCAGTGTCCGGCGGTGCAGGAAATCGGCGAGAATGCGCGATGGTCGCGCAACCGTGTCGCTGTGGCCGGTCTTCACGTGGTGTCGTCCTCGAGGCTGGCGGATTCGCTACGGGGCAAACTTGGCCTGCCTTGGGGGTGACGTCCAGCGCGGTCCGGCAAAGCCGCCGCCGAAGGTCCCGCCGGAGCGGGGACCCCGGCAGAACCGGCTCACTTCTTGTTGATGGAGGTGATCGCCAGATTGGTCAGGATGTTGTTGGCGGCTTTTTCCTGGTCGAGGATTTCGCTCAGCAGGGTGTGGGCGTCCGCATGACCGAGTGCCTTGGCCCATTCCCGCAATGAGCCGTAACGGGCGATCTCATAGTGCTCGACGGCCTGCGCCGCCGCCAGAAGTCCCGCGTCGAGCGCGTTGCCCTTGGCTTCCTCCATGAGACCGTCGGCTTCCTTGATGAGCCCTTCGATGGCGTCGCATTTCTCGCCCTCGGGTTTGGCGCCGATGGAAGCGAAGACCTTCTTCAACTGCGCGATCTGCCCCTTGGTTTCGGCGTGATGCTCGGTGAAGGCCGTCTTGAGCTGGGCGCTCTTGACCGCTCCGGCCATTTTCGGGAGCGCCTTGGCGATGGCGTTCTCGGCGTAGAAAATGTCCTTCAGCGTGTGTTCGAAAAGCTCGGCAAGGGTTTTCATGTGCGTTCCTTCCGTGAAACTGTGGAAGGCAACGGACGCCGAGGCCTTTTGTTCCGTGAAGGCGGGCCTCAGAAGGCCGTGCGCTGCCGCATGGCCGCCGACAGGGTGCCTTCGTCCAGATAGTCGAGTTCGCCGCCGACGGGTACGCCGTGGGCCAGCCGCGTGACCTTGACGTTCAGCGGTGTCAGCAGGTCGGTGATGTAATGGGCCGTGGTCTGACCGTCGACCGTCGCGTTCAGGGCGAGGATGACTTCGGCGACGCCGCTGTCCGACACACGCGCGGCGAGTGACCCCAGATTCAGATCCTCCGGCCGGCGGCCGTCGATGGCCGACAGCACGCCGCCCAGCACATGATAGCGCGCCCGCACGGCGCCGGCCCGCTCCAGCGCCCAGAGATCGGCGACGTCCTCGACGATGACGAGGATGGAGGGGTCGCGCCGCCCGTCGCGGCAGATGGTGCAGGGATCGGAGGTATCGATGTTGCCGCAGGCCGAGCAGACCACGATGCGATCCCGCGCCTCGGACAGCGCGTCCGCCAGAGGGGCCAGCAACGCCTCCTTGCGACGGATGAGATGCAACGCGACGCGCCGGGCGGAACGCGGCCCGAGACCGGGCAGCCGCGCCAGCAGCTGGATCAGGCGATCGATCTCGGGGCCGGCGACACCGGAGGACATGCGCGGAAGGCTCAGAAGGGCAGCTTCATGCCGAGAGGCAGGGACATGCCGCCGGTCAGATCCTTCATCTTCTCCTGCATCAGGGCTTCCGCCTTCTCATGCGCGTCGGTGTGTGCGGCGACGATGAGGTCCTCGAGAATTTCGGTCTCCTCGGGCTTCATCAGCGAGGGATCGATCACGACGCTGCGCAGCGCGCCCTTCACCGACAGCCGGACGGCCACGAGGCCGCCGCCCGCAACGCCGTCGACCTCGAGGTCTTCCAGTTCCGACTGCATCTGCTTGACGCGCGCCTGGACGGCCTGCGCCTGCTTCATCATGTTGAGCAGATCTTTCAACGCATTCTCCTGTTATTCGAAATCGTCGTCGCCGGACATGGCGTCATCGGGCACAGTATCCATTTCCGCGCCAGTCTCCGCCGGAACGGGCGCATTGGACCGCACGGCGACGATCTGGGCACCCGGAAAGGCCTCGATCACCGCCTGCACATGGGGATGCGCGGCGACACCGCGGCGCTTCTCCTGTTTTTCCGCTTCGAGACGCTCATGGACGGTCTCGGCGCCGCCGGAGCGCGCGACCGACACGATCCAGCGGCTGGCGGTCCATTCGGACAGCTTCTTCTGGATGGTCTGGGCCAGATCGGGAGCCGCCTTGCCGGTCGGCTCGAATTCGATGTGGCCATGTTCGAAACGCACCAGCCGGACATCGCGTTCCAGCGCGATCTTGAAGGTGATCTCACGCTTCGCGGCGGCAAGCGCGACCGCCTCCTCGAAGGTCTCGATGCGGCGCAGGGGAGCGGCGCTCGCCTGAGGGCGCGGCACCGGCGCGGCGGATGCATAGGCCATGGCCGTGGAAGCGCGCGCGCCACCGCCGCCCGACGGCCCGCTCAGGGAGGGCGCGGAGCCGGGGGAAGAGCCCGCGCTCTCGCGCAGCACCTTCAGCGCCTCGTCGGGCGTGGGCAGGTCGGCGGCATGGGCGAGGCGCATCAGCACCATGTCGGCGGCCTGGGCGGGCTTGGGCGCGAACTGCACCTCCTGGATGCCCTTCAGCAGGATCTGCCATGCCTGGCTGAGGGCGCGCATGGACACCGCCCTGGCGAAATCCGCGCCGCGGGTGCGCTCCGCCTCGGTCGCCGCCGGGTCCTGAAGCGCGGCTTCCGACAGCTTCACACGGGTGACGTAATGGACGAATTCCGCCAGATCGGTCAGCGCGACCACGGGATCGGCGCCGCCGTCATAAAGGTCGCGGAACTCGGCCAGCGCTCCGGCGGCGTCACCCTTCATCACGGTTTCGAACAGGTCGACGATGCGCGC
>JBEBSP010000144.1:0-6802 GCA_040394255.1 Agaricicola taiwanensis | reverse complement strand
GCGGCGGGCGAGGGCAAGCTCGACGTGGTCAAGGCGCTGGTCGAGGCCGTCCCCGAGGATGAGCGCGCCAGCTTCATCAACAAGAAGGGCTCGCGCGGACGCACCGCGATGCATTCCGCCGCCGAGGGAAATCACAAGGACGTCTACGACTATCTCAAGAGCAAGGGCGGCAAGGACGACATCAGGTCCGACAACAACAATACTCCGTCTGACCTGGTCGGCGGCAAGCCCGACGAGCAGGAGCCCGAGCCCGAGGCGCATTACGGCCCGCCCACCGCGAACATGAAGCGGCCTGCGAGCGACACGCGGACCGCAAAGGAAATCATCGCCGACAGCCCGATACTCAGGAGCCTTCAGGACCGGCACAAACGTTGGCTCAAGAATGGGTTTGAATGGCCATCCAAGCCGGACAAAAACCATCCGAAGCCGGACAACCCCTTCAAGGGGATCGGCGATTACGAGAATGACGCCGACAAGGCCTGGCTTGCTGTCCAGATTCTCGAGCACATCGAGAAATACGACTCGAACGGTGCAGTGATCACGTCGCCTGATGTCGGCAACGGCCGGCTCAACGGCTTCACGAAGGGCAATGACGCCAAACCGGGCACCGAGGCCGCTCGCTTCCAGGACTTCACCAAATTCGGCTTTGGTAACCTTAAAGGTGGTTCGAAGCCGCCGGTACCCAAGGAAGCGCCAACGGAAAACACGAAGCGCCCCAAGGGCGACACACGCAGTGCCCAGCAGATCATCAACGATGATCCCTTGTTGAGTGGTTTGACCCCGCAGATCAGGGGATGGCTCAACAATGGATTTGGCGGCGATCATCCGTTCAAGGGGCTCAAGAGCATCGGGGGCAACAACAAGGGCTATGAGGAGGACGCCGATAAGGCCTACCTCGCCAGCCGTATCCTCGCCTACATCGAGAATTATGGCCCCACCGGCAAGATCGGTGACAGTGACAATAACGTCGGAAACCATCGGATCGACGGCTTTTTCGGAAAAGGCGACAATCTCAAGGCCAATCCGAACACCGAGGCTGCTCGACTCCAGGACTTCGCCAAGTATGGCTTCAGCTATCTGAAGGATTTCAGGGAGCCCGTTGCGAGCACCAACCAGAATCTGGACTTCACGACCAAGCTCAAGCATGCCGCCTATGAGCGTGTGATCGCCGATGCCAAGCTTCCGAAGGATCGCAAGGATATACTGGAGAATCCGGGCAAATACTCGACCGAGCAGAAGTATGCCGCCCGCCTCGAGCTGATGATGGCTTACGATCGCTTGATGACGAACACGCAGGGCTGGGACCCATTCGCGCTGCGCGTCACGGAAAACGCGATCCGGAAGGGCATCAAGAAGCTGACGACCGACGAGGTGATGGAATATGCCGCGAAGAACGACGGCGTGGCGATGCAGGAAGTGCTGGCCAGTGACTCCACGCTCCGCGCGGAAGCCAAGAAACTCTATGAGGATATGAAGAAAGGCGTTGGGCTTGAGAAATACCTTACGGGTAAGGACAAGCTGGAAGGCCTCAAGGGGTTCCTGGGCGTTGTCGGAAGTTTGAATCTTGCCCTGGGCAAGAACGGCAGGGCGCTCGACGACAACCTGGTGGTCGACATCACGAAAAGCTCGGCGTTCGATGACGTGATCAAGCTGTACCAGGAAAAGTATGAGGATCCGAACACCCTCAAGAATCTGGTCAAGGAGAAGGGTGAACAGGAAGCCTTCATCGAGTTCAATGAAAGGACCTCCCTGTTCGCGGCCGTTAACGCACCGGATGTGGCCGCCGCCGCGCAGCGCAACCTCACGAACTACGCTTTGGCTGATGTTGCGCCGGATGATTTCCAGAACAGCGGTATGCTCAACAAGGACGGAACGATCAACGAGGATTTCGTCCGTAAGGCGCTTGAGAAGATTCAAAAGGAAGATCCTGGCAGCCCGATATTCACCGATGAAAAGGGGAAGGGCATCACCATCCCCCAGATCATCACCGGATTGCGCGCGACCTGGGACGGCTTCAGGAATGCGGCCAAGGTCAACACCGCCCTTCCGAAGATGGATATGGCGGGCTGGTTCAATTCCAACAACACCTTGATGAAGGGGTTTGGATCGGGCGTCATGCACGCGGTCAGCGCCGTTCTGGGCGCGGCCATCTCGATCGCGCGGTCCGAGGGCTCGGGAGAGCTTTCGCTCGAGGCCAAGATCGCGGCCGCGGGCAATGGCATCCAGGCCTTCGGCGTGGGCGTGCAGGCGTTCGAGTTCGGAACGCGCCCGAGCATAGCGAAACTCAAGGAGAAGTGGCAGACGGGCCGGACAGTCCTGAATGCCCCCAAACTGGAAGGGCTTGCGAAGTCCGTGATGAACTTCGGCAAGTTCCTCAACGGTTCCGGCGGCCTGCTGGCGGGCGCCGCGGGAATAGCGCTCGGCGTCGAAGCGATCAGGGCCGGTTACAAGGACATCGGTGGCCTGTTCATGACACAGGGCATCTCCAACACCCTGACGGCGCTCGGACCCATCGCGGAAGCGCTCGCCCCGCGCGTCGCGAGCTGGCTGAACATCGCTTACTCGGTGGCGCGCAACGCCGCGCTGTTCGTCGGCATCGGCACCTTCGCCCTGGCGCTCAACGTCGCTGCAGGCTTGGCGGTGCTGGCCTACGGCTTCTATGAGGCATTCCGCTACAACGACAAGGAAGAGGAATACGACCTCACCTGGGAGCCGACTCTGAAATCCTATGGAATACCCACGGGCAAGTCGGTTGCGCGCGGTCGCGGCGGCGGCGGTATTCGGACTCCCCCACTGGAACCTTGGTAAGATGGGGGAGGGCCAGGTCTCTCCCACCGCCTCGCAGTCCGACATGACAGACACCGTCCGGCAGACAGGCCGGGCGGTGTTTTTGCCGGCAGGCACTGCCGCGATCATGGCGATGCGTCGACCGTCATGGACCACGCGTTCCTGTGAGGGCGCCGCAGCCGGGTAAGGTTAACAAAGCCTTTATATGTCCAACGGGCGCCCGGTTTTGTATCATGCGCAGGCTCTGCATCGATGCCCGCATCGCAGAACAACCGTTTTACCGGGGGGTAGATGGTAAAGATCGCTGTTTACACGATAAGCAAGAACGAAGAGCAATTCGTCGATCGCTGGGTGAATTCTGCCGAGGGGGCTGATTATCTTCTGATCGCCGACACGGGCTCGACGGACGGCACGGCCGAGCGGGCAAGGGCCGCCGGCGTGCGGGTCGAGAGCATCACCGTCTCCCCCTGGCGCTTTGACGATGCCCGCAACGCCTCGCTGGCGCTTCTGCCTGCTGACATCGATTTCTGCATCGCGCTCGACATGGACGAGGTGCTGGTGCCGGGCTGGCGCGCCATGGTCGACAGGGCCATCGCCGCCAACCCCCGGGCGAACCAGTTCCGCTATCATTACATCCACGGCTGGAAAGCCGACGGGACGCCGGGCCTGACCTTCTACATCGCCAAGCTGCACGCCCGTAATGGGTTCCGCTGGCGGCATCCGGTGCATGAATACATCTACGGCGTGGAGCCCCGTTTCGCGGACATCCGTGACACCCTCATCGAACACCATCCCGACAAGACCAAGTCGCGCGGCCAGTATCTGCCCATGCTGGAGATGGGTGCGCGGGAAAACCCCTACGATGCGCGCATGGCCCATTACTATGGGCGCGAGCTCATGTACTTCAAACGGTATGACGAGGCCTTGAAGGAATTCGACCGGCACCTGGCGCTTCCCAGCGCGACCTGGGCGCCGGAGCGTGCGGCGTCGATGCGGTTCAAGGCGCGCTGCCTGTGGCAGAAACGCGAGTATGAAGCCGCCCGCGAAATCCTGACCAGGGCGACGACCGTCTCACCCAACACCCGTGAACCCTGGGTCGAACTCGCGCAGGCCTTCCGCTATTTCAAGCAATGGTCGATGTGCGAATTCGCCTGCAAGCAGGCGCTCGCCATCACGGACAACAGCATTTATTTCAACGATCCGACCGCATGGTCGGATTGGCCGGAACGGATGCTGGCCGAGGCGCAGGAAAAGCAGCGCGAGGCGCTCGATGCCCTGTCACAGCCGGATATCCCCCGCCAGCTCGCGGCTTTCGGCGAACTGGCCGCTTTCGCGGATCGGGTGAACGGCATATCCCGCAAGCGGAAGTCGGACCGCAAGATCGCCGTCTACGCCATCGCCAAGAACGAGGAGAAGCACGTCGAACGCTGGCTGCGCTCGGCCGCGGGCGCGGATCACCTTCTCATCGCGGACACGGGGTCGACCGACCGCACGGTGGAGCTGGCGCGGCAGGGCGGCGCCCGTGTCGAAAGCATAGAGATCAGTCCCTGGCGGTTCGACGCGGCGCGCAACGCCTCCCTGGCCCTGCTGCCGGAGGATGTCGACTGGTGCATCTGGCTCGATCTGGACGAAGTCCTCGTGCCCGGCTGGCGCGATATCGTCGAGGATGCCCTCGACGCACATCCGGAAAGCAACATCCTTGGCTTTGATTACGTCTACGACTGGGCTTCGGGCGGCGCGCCGCGGTCTGTCTTCCAGCGCCACAAGCTGCATGCCCGCCATGGCCTTCGCTGGACCGGCGCGGTCCATGAGGAGGTGACGGGCGAGGATGTCAGGAAGGTCTCGATCGAGACGACGCTGGTCGAGCACTATCCGGATCATACAAAGTCCCGGGCCGATTACATCGATCTGCTGAAGATCAGGATCGGCGAGGAGCCCGACAACATCCGTCTGGTCCATCGCATGGGATGCGAGCTGATGAACAATAACCGGCTCCGTGAGGCGATCGCCTGTTTCGAGCAGCACGGCAATTCCGATGCGCATTGGGCGGCGGAGCGCGCCTCGTCCTTCCGGTTCAAGGCGAGCTGTCACTGGGCGCTGAAGGAGTTCCCGGAAGCGCGGGCCGCGCTGCTGCGGGCGACCGAGATTTCCCCCGACACGCGCGAACCATGGGTCGAGCTGGCGCAGGATTATCGTGCGCACGGGATGTGGGCCGAATGCCAATACGCCTGCGAGCGTGCCCTGGCGATCACCGACAAGCCCAATTCCTATTTGAACACGCATGCGGCCTGGTCCGATTGGCCGGAACGCATGCTTGCCGAGGCCGTTCAGAAGCAGAAAGCCCTTTCACCGTCCCCCGCCCCGAAATCGGGCAAGCTGAAGATAGCCGTCTATACGATTTCCAAGAACGAGGAGACATTCATCGAGCGCTGGGCGAGCTCGGCCAGGGACGCCGATTACCTTCTGCTCGCGGACACGGGGTCGACCGACGGAACCATCGATGTGGCGCGCCGCAACGGCGTCGTCGTGCGGAACCTCGATCTCTCGCCCTGGCGCTTCGATGTCGCCCGCAACATCTCGATGGACATGGTGCCCGAGGATGCCGATTTCTGCATCTGCATGGATGTGGACGAGGTCCTCGTGCCCGGCTGGCGCGGCATTCTCGAAAGCGCCATCGCCGCCAATCCGCATGCGACCCGTTTCACCTACAAGTTCGTCCACAGCTGGCATGCCGATGGCCGCCCCTTGAGCATCATGAACAAGGAGAAGATCCACGTCAGGGAGGGGTTCCGCTGGAAGGGCGCGGTGCATGAGGTGCTGGTGTCTGAGAACGACGTGGCGGCCCACATCGACGTGCCCTGGCTCATCGAGCATCACCAGGACCTGTCCAAGTCGCGGTCGAGCTATCTGCCGCTCATGAAGATCGCGGTCGAGGAGAACCCCGAGGACGACCGCATGGCGCATTACTATGCGCGGGAACTGATGTTCCACTCGTCCTACGAGGAGGCGCTCGTCCAGTTCGACCGCCACCTTGCCCTGAAGTCGGCCCGATGGAAGCCCGAGCGTGCGGCTTCCCTGAGGTTCAAGGCCCGCTGCCACTGGGCCTTGGGGCGGCTCGATCTGGCGCGCGAGGCCCTGCTCAAGGCGGTGGAGGAATCGCCCGACACTCGCGAGCCCTGGGTGGAACTGGCGCAGGACTATCGCTTCCACAAGATGTGGGCCGAGTGCCGGGCGGCCTGCGAGCGCGCGCTTGCGATCAAGGTCAAGCCGAATTTCTACCTGGACATGCCCTCTGCCTGGTCCGACTGGCCCGAGAAGATGCTCCGGGAAAGCATCCGGAATCAGGCGGAGGCCGATGTCGCTGGCCCCGGTGGCTCTCCGGCCCGACAGGGCATGGCCGGGGCGGAGGCATGAGCCCGTCGCTGTGCCCGGAATTTCATCAGATAAAATATAGGCACATCGAGGGATGTGGCTAATAATTAGGCATTACTCTGATGTCCTTCTGCCGCCTTGGGCGAAAATCTCCAATGAATCAATCCTGAAACTCTTTGGCACGGGCCTTGCTCTTTCTGTTCCCGGGGCGCTGTCAACGAGCCGCCCGGACAGGAATTGGAGAGGCATCAATGCTATCAACGTGGAAAAAGGCGGCCCGCGGCCTGGGCATCCTGGCGTCGGCGGCGGTTGTCGCCGGATCGATCGGGTCGGCATCGGCGCAGGAGACCATCAAGGTCGGCATCCTGCATTCACTCTCGGGCACCATGGCCATCAGCGAGACCACGCTGAAGGACACCATGCTGTTCCTCATCGACGAGCAGAACAAGAAGGGCGGCGTTCTCGGCAAGAAGCTGGAAGCCGTGGTGGTCGACCCGGCGTCCAACTGGCCGCTGTTCGCCGAGAAGGCGCGTGAGCTCATCACCAAGGACAAGGTCGCGGCCGTGTTCGGCTGCTGGACCTCGGTGTCGCGCAAGTCCGTGCTGCCGGTGTTCAAGGAGCTGAACTCGATCCTGTTCTACCC
>JBEBSP010000143.1:0-6841 GCA_040394255.1 Agaricicola taiwanensis | reverse complement strand
ACGGCACGGCGGAGACCAACAAGGCCAACATCGCCCACCACTACGACGTCTCCAACGACTTCTATCGCCTCTTTCTCGACGAGCGGCTGGTCTACACCTGCGGCTACTTCGACGGTTGGCACGGCGATCTCGCCAAGGCGCAAGCCGACAAACTCGACATGATCTGCCGCAAGCTCAGGCTGAAGCCGAACGAGCGTATGTTGGACATCGGCTGCGGCTGGGGCGCGTTGCTGATCCATGCGGCGGAGCATTATGGCGTCCAGGGCGTCGGCGTCACGCTGTCGGAGGAACAGGCGGCGCTGGCGCGCGAGCGGGTTGCCGCCAAGGGTCTGTCGGAGCGGATCGACATCCGCATCGCCGATTATGCGTCGCTCGACGAGAGCTTCGACAAGATTTCGTCCATCGGCATGTTCGAGCATGTCGGCATCGACAACCATCCGGCCTATTTCAAGGCCGTCCACCGGCTGCTGCGCCCGCGCGGGCTCTACCTCCACCACGCCATCACCCGCCGCGCCAAGGGCAACGACCGGCAGTTCCGCAAGACGCGGCCCGAGTTCAAGGCGCTGACCAAATTCATCTTCCCCGGCGGTGAGCTCGACCACATCGGCATGACCATCGGCAACCTCGAACGGAACGGCTTCGAGGTGCATGACGTGGAGGGCTGGCGGGAGCACTATGCCCGTACGACGCGGCTCTGGGCGCGGCGGCTGGGCGCGCGGCGCGCGGAGGCCGAGGCCATCGCGGGACCGGGCGTGACGCGGGCATGGCTGCTCTATCTGGCGGGCGTGTCGCTCGCCTTCGAGCGCGGCGGCGCGCTGATCTTCCAGACGGTCGCCTCGCGGCGGACCCGCACGCCGTCGGAACTGCCGCCGTCGCGGCGGGACCTGTATGTGTGACCGGGCTTGGGATGAAGGCCATGGCGGTGCGACCACCGACGCTTCCGACTTCGTGAAATCTTAGTTTTTGCACCGCCTATGATGTATTGCTTCGCTCTCGGCGGCCGCGCTGAAACAAACTGCAACCAATCGCTAGGTGACAGCTTTCCGGGGGCGTGATAGCGGCGATTTCACTTCGCAGGATTCCACAAGGATCAGGCGGATCGGGTTTTTTCTTCGGGGAAGACTTTACGCAGATGACATCAGCTTTTGACGGGCGCTTCGCCGCCTGCGCTCTGGCCCTCGGCCTTGTCGCAACTCCCGCCGCCGCGCTTCCGTTCAGCCCGAGCTGCGCCGTCCCGGACCCCATCGTCGCTCTCGACGGACGGCTGGACGAGGCGCTCAGCAACGCCAGCGCCGACGGAGCGTTGACCATCCTCACCATCGGCTCCTCGTCGACCGAGGGCGTGGGCGCGACGAGGCCCGACGCCAGCTATCCCGCGCGGCTTGAGGTCGAACTGGAGAAGCGGCTTCCCGATGTCGCCATCGAGGTCATCAACAAGGGCAAGGGCGGCGAGATCGTGGCCACCACCGCCGCGCGGCTGAAGACCGAGGTCGCGGCGCTCGATCCTGATCTCGTGATCTGGCAGCTCGGCACCAACGACGCCGTGCGCGGCGTCGGCGCGAGCGAGTTCGAGAGGATTGTCAACGACGGTCTTGCCTGGCTCGCCGAACGGGACACCGACGTCATCCTGATGGACCCGCAGCTGTTTCCGCGCATCGCGGAAAACGAGGCCTACAAGGCCTTTGTCGACCGGCTGTCGGTCATGGCTGGCCATGCGGGCGTGCCGCTGATGCGCCGGTTCGCGGCCATGACCCATTGGGCGGGGCTGCCGGAGAACGTGCGCAAGCCCATGCTGTCGGCCGATGCCTTCCACATGAACGACCAGGGCTATGCCTGCCTCGCCGAGGTGCTGGCCGAGGGGTTGAGCCGGCGGATCGTGTCGGGACCCGGCGCGAAGGTCATCGCCTCGGAAACCAAGGCGCCGGCTCCCGCCAAGGCTATGGCGGCGCCGCTGGAGGTCAAGGTGCCGGTGCTCCAGACCTCCTCGGCGCGCTGACGGACACCCGCGCCAGCAGGATCGCTCCGGCTCCGAAGAACAGCAGCAGCACGGCCATGCCCGCGCGCTGGCTCCCGCTCCAGGCGGTCACCGCACCCACCAGCGCGGGGCCGAAGAAGGACGTCACCTTGCCCGACAAAGCATAGAGTCCGAAGAACTGGGTGATCCTGTCCGGCGGCGACAGGCGCACCAGCAGGGTGCGCGAGGCCGCCTGCAGCGGGCCGGCCACCGCTCCGATGACGAGGCCCAGCGCCACATAGACCCGCTCGGCGGTGCTTGCGAAAAGGCCGTCGTCCGGCGTGGGCGGTGCGACCTCGATGACGAACAGGACGTGGTGCGCGCTGGTCGACAGGATGCCGAGCGAAGCCAGAAACAGGAGCGCGAGCGCGCCCATCACCACGGCCTTGGGGCCGATGCGGTCGTCGAGCGGTCCACCCGCCATGGCGCCCAGCGCGCCCGTGATGGTCAGCAGGATGCCGAAGACGCCGATTTCGATCGTGCTCCAGCCGAAGGCGCCGGCGGCGTAGATGCCGCCGAAGGCGAACAGCGCCACGAGACCGTCCACATAGACCATATGCGCCACCAGGAAGAGCGCCACGTTCCGGTGTCCCGGCAGTTCGGCCAGCGTCGCCTTCAAGGTGGCGAGGCCCTTGCCGATGGCCGGTGCGATGGCCAGCCGGCGCGGCGTGTCGGGGGTGAAGAGGAACAGCGGCAGCACGAACACGAGATACCAGACTGCCGCGAAGGGGCCGGAGGCGCGGTCGCCTTCGCCCGACAGGGGATCGAGCCCGAAGATCGGCTGCACCCCCGCAAGGGTGAGGCCTGTCCGTGGATCGGCGGTCATCAGGGCAAGCATGAGGGCGAGCGCCACCAGCCCGCCGGCATAGCCCGCCGCCCAGCCGAATCCGGATAGCCGGCCAAGCCGTTCCCGGGGTACGAGCGAGGGCATCATGGCATTGGTGAAGACGGTGGCGAATTCCGCGCCGATGGTGGCCAGGGCGAACCCCGTCAGGGCGATCAGCACCGCGTTTTCGGCGCCTGGGGCCGCGCCCCACAGCACGAGGCAGCCGACGATCGCCAGGCCCGAGAAGGCCGCGATCCAGGGCTTGCGTCGTCCCGATGCGTCGGCCACCGCCCCCAGGAGCGGCGACAACAGCGCGATGACGAGCCCCGCCGCACCGGTCGCGAAGCCCCAGTATGCCTGCCCCTCCACCGGAGTCGCGGCGATGCGCGCGGCGAAATAGGGCGCGAAGACGAAGGTGGTGATGAGCGTGAAGACGGGCTGGGCGGCGACATCGAACAGGATCCAGCCGAGGATGCCGGAGCGGTTGGAATGAGCCGTCATCGAATCTGCTCCGCGTATGTAAGCGCGGCAGGTGTAGCATGGCGGGGCATGGCGAACAGATGGGGAAATCGGCCATTGCCGGGGTGAAAAATTCGTCGGCTTATATACTGTCGACACTAGATTACCGACGCGCAGGCTGTTCTCCATGAAGCAGATTGAGACTTATGAAGGCCGCACGGTCAGTGTGGCGGAGCTTTTTCTCGGTTTTGTCAAAGTTGGTCTTCTCGGTTTCGGCGGCGTGGCGCCCTGGGCGCGCTATATCGTCGTCGAAGAGCGCAAATGGCTCACCGAGCGCGAGTTCGCGGAAGTCCTGGGTGTCGGACAGATCCTGCCTGGCCCCAACACCATGAACGCCGCCGTTATGATCGGCGACCGGTTCCAGGGCCGGCTCGGAGCATTCGTGTGCATTGCCGGCCAGATGGCGATGCCGCTGGTCATCATGGTGACGCTTGCCAGCCTTTATGCCGAGTTTTCGGCCAACGCCCATGTCAATGCCGCGCTGATCGGGGCCGCCGCCGGAGCCGCCGGCCTTGTGTTCGGCACGGGCATCAAGATGGTGCAGAAGCTCAGACCCAAAGGGATGGCCTTGATCTTCGGTGTGCTGGCCTTCGCGGCAGCGGCGATATTCGGGATATCCGTCGTCTATGTGGTTGGCGTGCTGGCTCCTCTCAGCATCGCGGCCGCGGCCTGGGAGCGCCGGTCATGAACTGGCCGCTTCTCGTCGATATCGCCTCGGTGTTCGTGGGTCTGTCGGTGGTATCCATCGGCGGGGCGAATGCCGTGCTGCCGGACATCCGCCGCCAGGTGGTCGATGCCCACGGCTGGATGGACAACGGCACCTTCGCCAACCTGTTCGCCATATCCAACGCGGCTCCCGGTCCGAATGTCATCATGGTCAGTCTGATCGGCTGGCATCTGGCCGGGTTGTCCGGCTTGATCGTCGCGACACTGGCCATCCTCGTGCCATCCAGCCTGATCGCCTTCTGGGTCGGGCGCATGGTGGAGCGCTGGTCCGACAACCACTGGGTATCAGTGGCGAAACAGGGGCTGGTGCCGATCGCCGTGGGCCTGATCCTGGCGAGCGGCGTCACCATGATGAAGGCCGCCGATCACAACGCCCTTCTGGTTGCCATCAGCCTGTCCGCCGCCGCCTTCATGGCCTTCAGCGGCCGCAACCCCTTGTGGGGGCTGGCAGTGGGCACGATCGTGAACATCCTCGCCGTGCAGCTCGGTCTGGTTGCCTGACCTCGCCTGTCAGGATTTGACCAGGTCGCTCAGCAGGCTGGACAGCACCGAGAGCTTGGCGACGGTCAAGCCGGAGCTGCAGATGTCCTGCACCATGCGTTTGACGCGATCCGCCTCGGGGCGTGCTTCGGCCCATGCGCGGACCGCCGCCACGCCCGCGCCCTGGGCGGCGGCCTCGATCGCGATGCCGCGCTGGGCGTTGGCGATCAGGTCGAGCGCCCGGTCGAAGGCCAGCCGTTCGTAATAGTCCGGCACCGAAATGGCGCTGGCGCTGCCGATGACGCCCTCCAGGCCGAAATAGGCGTCGACCGCGAACAGGGTGGCGGCGGATTCGGCCAGCGGCCGGGATGTGCGTTCGGCCACCAGCACGATGTCCGGCGCGGCATAGAGCGCCGGCAGGCTTGCGACGGCCTGGGCAAGCTCCCTGGGCACGCCCGCATCCTCCAGCGAGGCGGTGCGGGCGAGGCGGTCGTCCTCGGCCTCCTTGCCGAGGGCGATGCCCAGGTTGCCGCGCACCTCGCCGATGCCGTCCCGGAACCGGGTGACGACCGCTTGCAGGCCCTCGTTGAAATCCACGTTGCGCAGGAACCAGACGATGCGCGACAGCAAGAGGTTCTGCACCTCGGTGTAGAGGCCGAGCTGGACGCCGCCGGGGATCTTCGCATCGAGGGCATCGATGGCGTTGCAGAGCTCTCCGAGGCCGTAGGCGTCGCGCGCCGCCGCGAAGGCCGCCGCGATGGCGGCCACATCCGCACCGGTCTTGTCGGCGACGCGGGCGAGCAGCGACGGTCCGCCACGGTTGATGAGCGAGTTAGCCAGCATGGTCGCGATGATCTCGCGGCGCAGGCGATGCCCTTCGATCGCGTCGGGAAAGCGCCGCTGCATGGGCTCGGGGAAATAGCGGAACAGTTCGCGGCCGAGATAGGGATCGTCCGGGACCGAGGTCACGAGCAGATCGTCGTAGAGCGAGATCTTGGCATAGGCGAGCAGCACCGCCAGCTCCGGCCGGGTCAGGGCCTGCCCGTTCTGGGCGCGCTCGGCGAGCGCCTTCTCATCGGGCAGGAACTCCACCGCCCGGTCGAGCAGGCCGCGGCCTTCCAGGGTCTGCATCAGGCGGCGCTCGAAGCTGAGGTCCTCCAGGCCGCGCCTCTCGGCGAGCGAGAGCGCCAGCGTCTGCATGTAGTTGTTGCGCAGGACGAGCCCCGCCACCTCGCCGGTCATCTCCGCCAGGAAGGCGTTGCGGTCCTCGATCGTGAGGCGGCCGTCCTTGACCGGCGTGGCCAGGGCAATCTTGATGTTGACCTCGAGGTCGGAGGTGTTGACGCCCGCTGAATTGTCGATGGCGTCGGTGTTGATGCGGATGCCTCGCCGGGCGGCCTCGATGCGGGCGCGCTGGGTCACGCCGAGGTTGGCGCCCTCGCCCACGACCTTCGCCCGGATGCCGGCCGCCGTGACCCGGATCGCATCGTTGGCGCGGTCGCCGGCCTGGTCGTCGGTTTCGGTGGATGCGCGCAGGTAAGTGCCGATGCCGCCGAACCACAGCAAGTCGACCGGGGCCTTCAGGATCGCGCTCATCACCTCCTGCGGCGTGGCGGTGGCCTTGTCGAGGCCGATGGCGGCCTGCGCCTCGGCCGAGAGCGAGATGCTCTTCGCCGTGCGCGGGAAGACGCCGCCACCCTTGGAGATCAGCCCGGGGCCGTAGTCCTGCCAGCTGGAACGCGGCAGGTCGAACAAACGCTTCCGTTCGGCGAAGGACACCGCCGGATCCGGGTCGGGGTCGATGAAGATGTCGCGGTGATCGAAGGCGGCCACCAGCCTGATCGCCTCCGACCGCAGCATGCCGTTGCCGAACACGTCGCCCGACATGTCGCCGACGCCCGCCACGGTGAAGGGCACCACTTGGATGTCGACGTCCATCTCGCGGAAGTGGCGCTTGACGGCTTCCCATGCACCGCGCGCGGTGATGCCCATCCCCTTGTGGTCGTAGCCCGCCGATCCGCCGGAGGCGAAGGCGTCGCCGAGCCAGAAGCCGCGTCCCTCGGAAATGGCGTTGGCGGTGTCGGAGAAGGTGGCGGTGCCCTTGTCGGCCGCGACGACCATGTAAGGATCGTCGCCGTCATGACGGAGGGTGTTCTCGGGATGAACGATGTCCGCGCCCTCGATGTCGTCGGTCAGCTCCAGCAGGGTCTCGATGAAGATCTTGTAGGCTTCGGTGCCTTCCCGAAGCACCTCTTCGCGCGGGCCGGCGGGCAGCT
>JBEBSP010000142.1:0-6926 GCA_040394255.1 Agaricicola taiwanensis | reverse complement strand
AAGAACCGGCGTGGTCTTATCCGCGTTGATCGCAACTATCCCTCATCACTGGATCACCCCCACATACCGCTTCCCCTTGAGCCTGGCTTAGGCTCCCGCCGTCCCGGCTCAAATCCCCTATGTAAACTTCTTCGCCAGCGCGTCGATCTTGTCTCGCTTCCCTGGAAACTCTTCGGCTATCTCCATCAGCGTTGCCAACACCGCATCCCGAGCTGCCACGGCTTCGTCCTTTGCCTCACCGGCCAGATCATCTATCTCTGCCTGCCACTGGCGCAGCGCCCGCCGGGCTTTGATAATGTACTGATCGGCTTCGGCTGGGGTCACGCATTCCCCTCCGGCTCTTTCCGCCCAATAGCCTCAAGCGCCCTCTGGCCTCAAATGCTGCTCGATCAGCTCCCGCGCCATATCCATGACCTCGCCGTAACCAGGGACCTTATCCGCAGCAGCCTGCTGCATCTCGAGAAGGTGCAGGGCGGTCTCGTAGATCTCTACGGTTTCCTCGCCGTCGAGCACGCCCTTGTCGTGGAGAGATTGCACCAGGGCTGCAAGGATAGCTGAACTGGACAGCGTTACCGCCGCTACCATGGGTAAGGGGTTCGGATCGTCGTCGTAATCGTCGCCGCTCATAGCGCAATCCTTCGACATTCATTGAAGCGAGAAGGGGTCATCGCAATCACCCATCGATAGGTTCTGTTTCCAGCACAGGACGATCTTCCAGCTTGGCGACCATCGCTTCCAGCCAGTCTGCTACTGCCTCAGGCGTAGGCTCAGCGCCGGTGAGCCAGTCGACAGCCTTCTTATGTTCGATGCCAAGGATCTCCGCCAAGGCGAAGGTCGGCCAGTGCAGGGAGGTGAGGCATTCTCGTAAGCGGGCAGGGGTCATTCCATCTCCGGGACTTCGCCGTAGCGGTAGATCTCGACGGGCTCGCCATATTCTCCCAGCGTCAACTCCGACTTCCGCGACCCCGCTATAACCCCAGCGTGGTTGTCCTGAAGTTCGCGCGCCGCGGCTTCGGACTGGTCCTCATTGTCGAACATCACCGGCTCGAATGCCTTGCGGAGCGTGCCGTCAGGATTTCGGTTGAACGCCATAACCACGATCATATGGGTGGGATCAGCCATTGTTCCTCCGCTACGTCAGGTCCAGCATGGTCAATTTCACGCGCCCGACAATGGTCGGCTCATTGTCCGGGTAGATGGCCGGCAGGTCTTTGTTCTTAGAGACCGGCTCAAAGCGCATGTCGTCGCCGCCGACAAAGCGCTTGTATGTCGACTGCCCCTCGCCATCATCGATCACGTAGAATCCGCCGTTCGATAGGCGCTTATCTGACCGATCGACAAAGATGATGCTTCCCGGTGGTGAAATGCGGTCCATCGATTCACCTTCAACCCGGAGCGCAATCCAGTCTCCAGGGCCAAGAACTGCGGATGCCGTTCCGATGGCTTCGTCAATAGCGCCGTCGCTCATGAGCTGGCCGGCGCTTACCCAGGCAATGATGGGAGCTTCAGTGGCAACCAGTGCGGGGGCGCCATCGCCCTCCTCGGGAGGGATGCCGTCAGCAAGCCACCTGTAATTCGTCTTCAAAACCGCAGCGACCGCGCTCAAGGTGGTGTGGGTGGGCAAGCTGCCCTCGCCCTTCTTGGCTGTCCGCTTCCAATTCCGAATGGTGTCTGGCGACCCGGTAGCGAGGCGGGAAGCCTCAGCCGCTGAGAGAGACAGCGCCGCTAACCTATTGTCGATGCGTTCGATTAATCTGTTCACGTCCATGCGGTGAAATTACCGCTGAGACTGCGGGCGATACAGCGGTAAGAATACCGTTGACGATAGCGGTAAAATAACCGATAAGAGGGCATGATCCAGATTGCTCACCTATTGGCATTGGCCGACGAATACCAGCGGGTCGACCCGGTTGAGGACAAAACGCTCAGTTTTCGAGTGTTTGGTGACAGCAAAAAGCTGACCGCACTTCGGACTGGCTCTGACCTAACCACAGCAAGGTTCAACACCGCACTGTCGTGGTTCTCGGTCAACTGGCCGAGCGCCGCACGGTGGCCCGTAACTATCTCCCGTCCCTCTCCCCAAAGGGCAAGCGCATGAGCGCCGCGTCCCTCGTCAAGGCCGAATTCAAACGGGCCGTTGCCTCTGCCGATCCCTTGATCCGGCTCCGGCACCCTTCCGGGCTCTATCTCAACATCAATGGCACAGGGCTGACACCGGAACGGCATCCTGGTCGCTGCTACGCGGCCCGGGCTGAGCAGGTCGCCAATATGCGCCGGGTCAATCCGCTGGCGGCGGAGTGCCGGGAAGTGGGGGCGTAGATGGGTTATCCCGACAACACGGAAAATGCCGCTGCCGGCCAACTTCGCGCCTTCGTGGAGCGCGTAGAGAACATCGAAACCGAGATTGCCGAGCGCAACACGGACAAGCGCGACGTTTACGCCGAAGCCAAGGGCTCGGGGTTTGATGTCCCGACCATCAAGAAAATCGTGCGCTTGCGCAAGATGGACGCCAGCGAACGCATGGAAGCCGACGCCCTTCTCGATACCTATCTCGCTGCACTTGGCATGCTTCCTGCTACGCGTGCAGGTGCGGGAGGCGACGAATGACCCTCTCGTCCACCCGTCAGCTCCGCGTCCTGAACGTCCTTGCCGGCCTATGTGCTGGTGCGGCGGTGGTTCTGATTGCTCGATACGCGCTGATCGCGGCTGGGGCGCTGCCATGAACCGCGCGCTGTTCACCATCACTGCCTCCATGGCGCTTTGGGCAGTCATTATCGCTGGTGTCCTGGTTGTTTGGTTTTGGACGGGGGCGTGGTGATGGCTGCTGTCTCCACCATCCGACGCGACGGGGGAGGGGTGCTGGCCACGGCCAGCCTTGCCTCCACTCCGTCACTTTCTGCCTCCCTCAATGAGTATCAGCAGGGGCCGATCACTCACGATTCGGCCTCTCCTAATATTCATTTCCAGTTCGGCCGCCGCTCCCCCTCGGCGCGCCGCAGGCCGGTGCGGGTCCCTCTCCAAGTCCACCGCACCGGCCACCCCCTTCCTACGCTCGGTCAGCAGCTTTCGCAGAGTGTCGCTGACCTCGTAATCCATCCCAATCGCCTTTCGTCGCCTTCAACCGATGGTTTCAAAACTATCGGGAAGGCTTTGACGCATGCGCAAAAATCCTTTGCTCCTGGAGCAAAAGAAAATGACTGACCTGTCGGTTGTAGACGAGACCGCAAACTGGGCCGATCTGCTGGTTCAGCGGGAGCATCGTGGCCCGGGCGACACGATTGACGCCGCCCGCCTGCGCGCCGCGCGGAAATACCGAGTGCCAGAACGGGCGCTTTGGTCACTGCGCTATCGGCGCCCGAAAGACGTGGCTGCCAGCATCTACCGAACGCTTCAACGGGCCGTTGCGGCCGAGTGCGAACGCCAGGAGGCCAAGCTCCGCCATGAACTCGAAACCACCAAGGCCCTCCCTCCTACGCCGGCTCGTCTCGCTCTTATCGCAGAGACGGAAGCTGTTCTGGGATCGATGGAGAGTCCGGCGGGGAAGCCGCCTACCGAACCAGCCGGAGCCTCCACCATCCGGCCCGGAAACATAGAGCGCCGCACCACGCGACGACGCTCGACAGATTGAACCCAAGGAGGACTGCAATGGCCACCACCGATAATGTTCGCCGCCTCGATGACGCCATGACCGATCGCGGCCAGCCTATCCCGATCAGCCTTGAGGACAAGCGCCGACAGGCCGAGGAAAGCCGAAACGAGGTTTTGGACCGCCTCGCCGTGGTTCGGTTGTCGAAGCGGAAAAACGCTGAGCAGCGTGAAGCGCTCGATCATCACGACTTCATCCTATCCGAGGAAGAGGCGCAGTTGGAAGGTGTGGCGGACGCCATGCTCACCACCATCCACGCCTTCGACCGGATCGGGCAGGGAAGGGTGTGACGATGGAACTCACCAAGTTCTGGTTTGTCTGGAACCCTGCGGCCCGCGCTCCCCAGCACCGTCACGGCTCGAAGGCGCTTGCTCAGCAGGAAGCGGAGCGCTTGGCCGCGCTTCACCCTGGGCAGCAATTCGTCGTTCTCAAATCGGTCGGCGGCGCGGTCGCGCCTAACAGGCCGATTGAACCCATCGTCTTCGTCCCTTCGGACGCTGACGACATCCCGTTTTGATGGTGCCGACCATGTCCCTCACCATTCAATTCACCCTTGGTTTTCTGGTGCTTGCCGGCCTTTACACCGCCGCATGCATCTATTTCGGGAACGATATGTGATGGCCGGCAAGGATAATACCGCGACCCTGAAAGACGTTCGCTATGCCCTCGAATTTGGCGGCGAACGCTTACTACGAACCTATACCCATGACGAGCGCCAGAAGGGGGGGGGCACGTTTCACCCTGAGCCGTACCGCGTTCCGGTGCCGGCACCCGTCGCCTCGGCAATCCTAGCCGATCCGCATGTGATCGCCATCGAGGATGGCCTTCTGCCCGGCCATTCGCAGCAGTTCGAGTGGAGAGGTGAATGATGCGCATCTGGCCCTTCACCCGCAAGCCCGAGGCATTGCCTCACATCGTATTCAGCCGCTCCAAAGCAGCTGCACGAAAGCTCACGTCTTCCGATCAGGACAAGACGGCGAAGCTTGTTTCCGAGCTTTCGGCGGCCGGGAAGCATGTCCCTCACTAGTTCCGAAAGGGCACGTCATGACCCTCTCCACCCTTGAAGGACAGAGACAGCACTACGCGGGGGTAAAGCATAGGCTCTACGGGGCCGGTATTGAGCCGGTAAAGCCGCGTCTTGTGCGCTCGCTGCGCTTAGTGGCCCCGCCGGCGCCGGTCGTGGAAGTGCCCGAGCCGCCGGTTGAAACCACCGTGTCCGTCATTTCGGTCGAGCCTCCCATCATGCCGGGCGGGGCCCCTCTGAATATGCTGACGCTTTGCTCCTGGCGGTTCCTGGTGGCGCTGGCGGCGCTCAAGCACGGGCAGAATGCCAAGGACATAATGAGCCACAACCGCACGAAGCACGTGGCCGCAGCGCGGCACGAGGCTGTGTATTTGATCGTGCTTCACACTACGCACAGCCTTGCGCGCATCGGTCGATACATGCAGCGCGACCATACCACCATCATTAACAGCCTAAAGCACTTCCCGCCCTTTGAGCGGCAGGTGCCGAATGTCATCGCCAGCGCGCCAGCATTGGTGCGGAAGAAACCCAGGGCAGCCCGGAAAGCGCCGCTCAGGCGCCCCAAGCGCCCGGCACAGATCGGGACCAAATCCAAGTATGGCTGGGGTCAGGAGGCGATGCATGGGTGAAGTTGTCGCTCTCAACGTCAGTAAGCAGCAGCGAAATTCCCGCGCCGAAGACCTGTGGGAAGCGTATCGCACCGCTGCAAGGAAGGCGCAGACCAGTCTCGACATAGAGGACGGTCTTGCCGCTGGCGTGGCCTGGCGCGCGTGGCTCGATCATTTCCGGATGGTCGGCTAATGAGCGCTGTCCCCGCCCCAAAAATTGCTCTGAGCGAAGTCGACGTTGAGATGACGCTGCTCGGCACGTTGATCGAAAATGACGGCGCGATGGAATATTCGGCCGGGCTCATCAAGCCAGAGTGGTTCTCCGAGCCGATCTTTCGCTACATCTATGAGAAGTGCGTTGAACTGGCTGAGGCCGGGCACCGGCTGTCGCCACCTACCGTCATTGCGGTCATGCCGGAAGATATCGCCGGCGTTCCGCGCAATCAGTTCTACGCCCATATCTGCCGGCAAAGCATGCCCGTCGCGATGATCGGAGGGCTGCTACAGACGGTCAAGGACCGCTGGGCGCGCCGTGTGCTGTCCGAAATGGGGCAGGCGGCTATTGATCAGTCTCAGATGCACGGCGCCGATCCCTACGAGGTTGCCAGCAACTCATTGGCAGCGATCGATACGGTGATGGAGGTGCAGGCCGAAAAGAGCGGGTCGAGCCTCGCAGAGGCCGGGAAGCAATTCTTCGAGGACATAGCCAATCCCGATAACCTCAAAGGCGACACCACCGGCCTACACATCCTCGACAACAAGCTGAACGGCTTTCGCCGGGGCCAGCTCTATGTCGTGGCCGGCCGCCCGGGCATGGGCAAATCGGCATTCATGTGTTCGACGGCCAGGCGCACAGCGCTGAGCGGGGCAGGGGTGCTGATCTTCTCGCTGGAAATGACCCGGCAGGAGATTTTCGCCCGCATGGCTGCGGATCAGATCGACTGGACCAAGGCCCCCGGCTTCGGAGACCTCCTTCGCGGCGACCTGAAAGACATGGATGACCATGTTGGCAATGCCTATGAGGCGCTGCGCAAGGCGCCGATGCACATCGACGATAGCGCGCGCCTGACGTTCGCGGAAATCGCGGCCAAGGCGCGCCGGCTCAAAGCCGAGATGGAAATGCACGGCGTTCGCCTGGGCAGCATCTGGATCGACCATATGGGCCTTGTGACGCCTTCCGACCGCTATGCCGGCAATAAGGTGGCAGAGGCGGGCGAGGTGTCCGGTAGGGCCAGAGCATTGGCCAAGGAGCTGGATTGCTGCGTCATCCTGTTGTGCCAGCTCTCCCGCGAGGTGGAGAAGCGCGATGACAAGCGCCCGGTCATGTCGGACCTGCGCTGGTCCGGTGAGATCGAGCAGGACGCCCATGTGATCGGGTTCCTGTTCCGCGAAGAATACTACCTCAACCAGCAGGCTGACCCGGACGTGGAAGCGCTCCGCGATGCGCGTTGGAAAATGGAATTCCTCATCCGCAAGAACCGCAACGGCGCCACCGACGATGTGCGCCTGTGGTGCTCCATTGCCCATTCCAGCATCAGGGACAACGTGTAATGGCTGACCCCTGGTTCAAATTCTTCCCGACCGATTGGCGATCCGATCCGAAACTCCGCATGTGCGGCCTGGCCGCGCGCGGCCTATGGATCGAGAT
>JBEBSP010000141.1:0-6946 GCA_040394255.1 Agaricicola taiwanensis | reverse complement strand
AGACCCTGACGGACGTCGAGATCGACGCCGTGGCGGGGCAGATCGTGGCGGCGGTGGAGAAGGCGACGGGCGGGACGCTCCGGGGCTGAACAGCTTCCACCGCTAACCTCCATTTTTTGGCCGCATCATGTCTTGCGCAAAACCGGTGGCCACTTTTGCGCATGATGCTCTAGAATTGTCGGAAAAAGCGGGATGAAACGGCCATGCCTCGGGGCTTCTTCGACTGGATCGGTCGCCTTCTCACCAAGTATCTCACCTCGGAGATCAAGGGCTTCGAGCCCTCGGCCACGAGCGATCCGGCCAAGCTCGCCGCCGCGCTCAAGCCCGGCGACGTGCTGCTGGTGGAGGGCAACACCCGTGTCTCCAGCGCCATCAAGTATCTTACCAACTCCACCTGGAGCCATGCCGCGCTCTACGTCGGCGATGTCCTGGGCACGCGCACGCCCTCGGGCGAGCCGCACGTGCTGATCGAGGTGGAACTGGGCCATGGCTGCGCCTCGATCCCGCTGTCGAAATACGGCTGGGCGCACACCCGCATCTGCCGCGCCGCCGGTCTGCCGGACGAGGAACGGGCGAAGGTGGTGCGCTACATGGTCGAGCGCCTCGGCATGCAGTACGATCTCAAGAACGTCTTCGACCTGCTGCGCTATCTGATGCCGACGCCGCCGATCCCGCAGCGGTTCCGGCGCCGCATGATCGCCATGGGCTCGGGCGACCCGACGCGGGCGATCTGCTCCACGCTGATCGCGCAGGCCTTCCAGGAGGTGCGCTATCCCGTGCTGCCCAAGGTCAGCACGCTGGGCGATCCGACCAGCCCGGTCAAGAGCACGGAAGCACAGAAGGAAATCCTGCACATCCGGCACCATTCGCTCTACACGCCGCGCGACTTCGACCTGTCGCCCTATTTCGCCATCGTCAAGCCGACCATCGAGGCGGGCTTTGACTATACGGCGCTGCTGTGGAGTGAGGCGGCCGAGTAGGCTGCCGCGCTATTCAGCCAGAGACCGGCTCCAGCAGTTCCGTCCGGCGGCCCGCCAGGCGCTTGTGGACATGCACCATGAAGGCGGTGGCGACCAGCGGCGTCGCGAGGTTGACGATCGGGATCGCCATCATGGCGGCGATCATCAGGCCGCCGAAGAAGATGCGGCCCCTGTGCCGGCGGCGCAGGGCGCGGGCCTCCTCCGGCGTGCGGAAGCGCATGGCGGCCAGCTCGAAATACTCCCGCCCCAGCAGGTAGCCGTTGGCCAGCCACCAGGCAAGAAGGTTGACGCCGGGGATGAAGGCGAGCAGCAGCGCGCCGATGTTGACCACCAGAACCAGCGCCGCGAATTTCACCGCCAGGATCAGCGAGCGGCCGAGCGGCTGCTCCCGGCCCGGCAGATCGGCCGGGTAGTGGCTGCGCTCGACCTCGCCCGCGATCTCGTCGAGGAAGAAGCCCGCCACCAGCGAGATCACCGGCGGCATGGCGAAGAACAGCACCACGAGGATGCCCAGCGCCGAGGCGATGGCGGCGGTCCAGTCGAGCCATGGATTGTCGAGCGCGATGAGGCTCGCGAGCCCCGCCTGAAGCCCGGCGCCGATCAGCACCAGAAGCAGCACGGCGAGGCCGACGCTCTTGAACAGCACCGTGCGGAAGGGCGGGGAGAAGGCCTGCCGGATGGCGAGGGCGGCGGCTTCGATCATGGGTCGTCTCCCCTAGGGTTGGCCTCTCAAGAGGTAGGTCGGCCGCGGTATGGGCGCAAGGCGTCCGTGGCCGATCCTTCGAGGCGCTCCTAAACCGTCTTGTCCTCGTAGCGGCAGATGTCGCGGATCAGGCAGCGCGGGCATTCCGGCCGCCGCGCCTTGCAGACATAGCGCCCGTGCAGGATCAGCCAATGGTGGGCGTGGCGCTTCCAGTGGTCCGGGATCACGCGCTCCAGTTCCAGCTCGACCTTCAGCGGGTTGGCGCCGGGGGCGAGGCCGGTGCGGTTGCCGACGCGGAAGAGATGCGTGTCGACCGCGATGGTCGGATGGCCGAAGGCGATGTTGAGCACCACGTTGGCGGTCTTGCGCCCGACGCCGGGCAGGGTCTCCAGTTCCTCGCGCGTCGCCGGCACCGCGCCGCCGTAGACCTCGATCAGCCGGCGCGACAGGGCGATGACGTTCTTCGCCTTGTTGCGGTAAAGGCCGATGGTCCTGATGTGCCGGATCAGGCCGTCCTCGCCCAGCGCCAGCATCTTCTCCGGCGTGTCGGCGATCTGGAACAGCGCGCGGGTCGCCTTGTTGACGCCGACGTCGGTGGCCTGCGCCGACAGCGCGACGGCCACCACCAGCGTGTAGGGATTGACGTAGTCCAGCTCGCCCTTCGGCTCCGGGTTCGCCGCCGAGAAGCGCGCGAACATGGTCTCGATGTCCGCCGGCGACAGCCGTGCGGTCGTGCCGATCGGCCTGGTGAGGGCGGCTTTGCTGGATGAGGGCTGGCGAGGCGGCATCCCCGGGTTAGAGCATATTCGGTGAACACGCTCTATCTGTTTGTGATGTCGCGTTTTCTTGACG
The DNA here is from genome assembly GCA_040394255.1 of Agaricicola taiwanensis. Lineage (GTDB taxonomy): Bacteria > Pseudomonadota > Alphaproteobacteria > Rhizobiales > Methylopilaceae > Agaricicola > Agaricicola taiwanensis_A. The sequence goes on along the minus strand of JBEBSP010000141.1, from coordinate 4,411 downwards.
CAAAACCGGGGTCCACTTTTGCGGAAAAGGTTTTAGTATGGCCTGCCATGAGCCACCACAACCACGACAACGACGCAGCGGAACGGCCCCTGTTCGCCGCTGAAATCCGGCCGCACCGGTCGCTGAGCGCCACGGCGTTCCGCCGCCTGATGCTGGCGACGGCGCTCCTCAGCGCGGGTCTCAGCCTGCCGTTCTTCCTGATGGGGGCCTGGCCCGTGGTCGGCTTCTTCGGGCTCGACGTCGCCCTGCTCTACCTCGCCTTCCGCTGGAGCTACCGCACGGCGCGGGCGCGCGAGGAGGTGGTGGTGACGCCGCTGGAACTGTTCGTGCGGAAGATCTCCCACTGGGGCGAGGTGTCGGAGTGGCGGTTCAATCCGCTCTGGGTCCGCCTGAAGCGTGAGGAGGACGAGGACTACGGCCTGATGCGCCTCGCCATCGTGGAGCGCAGACGCAGCCTCGATGTCGGCGGCTTCCTGTCGCCGCCGGAGCGCGCGGACTTCGCCAGGGTGTTCGGCGCCGCGCTGGATGAGGCCAAGCGGGGCCCAAGGTTCGGCTTATAATACGTATATATTATGTGATACATTTGTATATCACTTTTCACTTGTAATATATTCTTATTTCCGAAATAGTCTCGTCCAAACGCACGCCCCCGTGCGGCATGACGAGCCGAGGCATTCCCATGAACAGACTTCTCACCGGCGCACTGGTGGCGCTCACCCTCTCCGCGACGCCGCTCAGCGCGCAGGAACCCGACAAGATCCTCAACGTCTCCTATGACATCGGGCGCGAGCTTTATGTGCAGGTCAACGAGGCCTTCACCAAGCACTACAAGGCCGAGACCGGAAAGACGCTGACCGTCGACCAGAGCCACGCCGGCTCCTCCAAGCAGGCCCGCTCGATCCTGGAGGGCCTCAAGGCCGACATCGTCACCTTCAACCAGGTCACCGACGTGCAGGCGCTGGCCAAGGGCGGCCTCGTCAAGGGCGACTGGCAGACCCGCCTGCCCAACAACGCCTCGCCCTACTACTCGCTGCCGGCCTTCCTGGTGCGCGCCGGCAACCCGAAGAACATCAAGGGCTGGGCCGATCTCGCCCGCGACGACGTGAAGGTTGTGTTCCCCAACCCCAAGACCTCCGGCAACGCGCGCTACACCTATCTGGCCGCCACCGCCTATGCCAAGGAAGCCTTCAAGGACGACGAGGCCAAGGTGCAGGACTTCGTGAAGAAGATCTTCGCCAACGTGCCGGTGTTCGACACCGGCGGACGCGCCGCCACCACCACCTTCGTGGAACGCGAGATCGGCGACGTCCTCATCACCTTCGAGGCCGAGGTCCACGGCATCCGCAAGGAATTCGGTCCCGACAAGTTCGAGGCCGTGGTGCCGGACGTCAGCCTTCTGGCGGAATTCCCGGTCGCCGTGGTCGACAAGGTGGCGGACGAGCGCGGCAGCCGCGCCATCGCCGAGACCTACCTCAAGTTCCTCTATGCGCCGGAAGGCCAGGACATCCTCGCCCAGAATTTCAACCGCGTGCATGATGCGGGCGTGAAGGCCAAGTATGCCGACCTCTTCCCCGAGGTGCGGCTGGTCACGGTCGAGGACGTGTTCGGCGGCTGGGACAAGCTGTCCAAGGAGCATTTCGCCGAGGGCGGCACGCTCGACAAGGTGTTCGTCAACCGGTAACGCTTCGCCATGGCCGGACCCGGTCCGGCCATGCAAGGCCTTCACCGACGCAAACTCAGCCGTCGTGCATGCCCGGCCCCAAGGCCGGGCGTGCTGCATTCAAAGCACCCGATGCCATCCATGTCCGCCCCCTCCCGCCCCGCTCGCCGGCACCTCCTGCCGGGCTTCGGCCTGACGCTGGGGGTGACGCTCGTCTACATCGCGGTGATCGTGGCGCTGCCGCTCGTCGCCATGCTGTTCAAGACCGCCAGCCTCGGCTGGAACGATTTTTGGGCCATCGTCACCTCGCCGCGCTCGCTGGCGGCCTTCCGCATCACGCTCACAACCGCCGCCATGGCCACCGCCTTCAACGCCGTGACGGGGCTCCTGATCGCCTGGGTGCTGGTGCGCTACCGCTTTCCGGGGCGGCGGCTGCTGGACGGCCTCGTCGACCTGCCGTTCGCGCTGCCCACCGCCGTGGCCGGCCTCGCGCTCGTCACCGTCTTCGCCCGCAACGGCTGGTTCGGCCAGTTCCTGGAGCCCGCCGGCATCAAGGTCGCCTATGCCCCGCTCGGCATCGCGGTGGCCATGGCCTTCACCTCGACGCCCTTCGTGGTGCGCTCGGTGCAGCCGGTGCTGGAAGAGATGCAGGGCGAGATCGAGGAAGCCGCCCGCTCGCTGGGCGCGACCCGGTGGCAGGTCTTCGCCCGCGTCATCTGGCCGACGATCCTGCCCTCCTTCATCGCCGGCTCGACGCTGGCCTTCGCCCGCTCGATCGGCGAATTCGGCGCCGTGGTGTTCATCGCCGGCAACCTGCCCATGGAGACCGAGATCGTCTCGCTGCTGATCTTCATCCGGCTCGACGAATACGACTATCCCGCCGCCGCCGCGCTGGCGACCGTGCTGCTGGTGGCCGCCTTCGTCCTGCTGTTCGTCACCAACGCCCTGCAACTGTGGCAGCTGCGCTATGCCGACCGCCGCTAGACCCCGCCACAACCGCGGCATCGCGGAGATCCTGCTGATCCTCGCCGCGCTGGCGACGGGGGCGGTGTTCCTCGCCGTGCCGCTGGCGGTGATCTTCATCCAGGCTTTCAAGGCCGGGCTCGGCGTCTATCTCTCCAAGATCACCGAGCCCGCGACCCTGCACGCCATCGGCCTGACGGTGCTGACCGCGCTGGTGGTGGTGCCGGTCAACATCGGCTTCGGCATCGCGGCTGCCTGGCTGGTGACGCGCTACCGCTTTCCGGGCCGCAAGCTGCTCATGGCGGTGATCGACATCCCCTTCTCGGTCTCGCCGATCGTGGCGGGCGTCACCTATCTCTTCCTCTACGGCGCGCAGGGGCTGTTCGGCCCGGCGCTGGAGGCCATGGGACTGCAGCTGATGTTCACCATCTGGGCGATCTTCCTGGTCAGCCTGTTCGTGACCTCGCCCTTCGTGGCGCGCGAGCTGATCCCGCTGATGCAGCAGCAAGGCGGCGAGGACGAGGAGGCGGCGTTGTCCTTGGGGGCCAGCGGCTTCCAGATCCTGTGGCATGTCACCCTGCCCAACATCCGCTGGGCGCTGCTCTACGGCGCGATCCTGTGCAACGCGCGGGTCATGGGCGAGTTCGGCGCGGTCTCGGTGGTGTCGGGCAGCGTGCGCGGCCAGACCATGACGCTGCCGCTCCAGATCGAACTCCTGTTCAACGACTACAACGCGCTCGGAGCTTTTGCCGCCGCCTCGGTGCTGGCGCTCCTGTCGCTGGTGACGCTGGCGGCGAAGGCCCTGCTGGAGCACCGGAGGCACGCAGGTTAGAAAACGGGTGGCGGGGCGCGCCGTCATGGTGGACCATGGGCGGACTGAAGGAGGCTCCCATGCTCGCAACCGCCCAACCGCTCGATTCTTCCGCCGACTACGACGTGGTGCGGCGGGCCATCGCCTTCATCTCGGAAGCCTGGCGCGACCAGCCGGACGTGGAGACCATCGCGGAGGCCTCCGGCGTGACCTCCGCCGAGCTGCACGCCCTGTTCCGCCGCTGGGCGGGGCTGACGCCGAAGGCCTTCCTGCAGGCCGTCACCATGGACCGGGCACGCGGCATGGTCCGCGACGCCGGCAACGTGCTCGACGCCGCCTACGACCTCGGCCTGTCCGGGCCGGGGCGGTTGCACGATCTGTTCGTCGCCCATGAGGCCATGTCGCCAGGCGAGTGGAAGGCCAGGGGCGGCGGACTGACCATCACCCACGGCTTCCATGACTCGCCGTTCGGACGCGCGCTGGTCATGGCGACCCCGCGCGGGCTCTGCGGCCTTGCCTTCGCCGACACCGGCGGGGAGGCCGAGGCGCTGGCCGACATGACCCGGCGCTGGCCCAACGCGCGCTTCGTGGAGGACAGGGCCGTGACCGCACCGCTGGCCGCGCGGGTGTTCGCGCCCGGCGAATGGTCGCCCGACCGGCCGCTCAGGATCGTCATGATCGGTACGGATTTCGAAATCCGGGTATGGGAGACGCTGCTTTCCATCCCCATGGGCCGCGCCACCACCTACGGGCGCATCGCGGCGAAGATCGGCAAGCCCTCCGCCTCACGCGCGGTCGGCGCGGCGGTGGGCAAGAACCCTTTGTCCTTCGTGGTGCCCTGCCACCGCGTGGTGGGCTCGACGGGCGCGCTCACCGGCTACCACTGGGGCCTGACGCGCAAGCGGGCCATGCTGGGCTGGGAAGCGGGACGGGTGGCGGGGTAGCCAAAAAGAAAACCCCGCCTCGGAAGGCGGGGT
>JBEBSP010000140.1:0-7009 GCA_040394255.1 Agaricicola taiwanensis | reverse complement strand
GGTGTAGGGACTGAACGCCGGATTGAAGCGGGACGCCGGAAGGCGTGGGCTCATTCTTACCAAACGAGCCCCGTCCGTGACGAGCGGACACCCACTGAATGCGCCGATCCCGGCGTCCCGTCCCCTCATCCCCGGAGGCCGATAGGCCGTCCGGAGATCAGGCATGTCTGCAGGCTGAGGTGCTATTCCGCGGCTTCCCGCAGTCCGTCGCGCAGCACCTTCGCGGCCGCCACCATGTTGACGAGGGCGGGGCGGGTTTCGTCCCACTTGCGGGTCTTCAGGCCGCAGTCGGGATTGACCCAGACCTGTCCCGGCGTCAGGTGCCCGGTGGCGCGCCGCAGCAGGTCCACCATCTCCTCCACGGAAGGGCAGCGGGGTGAATGGATGTCGTAGACGCCCGGCCCGATGTCATTGGGGTAGCGGTAGCTGGTGAAGGCCTCGAGAAGTTCCATCTTCGAGCGCGAGGTCTCGATGGAGATCACGTCGGCGTCCATGTCACCGATGGAGGCAATGATGTCGTTGAACTCCGAATAGCACATGTGCGTGTGGATCTGGGTGTCGTCGCGCACGCCCGAGGCCGTGATGCGGAAGCTTTCCACCGCCCAGTCGAGATAGGCCTGCCAGTCGCCCTTGCGGAGCGGCAGGCCCTCGCGCAGCGCGGCCTCGTCGATCTGGATCACCTTCGCGCCTGCCTTTTCCAGGTCGATGACCTCGTCGCGGATGGCGAAGGCGATCTGGCGGCAAGCCTGCTCGCGGGAGATGTCGTCGCGCACGAAGGACCAGTTGAGGATGGTGACCGGGCCGGTCAGCATGCCCTTCATGGGCTTGTCCGTGAGCGACTGGGCGTATTGCCACCACACCACCGTCATGGGACGGGGGCGCGAGACGTCGCCGAACAGAACCGGCGGGCGCACATAGCGCGAGCCGTAGCTCTGCACCCAGCCGTGTTTGGTGAAGGCGAAGCCCGCGAGCTGCTCGCCGAAATACTGCACCATGTCGTTGCGCTCGAACTCGCCGTGGACCAGCACGTCGAGGCCGATCTCCTCCTGCCAGCGCACCGTCGCGGCGGTCTCCTGCTTGAGGAACCCGGCGTAGTCGGCGTGGCTCATGAGACCCTTGGCGTGTTCGGAGCGGGCCTTGCGCACCTCCGGCGTCTGCGGGAAGGAACCGATGGTCGTGGTCGGGAAGGCGGGCAGATTGAGATGCGCCTGCTGGACCTCGCGGCGCAGCGCGAAGGGCGTGGCGCGGCGGGCCATCTGCGGCGTCGTGTCCCTGACACGCTGCTGGACCGCCGGATCGTGGATCTTGGGCGATGTCGCGCGGGTCCGCGCCGCCTTCGAGGAGGCTTCGAGCGCGTCCTTCACCGCCTCGCGGCCCTCCGTCAGGGCGCGTCCGAGGGTGGAAAGCTCGGCCATCTTCTGCACCGCGAAGGCAAGCCAGCTCTTCAGGTCCGGATCAAGCTGCGGCTCCAGCTCCAGGTCGATGGGCGTGTGCAGCAGCGAGCAGGAGGGTGCGATCACCACATGGTCGCGGCCGCGCCGGGCCACCACCGGCTCGATGCGGTCGAGGATCGTCTCCAGATCGGCACGCCAGATGTTGCGGCCGTCGATGACGCCCAGCGAGAGCACAAGGCCGCGCGGGGCCTTCTCGATCACCTCGCCGAGCTGGTCGGCGCCGCGCAGAAGATCGAGATGCAGGCCCGCCACCGGAAGGGCGAGGGCGGTGTCGAGGTTGTCGCCGAGCGCGCCGAAATAGGTCGTCAGCATGATCTTCAGGTTCGGCAGCGCGCGGGCGAAGACGGCATAGGCGTCGTGCAGGGCCTGGCGCGTGGTGTCGTCGAGGTCGAGCACCAGGCAGGGCTCGTCGATCTGGACCCATTCGGCGCCGCTGGCGGCGAGGCGGCGCAGCACCTCGGTGTAGACCGGCAGGAGATTGCCCAGCAGCGACAGGGGATCGAGCGCCGCGTCCTTGGATTTGCCGAGCTTCAGGTAGGTGACCGGGCCGAGCAGCACGGGGCGGGTGTCGTAGCCCAGTTCCTTCGCCTCGCGGTATTCATCCACCGCCTTGGTCGAAGCGAGGCTGAAGGCCTGGCCGCGCGTGAATTCCGGCACCATGTAGTGGTAGTTGGTATCGAACCACTTGGTCATCTCCTGCGCGGGCAAGCCGGCGTCATGGCCGTGGTCGTGGCCGTGGGAGCAGGTCTCGTGCCCCAAGGGCCTGTGGCTGCCGCGCGCCATGGCGAAGTAGGTCGCCAGCGGCACCGGGCCACCGGTCCAGCCATAGATCTCCGGGATCGCGCCGACCATGCAGCTCGTGTCGAGCACCTGATCGTAGAGCGAGAAGTCGTTGGAGGGGATGACGGTGATCCCCAGTGCCTTCTGGCGCGCCCAGTTGGCGACGCGCAGGGCCGAGGCGGTTTCCAGCAAGGCCGCTTCATCGGTCTTGCCGGACCAGTGGCTTTCGAGCGCCATCTTCAATTCCCGGCGCGGACCGATGCGCGGAACGCCGAGAGTGGCAACGGATATGGATTTGGCAGACATCGGCTTAACCCCAGATGTTGGGGGCAAAAGGCCGAGCGGACGCGCTTGCGCGGCGGAGGCCCGCCATTCGCCTCGCGACCACCGGGACACCCCGCCCGTGGACGTTCATGTTGCCGGGGCAGGTCTCCTGGCTCGCGGGTCGCCGCCTCGGGTCCGTCTTCCCGGCGCTGCGCGCCAGTGACATGCTTGGACCTTCGGCTCGCCGCTCACAGTTGCGGGGGCAGCTCCGGTTTTGCTGCGTGGCGTACCGGATTCCCTCTTAGCTCCGGACACGGCTGCGCCCGAAGAACCTCGACGGCCGAACCGTGGACCCATGGAAGGGATGTGTCAAGATTCTATATAAGGACATGTTTATATTGTTACGTCGGCTTGACCTGGCATGCTGGTGGTCATGTCAGTGACGCCGCACTATCTACAGGTAACAGGACGGGAGACGGGCTTGGCATCACGGATTGAAGACTATGCGCTGATCGGCGATTGCGAAACGGCGGCGCTCGTGTCGCTCGACGGCTCGATCGACTGGTTGTGCTTTCCGCGCTTCGACTCGCCCGCTTGTTTCGCGTCATTGCTCGGCGGCCCGCAAAACGGCCGTTGGCGTATCGCGCCCACGGGCAAGATCGTCAGTCGCAAGCGCCGTTACCGCGACGACACGCTGATCCTCGAAACGGAGTTCGAAACCGAAACCGGCGCCGCGACGCTGATCGATTTCATGCCGCTGCGCGATGGGGCGAGCGATCTCATCCGCCTCATCATTGGCCGAAGAGGGCATGTCACCTTCGAGGTCGACTTCACCGTGCGGTTCGACTATGGGCGCAGCGTGCCCTGGGTCAGCCATGCCGACGATGGCGCACTGACCGCCGTCGCTGGTCCCGATATGCTGGTGCTGCACACGCCGGTGCGGCTCAAGGGCGAGGACATGCACACCGTCGGGACCTTCACCGTCGCGGCTGGGGAAACGGTTCCCTTCACGCTGACGCACGTGCCTTCCCACCAGCCGCCTCCGCCCGAGCGCGATGTCCAAATGGCGCTGGACAGGACAGAGGCTTTCTGGCGCGCTTTCGCAAAGCGCTGCCCGCAGGTCGGACCCTGGACGAGCGAGGTGAAGCGCTCGCTCATCACTCTGAAGGCACTGACCTATATGCCGACGGGCGGCATCGTGGCGGCGGCGACGACCTCGCTGCCCGAGCACATCGGCGGTACCCGCAACTGGGACTACCGCATCTGCTGGCTGCGTGACGCCACCATGACGCTGCTCGCCTTCATGAAGCTCGGCTACTACGAGGAGGCCTCGGCCTGGCGCGACTGGCTGATGCGCGCGGTTGCCGGTGATCCGGCGCAGATGCAGATCATGTATGGCCTGTCCGGCGAGCGTAACCTGCTGGAATGGGAGGTGCCCTGGCTCGACGGCTTCATGGGTTCGAAGCCCGTGCGGGTCGGCAACGCCGCCGCCGAGCAGTTCCAGCTCGACGTCTATGGCGAGGTCGCCGACGCCATGGCCCAAGCGCTGCGCGGCGGGCTGCCCCGGCAGCCGCGTGTACGGGCGCTTGCTGAAGTCATCATGCCTTATCTGGAGAAGGCCTGGCGCGAGGCGGACGAGGGCATCTGGGAGGTGCGCGGCGCACGCCAGCATTTCACCCATTCCAAGGTCATGGCCTGGGTCGCCTTCGACCGTGCGGCCACGCTGGCCGCGGAAGACGAGGATGGCGCGGGGCGCGCGCGGCATTGGCGCATCGTGGCCGATGAAATCCACGCCGATGTCTGCGCCAAGGGCTTCAATACCGAACTCAACAGTTTCGTGCAGGCCTACGGCTCCGAAGCGCTGGACGCGAGCTTGCTGCACATTCCGCTGGTAGGCTTTCTGCCGCCGGACGATCCGCGTGTGCTGGGCACCGTGGCGGCGATCGAGCGGGGTCTGATGCAGGATGGACTGGTGCTGCGCTACCGCACGCATGAGGTGGATGATGGGTTGCCACCGGGTGAGGGCGCTTTCCTCGCCTGCAGTTTCTGGCTGGCGGATGTACTCAAACTCCAGGGCCGCATCAAGGATGCGCGCCGCCTGTTCGAGCGGCTGCTGGCGCTGTGCAATGATGTTGGCCTCATGTCGGAGGAATACGATCCCGTGGCGGGGCGGATGCTGGGCAATTTCCCCCAGGCGTTCAGTCATGTGGGGCTGATCAACACGGCCCTCAACCTTGCGCGCCAAACGGGTCCTGCGGAGGAAAGGGCTGAGACGCATGAGGACGCATGACGCGGCAGCAGGTGGCAATCACCCCGGCATAACGGCGTCAGGTGTTGGAACCTGCTCGTTTCAGCTTCACCAATGCCAGATCCAGAGCCGACAGGAAGGCCGATCGATCCTTCGCCGCGAAGGGGCGCGGGCCGCCGGTGACTTCCCCCGCCGAGCGCAACTGATCCATGAGGTTGCGGGTCGCCAGCGTCATGCCGATGGATTCTTCGGAGAAGACGCGACCGTTGGGAGCGAGCACATCGGCACCCACCGCCACGCAACGCGCCGCCAAGGGAATATCAGCTGTGACCACCACCACGCCGCGTCGGGAGCGCTCCGCGATCCAGTCGTCGGCCACATCGGGTCCAGCCGGGACCAGCACGCGTTCGATCAGGGGATCGCGCGGCACGTTGATGAAGCTGTTCGCCACCACGAAGGTCTTCGCGCCGTGGCGGATGGCGACACGATAGACCTCGTCCTTCACCGGACAGGCATCAGCATCAATGAATACGAGAATGGCAAGGGCTGAATCGCTCATGGCCGATGCTCTATCACCACCTGTTGATAGCGGGCAAAGGTCGGCGCAATTTACACGACCTATTGACGCCTTCGCATGTCGGACTACTAAATATAGTCATCGTGGTTCCGCCGAGTCGCACATGCGCCTTCGGTGGCTAAGAGGGAATCCGGTAGGGGCGACCTGATCCGGAGCTGCCCCCGCAACTGTGAGCGGCGAGCGTCCATCGACCCATGCCACTGGCGCATCATGTGCCGGGAAGGCCGATGGAAGCCGTGACCCGCGAGCCAGGAGACCTGCCGCGACATGACTGACCAACCACGGGCGGGGTGTACCGGCGGGTCGCTTGCGCAGCGCGCGTGCCGTACCGGTACGCCGTTGGCGTCGCGTCCCTTCGGCCCATCCCCCCACATCATGCGGGACGAATGCCGATGTCACTCACTCTCGACGCCAGACAGGCCGAAGCCGAACTGCCGCTTTCCACGACCGCTGCCTCCGCGCGAGTCGCCGCGGAGCCCGGATTCCAGGTGATCCGCCGCAGTGGAGGCGTGACGCCTTTCGATGCGTCCAAGATCACGGTGGCGCTGACCAAGGCCTTTCTGGCTGTGGAGGGACACGGCGCGGCGGCCTCGCGACGTGTGCATGAGGCGGTTGATGAGTTGACCGGGCAAGTCGTGTCCGCCCTGACCCGCAGGGCAGGCGAGGGTCGGACCTTCCACATCGAGGCGATACAGGATCAGGTCGAACTGGCGCTGATGCGCGGCGAGCACCACAAGGTGGCGCGCGCCTATGTGCTCTATCGCGAGGAGAGGGCGCGTGAACGGGCGCAGGCGACCGCCGCTTCAGCCGCCGCGACCGCACCTTCGACGCTGCGCATGAAGAATGCCGAAGGCGACCTCGTGGCATTGGATGAGGCGCGGTTGGAGAGACTGATCCGCGAGGCCTGTGACAACCTTGCCGACGTATCGCCGGAACCGGTGCTGACCGAGACACGGCGCAACCTTTACGACGGCATCAGCACCAAGGAACTGGAGCAGGCTCCTATCCTCGCCGCGCGTACTTTGATCGAGACCGAGCCGAACTATGCCTATGTCAGCGCGCGGCTGCTGCTCGACATGCTGCGCCGCGAGGCCCTGACCGCCGTGATGGGCGCGCCCGAGGAGGCGACCCAGGCCGAGATGGCGACGCGCTATGCGGAGTATTTCCCGGCCTACATCGCCAAGGCGATCCATGTGGAACTGGTCGATCCCGAGCTTGCCCGCTTCGACCTCAAGCGCATGTCCGCCGCACTGAAGCCGGAACGCGACCTCGACTTCCAGTTCCTCGGCCTGCAGACGCTGTACGACCGCTATTTCCTGCACAACGACGGCATCCGGCTGGAATTGCCGCAGGCCTTCTTCATGCGCGTCGCCATGGGCCTCGCCGTGCGGGAAATCGACCGCGAGGCGAGGGCCATCGAATTCTATGACCTCCTGTCGTCGTTCGACTTCATGGCCTCGACACCGACGCTGTTCAACTCCGGCACGCTGCGGCCGCAGCTGTCGTCCTGTTTCCTGACCACCGTGGCGGATGATCTCGACGGTATCTTCAAGTCGATCAAGGACAACGCCCTGCTGGCCAAATACTCCGGCGGGCTCGGCAACGACTGGACCCCGGTGCGTGGCCTCGGCGCGCATATCAAGGGCACCAACGGCGAGAGCCAGGGGGTGGTGCCGTTCCTGAAGG
>JBEBSP010000139.1:0-7021 GCA_040394255.1 Agaricicola taiwanensis | reverse complement strand
GACCGCGCCGGTGGTCGCCGCCATGGAGGCGGTCGAGGCGGCGGGAAGCCCCATGGCCTTCGGCCCGCGCCGCCGGCCGATCAGCCAGACCACGAGGGCGATGAACAGGAATCCTCCCGCGACGGCTCCGGCGGCTGCCGGTCCGCCCCAGAGGGGGACGAGGGCCAGGAAGCCCGCGACGCTTCCCCAGAACACCGCCATCAGCGCGAACAAGCCGGCCACGATCGACGTGGCGATCCGGCGTTTCAGCCTGCCGATGACGATGGACGCCAGGGGAAGCGCGGTCAGTACGAGTTTGATCAACGCCCGCTCCGTGACAGCACGCCGACGAGGAACCCCACGCCAAGCGCCGCAAGAAGCGCGGTTCCCGGATTTTTCTGGATGGTCTCCTCGACGGTCTCGAACGCCTCGCTCGTGCGGGCACGGGCTGTTTCAGCGAAATCGCCGCCGGCTTCGGTGAAGTTGTGCAGCAGGGTCGTGATCTGGTCCTGGAGATCGCCTATGCCGCTGGCGACGCTGGACCGGGCCGCGCCGGCCTCGCTGGTCGCGCGATTCTTGACGGCGCTGCTCAGGGCAGCGAGGTCCGCCTTCAATGTCTCAAGCTGCGCACCGATGTCATCGGGTGCCGTACGGCGTGAACGAGCCATCCTGTCCTCCTTGGATTTTCATGGGCCGCGGACTCAACGCGCCATGGGCAGGATGGTTGCACCAAAGAGGCAGCGCGAGCTTAACGAACGGTCGTTTCCCAGCAAAACGGGCGCTCGAAAGCGCCCGTTTCACGCAGTATGGTTGAGCGGAGCTTACTGGGCCGGAGCGGTCGAACCGCCCGGGGCCATCGTGCCGCCGGGAGCCGGCGGCGGGGTCGATACGTCCGGAGCGCGTTCGGTCTCGGTTTTCGGCGCGACACCGCTGGCCAGCGCGACAACGGGTTTGTCCGGCGTGCCGCTGATCGACAGATCCGCGAAGGGAACGGTCTGGGTCTCACCGCCGACGCCCATCACGCCGCCCTTGTTCAGGATCACCTGCTCGACCTTGCCGTCGCTGGAGAAGCGGAAATCGGACACCTTGGTGGTGGACGCTTCCGCGCCTTCGGCGGCCTTGATCTCCGTGCCGACAAGGGCGCTGACCGGCCACAGGCTGGCGATATCCTGCGAAGCCGCGCCTTCTGTCGCCGCGCGGCCGTCGGCCGGAGCGGTCGTGGCGGCGGGAGCCTCGGCCGTGGTGGCCGGAGCCATCCCGCCGGGAGCGGCGGGCGCCGCAGCGGACGCGCTGGACGACGGGTAGGTATACTCGGGAAGCGCCGCCAGCGATTCCGACGTCAGATCGAGCTGGACATCGCCCTCGGCGAGAGCCGGAAGCGAGTCGATCTCGAAGGTGCGGTAGGTCGAGCCGACGCCCAGGACGCCGCCTTGCGCGATCACGAGCTGATGCGCCTGGCCGTCGTCGTCGATCAGGACATCGGCGATGGTGGCGATGCTCTTCTTTTCAGCATCGACGATATCGGCGCCTTTGTAGTTCGCGAAACGCGGCTCATTGGCCCTGGCATCAGCCTGCGCCGCTGTCGCAGCACCGGCCGCAGGCGCGGACGATGTGGCGCCCGGCACGGCCGACGGCTCGGTTGCAGGCTGAGGTGCGGTCTGCGCCACGGCATAACCTGCCAGCGCGGTGGTCGCGACACCTGCGAGAAGAAGCGTTCTGAAATTCATGATGACCTCCGTCGTTCGAACGTGAATATTGCCCGTTCGGGACGGGCGATGTGAGAACGTCGCGACAGCCAAAGAGTTCAAAAAAAAATCACCCGCGTGCAATGGAACCAAAGCAGTGTCGGCTGCGTTTGCGGCCCTTTGGAATTATTTTGAATTTTCGCGATTCTGTTAGAAGTATTTTAACGTCTCTATCCTTCCGGGAACCGAATGCGGAATCGGGCGTTGCTGTCTCAGATCGGGCCGATGAGCCCAAGTGCAGATGGTAAGGGCGCAACGTGGCGGAACCTGAATTGACACCAACCGAAGCACGGCAAGGAAAGCTCGGGAAACCGGTGCTCTATGTTCTGATCGTGGGCCTGGCCCTTGCGATCATTGCCATGTTCGTTTTCCTGGGCGGGACGGACGTCAAGAATCCTCCCCCCGATATCGGTGTCGTGGACAATCCTCCCCGAAGCGAAAGCCCTGCTCCTGCGCGGTGACCGCGGAGGCAATGACATGCGTGCGACGACCCTCGTTCTATCTTCGGCCCTCGTGGCGGCCGGCCTTGTGGCGCTTGACGGCCTTCCCGTCGGAACCGCCGGTGCGTCGATCACCAGCCACAACGAACTGGTCAACCGCTCGGCAAAGTCCGACCGGATCGGCGTTTCGCGAAACAAGGTGGCTCAGGAAGCCTCGATCCACATCGAGGTGGACGCCGAACACGGCATGACCACGGTCACCCGCCGTCCCTCGCGCATCGCCACGACCTCGGAAACGGATTTCGCCGGTCTTCCCGGCCTCTCCATCGACCACAACTCTTGACGCAGGCGCGGCGGCTCGCTCTGGTGCGGCATTCCCAACCGGAGCGAGCGTCATGATGCGTCGGAAATTTGGTTTTGCCCTGCTGGCGGCGGTCCTGGCCCTTCTCGCCGGACCGGCCCATGCCCAGCAGCAGTCGTGCCGGGCGGGCGCCAGTTTCGACGCCTGGCTCGACAGCTTCAGGAAGCAGGCGGCCGCGCAGGGCATCTCACAGGCCACGATCCGGTCCGCCCTTGGCGGCATCAGCTTCGACCCGACCGTCGTGCAGAAGGACCGCGGCCAAGGCGTCTTCTCGCAGAGCTTCCTGCAGTTCTCCGACCGCATGGTCGCGCAGTACCGCATGGACCATGGCCGGAACCACATCGCCAGGAACAGGTCCGTCTTTGCCCGCATCGAGCAGCAGTTCGGCGTTCCGGCCTCGGTGATCGTCGCCTTCTGGGGCCTCGAAACCGATTTCGGCGCCAACACCGGCGACATGCCGACCATCCGGTCGCTGGCCACCCTCGCCTACGATTGCCGCCGCCCCCAGATGTTCGAAGCCGAACTGATGTCCGCGCTGCAGATCGTCCAGCGCGGCGACCTGACCCCGGCCCAGATGCGCGGCCCCTGGGCCGGCGAGCTGGGTCAGCTCCAGTTCCTGCCGACCCATTACATGGCGCATGCGGTCGATTTCGACGGCGACGGACGGCGCGACCTGATCCGTTCGACCCCGGACGCCCTCGCTTCCGCCGGAAAATACATCGCCCACCTCGGCTGGCAGCGCGGCCAGCCCTGGATTCAGGAAGTGCGGGTTCCCGCCAGCCTGCCCTGGGAGCAGGCCAGCCTCGCCATCAGGCATCCCCGGTCGCAGTGGGTGAAATGGGGCGTCAAACCCGCATCCGGGACCCTGCCTTCGGACGGCCTGCCTGCCTCGCTGCTGCTGCCCATGGGCCGCAAGGGGCCAGCCTTCCTCGCCTATCCCAACTTCGGCGTCTACACCGAGTGGAACAACTCGCTCGTCTACGCCATCACCGCCGCCTATTTCGCGACCCGGCTCGACGGCGCGCCCAAGGTCGGACGCGGCAGCGGCGCGGAAGCTCTCAGCCTCGCCCAGATCAAGGAGTTGCAGCAGCTTCTCGTGCGGCGCGGCCATCACGTCGGCAAGGTCGACGGCATCCTCGGCAGCGCCACCCGCGAGGCGGTCAAGGCCGAGCAGATCAAGACGGGCCTGCCGGCCGACAGCTATCCCACGGCCGAACTGATCTCGCGGCTGAGATAAGCCATGCACGCCGCCGCGCGGCCGGTCGTCAACGCGACGAGCCTCATCGCCATCGCCGTCACGGTGATCGGCTGGGCCTCGTCCTTCGCCGCCATCCGCGTCGGCCTCGACGGCTTCGGACCGCTGGAGCTGGGCGCGCTGCGCTTCGCCATCGCCGCCGTTCCCTGCGCTCTCTATCTGGCGATTGCGCGCCCGCCCCTGCCCGTGCGCCACGAATACTGGCGCTTCGCCGTCGGCGGCGTGTTCTTCATCGCGCTCTACACCGCCCTGCTCAACATCGGCGAGCAGACCGTCACGGCGGGCGCGGCCAGCTTCATCATCAACATCAGCCCGATCATCACCGCCGTCATGGCCATGACGCTGCTGGGCGAACGCTTCTCCGTCACGGCCTGGGCCGGAACGGTTTTGTCCTTCACCGGCGTCGGGCTGATCGCGCTGGGCGAGAGCGGCCATCTCAGCCTCAACACCGGGGCGCTGCTGATCCTGGGCGCGGCGCTCTGCACAGCGGTTTCCACCATCGTGCAGAAGCCGCTGTTCGCCCGCCACAAGCCCCTGACGGTCGCCGCCTGGAACATGTCCATCGGCGCGCTGTGCCTCGCCTTCGCCCTGCCCCCGGCCTGGCGGCAGGCAGGCACCGCCTCGGCGGACGTGCTGTTCGCCGTCGTCTATCTCGGCATCGTGCCCGGCGCCATTTCCTATGCGGCCTGGGCCTTCGTGCTGTCGCACCTGCCTGCCGCGCGCGCCTCGAACTTCCTCTACTGCGTCCCGCCGGTCGCGACCCTGATCGGCTTTCTCTGGCTGGGCGAGGTTCCCAACCTGCTGGTCGTCATCGGCGGCGCGCTGGCGCTGATGGGGGTCGTCATCGTCAACCTGCGGCGACGGCCCGGATGAGCGCTTCCGCCGCCCGGATCACCTGGTCCCGGCCGACATCGAGATGGGTCACGGCCCGCAGCCGGCGATCCCCCTCGACGCCGAGGCGGATGCCCTCGGCCCGCAGCCGCTCCGCGACAACGACCGCCGACGGCCCCTCTTCAACGATATCGATGAACAGGATGTTGGTCTGGGGCCTCTCCGGAAAGAGCGCGAGGCCGGGAACGCCCGCCAGCCGCTCCGCCATCGCACGCGCGTTGGCATGGTCCTCGGCCAGCCGCTCGACGTTGTGGTCGAGGGCGTAAAGCCCCGCCGCCGCGATCACCCCCGCCTGCCGCATGGCCCCGCCCAGCCGGTGCTTCCAGCGCCAGGCCTCCGCGATGAAACCAGCCGAACCCGCCAGCACCGCCCCGACCGGGCAGCCGAGCCCCTTGGACAGGTCGATCCAGGCGCTGGCGAAGCCCCGCGCCTGATCGGCGGCGGACACGCCCGAGGCCACCACGGCGTTCAGCAGCCGCGCGCCGTCCATATGCGCGGCGAGCCCGTGCCGCTCCGCGGCCGCCGCGACGTCACCGAGCCGCTCAACCGGCCAGACCGCTCCGCCGCCCCGGTTGGTGGTCTGCTCCACCGAGACCAGCGACGTGCGCGGCGCGCGGTCCCGCCTCGGACGCACGGCGGCCTCGACCGCCGCGCCGCCGAAGATGCCGTCGGAGGTCTCCACCGTCCGGAACTGCGCGCCCGCCAGAGCCGCCGCGCCCGCGCCTTCCGAGCCGTAGACATGGGAATTGGCCGCTGCCACGATCTCGTCACCGGGGCGGCAATGCACCAGGAAGGCGATCTGGTTGCACATGGTGCCCGACGGCAGGAACACCGCCGCCTCCATGCCGAGCAGTCCCGCCACCCGCTCGCACAGCGCCGTGACGGTCGGGTCCTCACCCAACTGCTCGTCGCCGACCGGCGCGGCGGCCATGGCGGCGAGCATGGCTTTCCCCGGCCGTGTCGCCGTGTCGGAAACGAGGTCGATCTCGATTGCCATCAGATCACATAGAGGTCGACATATTCGTTGACCGGCATGGCCTCCAGCCGCGCCTGGTCCAGCGAGACGTCGAGGATGCGGTTCTGCTGCCGGGCGGGGAACCGCCGCGCGAGGTTGATGCGGAATTTCTCCACCAGCAGCGGGATGCCCTCCTCGCGGCGGCGCTTGTGGCCGATGGGATAGGCGACCTCGATCTCGTCGAGCACCGTTCCATCCTTCAGCGTCACGGTCAGCGCGTTGGCGATGGAGCGCTTTTCCGGATCGAGGTAGTCGCGCGTGAAGGCGGGGTCCTCCACGCAGGTGATCTTCGCGCGCAGCGCATCGATGCGTGGATCGGCGGCGATGCCGTCCTCGTAATCGGCGGCGGTCAGGCGGCCGAAGATCAGCGGCACGGCGACCATATACTGCACGCAGTGATCGCGGTCGGCGGGGTTGTTCAGCGGCCCCTGCTTGTCGATGATGCGGATGCAGGCCTCATGGGTGCGGATCGTCACCGAGGCGATGTCCTCCGAGGTCTTGCCCATCTCCGTCAGCCGGGCGTACAGCGTCATGGCGGCCTCCACCGCCGTCTGCGAATGGAACTCGGCGGGGAAGGAGATCTTGAACAGCACGTTCTCCATCACATAGGAGCCGTAGGAGCGCTGGAAGGTGAAGGGCTGGCCCTTGAACGAGACGTCGTAGAAGCCCCAGGTCCTGGCGGTGAGCGCGGAGGGGTAGCCCATCTCGCCGGTCTGCGCGATCAGCGCCAGCCGCACGCCCCGGCTGGTGGCGTCGCCCGCCGCCCAGCTCTTGCGCGAGCCGGCGTTGGGGGCGTGGCGATAGGTGCGCAGGGACTGCCCGTCGACGAAGGCGAGCGAGACCGCGTTGATGGTCTCCTCGCGGGACAGGCCCAGCATCTGCGAGACCACCGCCGTGGTCGCCACCTTGACCAGGATCACATGGTCGAGCCCGACGCGGTTGAACGAGTTCTCCAGCGCGATCACGCCCTGGATCTCGTGCGCCTTGATCATGCCGGTCAGCACGTCGCGCATGGTCAGCGGCGTCTTGCCCTGCGCCACCCGCGTGCGCGACAGCCAGTCGGCCACGGCGAGGATGCCGCCGAGATTGTCGGAGGGATGGCCCCATTCCGCCGCCAGCCAGGTGTCGTTGAAATCGAGCCAGCGGATCATGGCGCCGATGTTGAAGGCCGCCAGCACGGGATCGAGCTGGAACTGCGTGCCCGGCACCTTGGCGCCGTTGGGCACCGCCGTGCCCGGCACGACCGGGCCGAGCAGCTTGAGGCAGGCCGGATACTCCATCGCCTCCAGCCCGCAGCCGAGCGTGTCGATCAGGCAGTTGCGCGCCGTCTCATAG
>JBEBSP010000138.1:0-7057 GCA_040394255.1 Agaricicola taiwanensis | reverse complement strand
GGAGCCCCCATGTTTGAAAAACTGACATCCGCTTTCCGGCGCGCGCCGGAGGGCAAGGACAGCCGCGCGCGCTGGCTGGTGGCGCTGCATGCCGCCGGAAAGCCCGTCTGGACGCCGCGCGACTACGCGGCGCTGGCGCGCGAGGGCTACATGTCCAACGCCGTGGTCCACCGCGCCGTGCGGCTCGTGGCCGAGGCGGCGGGCTCGGTGCCGCTGACGGCCCTGGTCGACGGCCGCGAGGTCAGCGAGCACCCGCTGCCGACGCTGTTGAGGAAGCCCAACGCCCGTCAGTCCGGCCCGGCCTTCCTGGAGGCGCTGGTGGGCCATCTGCTGGTCGCGGGCAACGCCTATGTGGAGGCTTCCGTGCTCGACGGCGAGGTGCGCGAGCTGCACGCCCTGCGTCCCGACCGGATGCGCGTCGTGCCGGGCTCGGACGGCTGGCCCGAGGGCTGGGACTACACCGTGGGCGCGCAGACGCTGCATTTCTCCGCCGAGGGGCTGCTGCCGCCGATCCTGCACCTGGCGCTGTTCCACCCGCTGGACGACCACTACGGCCTGTCGCCGCTGGAGGCCGCCGCCGTGGCGGTCGACACCCACAACGCGGCGGCCGCCTGGAACAAGGCGCTGCTGGACAACGCGGCGCGGCCCTCCGGTGCGCTGGTCTACGCCGGGCCGGACGGCGGCAACCTGACCGACGAGCAATACATCCGCCTGAAGGACGAGCTGGAAAGCCAGTTCCAGGGCTCGGGGAACGCCGGCCGTCCGCTGCTGCTGGACGGCGGGCTCGACTGGCGGCCCATGGGGCTGACGCCCAAGGACATGGATTTCCTGGAGGCGAAAAACGCCGCCGCCCGCGAGATCGCGCTGGCCTTCGGCGTGCCGCCCATGCTGCTGGGTCTGCCCGGCGACAACACCTATGCCAACTACGCCGAGGCCAACCGCGCGCTGTGGCGGCAGACGGTGCTGCCGCTCCTGGGCCGCGTGCTGGGCGACCTCGCGCAATGGCTCGCTCCCGCCTTCGGCGAGGTGCGGCTGGAGCCCGATCTCGACCGCATCGAGGTGCTGTCCGCCGAGCGCGAGGCGCTGTGGCGCCGGATCGATGCCGCGACCTTCCTCAGCGACGAGGAAAAGCGCGAGGCCGTGGGGTACGGCAACGGCATTCACGGCGGTGAGACGTGAGACCACGTAATTCTGTTGGAAAGAATGTCCCGTGTCGCCCATCCTTCGCATACCGAAGGATCAATCCCGCATGAATCATTCGCCGCAAAGCCTTTCCACCGATATCCGCACGGTCGCCTTCCTCGCGCTGGCCCCGGCCGTGGCGCTGGGCGTGGCGCGTTTCGCCTATGCCCTCGTGCTGCCGGACATGCGCGCCGACCTCGGCTGGTCCTACGCCGAAGCGGGCTGGATGAACGGCGTCAACGCCATCGGCTATCTGCTCGGGGCGCTCGCCGCCGCGCGGGTGGTGGCCGCGCTGGGCGGCTGGGCCACCATCGCCTGGGGCTGCGGAACCTGCGTCCTCGCGCTGGGCCTCTGCGCCCTGGTGCGCGACTTCACGGCCCTGAGCGTGGCGCGCTTCCTGGCGGGAGCGGGCGGGGCGCTGGCCTTCGTCGGCGGCGGGTTCCTCGCCGCCGCCATCGCGCAGCGGCACATGACGAAGGGAGCCTTCCTGCTCGGGCTGTTCTACGCAGGCCCCGGCCTCGGCATCCTGCTGTCCGGCGTCGGCGTGCCCGCGATCCTCGAAGCCGGGGGCGCGGGATCATGGCCTCTCGCCTGGGCCTTCCTGGCGGCGCTGTCCGCATTGTTCACCGCCGGGCTCTGGCAGGTGCGCGCCGGCGGGGAGGGGGCGCGATCGAACGTCCACCGCCGCGCGCCACTGAAGCCCATGGCGCTGTTCCTGGCGGGCTACTTCTGCTTCGGCTGCGGCTACATCGCCTACATGACCTTCATGATCGCCTGGGTGCGCGACCTTGGGCAGGGGGCGGGCTTCCAGGCGCTGTTCTGGTCGGTGATCGGCCTCGGCGTCATGGTTTCGCCCTGGCTCTGGTCGGGCCGGGTCAGCCGTCTTCCGGGCGGGCGCACCTTCGCGGCGCTGAGCATGATCCTCGTGGCCGGCGCCGTGCTGCCGCTGCTGTCGGGCGCGGTGCCCGTGCTGCTGCTGTCGGCCGTGCTGTTCGGCTGCGCCTTTTTCGGCGTCGTCGGCTCGACCACCGCCTTCGTGCGCCGCTACGTGGCGCATGACGCCTGGGCCTCCGGCATCGGGGCCATGACGGTCGCCTTCAGCGCGGGCCAGATCCTCGGGCCGATCGGAACCGGTTTCCTGACCGATCTCATGGGCGGTCTCGCCTCCGGTCTCTGGGCCTCGGCCGGTTTCCTGGCATTGGGCGCGATTCTGGCGGCCTGTCAGGGAAATCCGGGGAAAACTTGACGATCGCCGGGAAATGCACCATCTTTCATATGAAAGAAAAAGATAAATTATATTCAGGTGAACGAATGTCCCAGAGCGCCGCCAACAGCAACACCCTTCCGCGCGAAGCCGCCGTGCTGGCCAAAGCCGTGGCGCGGCTGGCCGGGCACATGGAGCTGACCAATGCCATCCTCGCCAGGGTTCTGGGCCTGTCGGAACCCACGGTCTCGCGCCTGAGGAACGGCGCCTATGGGCTCCAGCGCGGCACCAAGCCCTTCGAGCTGGCCCAGCTCATGGTGCGCCTGTTCCGCGGCCTCGACGCCATCACCGGCAGCGATGACGCCGCCGCGCGCTCCTGGCTGCGCGGGCCGAACACCGCCCTGCATGGCCAGAAGCCGATCGAGCTGATCCAGACCATTCCGGGCCTCATGGCGGTGGTGAGCTATGTCGACGCCCGCCGCGCGGTGGTGTGAGCGGGATCTGTGGCGTGATCCTTCGAGACAGCCGCTTCGCGGCTTCCTCAGGATGAGGCGGTAGGTGTGGAAACGTTGAAAAATGAAAGCGCGAAGCCCAATGACCGCATCCTGAGGAACGCCGCAGGCGCGTCCCGAAGGATGGGCCGCAAACACCCATGACAGCGAAGCCGTTACTCCCGACGCAGCCCTACGAAAACGACCTCTGGCGCGTGGTGGAAGCCCAGCACCGCGCCTCGACCATGCGGCTCGTCGACACCAACGAGGAGCAGGAGATTCTGGAGGCGCTGGTGGAGGAGGTGAAGCCCGCTCTGCCGCCCGCCTGCGCGGGGCTGCATTTCCTGCTGGCCGCGCCGTTCCGCTACGCGCCTTACCCCCGTGGCTCGCGCTTTCGCCGCGCGGGGCAGGCGGAGGGAGCCTTCTACGCCTCCGAGGCGATCGCCACGGCTTTGGCGGAAGCCGCCTTCTACCGGCTGCTGTTCCTGATCGAGTCGCCTGACATGAAAGTGCCGGACCGCCCCGTGGAGCACACCGCATTCAAGGTGGCCTGCCGGGCGGAGCGCGCGCTGGACCTGACGAAGCCGCCGTTCGGCGGCCGGGAAGATTTGAAACGGACATCCGATTATGCCGCCTGCCAGGCGCTGGCCGACGCGGCGCGCGGGCAGGGCGTGGCGGCGATCCGCTACCTTTCCGTGCGCGATCCGCGAGGTGGAGCCAATGTGGCCCTGCTGACGCCGGAAGCGTTCGTGCGCAAGCAGCCGAAGGAATTCCAGAGCTGGCGCATGCTGGCGCGCCGCGACGGCGTGCGCGCCATGCGGGATTTTCCGAAGAGCGAGGCCTTCGAGTTCCCGAGGGCCGTGTTCGCGGGGGACGCGCGGCTGGGTTGAGGGACGGAACGGCCTGCGCATGGGGATGCGGTGGGCGTTGGTGGTCCATCCTTCGAGACAGCCGCCATGTGGCTTCCCCAGGATGAGGTCATTGGCCTTGGAGCGCTCTTTTCCCGGTCTTTCCGCACACTTCACCTCACTCCGGGAAGCCTTGCAAAGCAAAGCATCCCGAAGGATGGGCCGCGAAACCGGCCAGATGCCGGGAGCCGCCGAAGAGGGCGTCTCGCCGCATATTCGACCGGACCCGTTATGCGAACCCTCTCACGGGAAGAGGTCATGAAGGCTTTAACCGGGACCTCCGCCCATGCCCGAACTCATCGAACACGTCGCCGCCAGGGGCGATCTCGCCCATGTCGTCCTGATGGGCTGGGCGGCGACCGCCACCGGCCTGCTGTTCTGGACCATGAAGGAACTGGCCGCCGCCAACCGCCGGTTCGACGCCTTCGTGCGCGAACTGGCCCGTTTCAACGCCCGCTTCGACACGGAGTGACACCATGCTGATCCATCGCCACACCCCGGACACCGACCGCGTGATCCGCACCTTCCTCGCCCTGATCGAGCGCATCCTTGCGGTTCGAAAGGAGACGGGGAGCACCGCCTGAAGGCATGTGCCGCCGATCCTTCGAGACAGCCGCCGCGCGGCTTCCCCAGGATGAGGTCGTTGGAGCCGGAACGCTCTTTTTCAGCCTGTCCGCACCCGCTGCCTCATCCTGATGGGCCTTGCGCGGCAAAGCGTCTCGAAGGATGGGCCGCGAGCACGGCTCACCCCTCGCATCCTTCCTCAACACCCTCCCACAAGGGATTCACATGACACGCAAACTCTGGACCCCGGTCCGGGAGACCAAGACGCTTGCCCTGACGCCGAAGGGCGCGGGAGCGGGCGTCATCTCCGGCTACGCCAGCCTGTTCGGCAAGACCGACCTCGGCGGCGATCTCGTCGCGCCCGGCGCCTTCGCGGGCTCGCTCGCCCGCCGTGGGGCGCGCGGCGTGCGCATGCTGTTCCAGCACGATCCCGCCGAGCCCATCGGCGCCTGGGAGGAGATCGCCGAGGACGCGCGCGGGCTTCATGTGCGCGGCCGCCTCAACCTCGCGGTGGAGCGCGCCCGCGAGGTCTGGGCGCTGCTGCGCGAGGGCGGGGTCGACGGCCTGTCCATCGGCTTCAAGGCCGAACGCGCCCGCCGCGACGCCGCCACCGGCACGCGAAGGCTGGAGCGCGTCGACCTCTGGGAGGTCTCCATCGTCACCTTCCCCATGCTGCCCGAAGCCCGCGTCAGCGCGGTGAAAGGCTTCGTTCCGGGCGGAAAGCCCGCCGTGCGGCGGGCCTTCACGCGCGGCGGCCGTCAGTATCTGTGATTGCGGCGGCGGTTGTCCCGGTCGAAGCGGTCCCAGCGATCGCGCTGCTGGTAGAAGGGCCGCCCCTTGTAATGCTGGCCCCAGTAGCGGTTGACCTCGAAGGTCACCACGGGCGCGCGCCACTCGCGGACATTCCGCCTGCGGCCCCGGTCGTCGACATAGAGGTAGTTGTAGGACGCCCAGCCACGGGCCGGACCCCAGCTCACGTCGCACCAGTTGCGCGTCGCGACGCAGCCGTGGACCTCGACCCGCGCGCCGTTGGGGATCACGGTTACGGCGGGAAACTGCGTGCTCGGCCCGGACCTGAGGTTGAGGTTGGCGGTTGCGAAACCCGGCGCGGCCTGCGCGGCGGCGGGGGCCAGCACGCCTGCGGCGGCGGCCAGGACCATGACGGCGAGTGTTCTCATATCAGTTCTCCCTGCTCGGTGGATCATCGTCAGGCCACTGTGACCGAACGCGGCTTTATGGCTCCTGAACCGGCGGTTCATCCCCGGTTCAGGGTGCAGCGGAAGCTGTAGCACCTGAAATCCGAGCATTTTGTGACCTTCCTGCCCTGACGCGGGCGGCTGGCCGCGCCTTTTCACATCTTCACAACAGAGGAAGCACCGCATGACCCATACCGCACACCGCGCGCCGGAAGTGAAGGCCGCCGACATCGTCCCCACCTCCGCCGAGGTGGTCGACGCCTACGACGCCTTCGCCCGCGCCTTCGACGCCTACCGCGAGGCCAACGACGAGCGCCTCGCCGAGATCGAAAGCCGCCTGACCGCCGATCCCGTGACCGAGGAGAAGCTCGCCCGCATCGACGCCGCGCTCGACCGGCACAAGGGCGTGCTCGACCAGCTCGCCCTGAAGTCCCGCCGTCCGCAGATCGGCGGCGAGATCGAGGCCGGAAGGGCCGGAGCGCGCGAACGCAAGGCCGCCTTCGCGGCTTACGTCCGGCAGGGCGACGCCGCGGCGCTGGCCCGGCTCGACGTGAAGGCCCTGTCGGGCACCTCCGGCGCGGCGGGCGGCTACCTGGTGCCGGACGAGACCGAACGCGAGATCGGCCGCCGCCTCGCCGAAATCTCGCCGATCCGGGCCATCGCCTCGGTGCGGCAGGTCTCAGCCGCGACCTACCGGAAGCCCTTCGCCACCAACGGCTTCTCCACCGGCTGGGTGGGCGAGACGGCCTCCCGCCCGCAGACCGACACGCCGACGCTGGCCGAACTGGAATTCCCCGCCATGGAGCTCTACGCCATGCCGGCGGCGACGCAGAGCCTGCTGGACGACAGCGCGGTCGACCTCGACCAGTGGATCGCCCAGGAGGTCGAGCAGGCCTTCGGCGCGCAGGAGACCACCGCCTTCATCACCGGCGACGGCAGCGCGAAGCCGCGCGGCTTCCTCGACTACGACAAGGCGGCCGAGGCGTCGTGGGAGTGGGGCAGTCTCGGCTTCATCCTGTCGGGCGCGGCGGGCGATTTCGCCTCGTCCAACCCCTCCGACAAGCTGGTCGATCTGATCTACGCCCTGAAGGCCGGGTACCGCCAGAACGGCCGCTTCGTCATGAACCGCCGCACCCAGGCGAGCGTCCGCAAGTTCAAGGACTCGGCCGGGAACTACCTCTGGTCGCCGCCCGCCAGCGCCGGCGCGCCGGCCACCCTGATGGGCTTCCCGATCACGGAAGCGGAGGACATGCCGAACGTCGGCGCCAACTCCTATTCCATCGCCTTCGGCGACTTCCAGCGCGGCTATCTGATCGTCGACCGCATCGGCGTGCGCGTGCTGCGCGATCCCTACAGCGCCAAGCCCTACGTGCTGTTCTACACGACGAAGCGCGTGGGCGGCGGCGTGCAGGACTTCGACGCGATCAAGCTGATGAAGTTCGCGGCGAGCTGATCGCGGTTTCAAAGCATTCGCGGCGCGCCTTCCCCTCGCGCGCCGCGACGGGCGAGGAG
>JBEBSP010000137.1:0-7067 GCA_040394255.1 Agaricicola taiwanensis | reverse complement strand
ACGCCCGCAAGTTCCCGCAGCTTCGCCAGCAGGTTCGGATCGAAGGTCAGCGGCACGAGGCCGGGGCGCGTCTCGACCACACGCAGCCCGAAGCGGGCGGCGAGATCGTAGGCGAAGCCCGTCGCGCCCATCTTGGGGATCGACTTGCCGCCGGTGGCGATGACCAGCGAGGAACAGGCCACCGCGCCGCCCGGCGACAGCTCCACCCGGAAGCCGCCGTCCGCCTTCGCCACGTCACGGACCTCCGTGTTCAGGACAAGCTCCACGCCGGCGCTCCGCGTTTCGGTGACCAGCATGTCGATGATCTGGCGCGAGGAGCCGTCGCAGAACAGCTGCCCCAGCACCTTCTCGTGCCAGGCGATGCCGTAGCGCTCCACCAGCGCGATGAAGTCGTGCTGGCTGTAGCGGCTCAGCGCGGAGATGCAGAAACGCGGGTTCTGCGACAGGAAGGCCTTGGGCGATGAGTGGAGGTTGGTGAAATTGCACCGCCCGCCGCCGGAGATGCGGATCTTCTCGCCGGGCGCGCGGGCATGGTCGACCACCATCACCGAGCGGCCGCGCTTGCCCGCCTCGATGGCGCACATCATGCCTGCGGCGCCGGCTCCGAGCACCAGGACGTCGACCGTTTTCAGCATGGCCGCGGTTCCTCAGACCGAAAAGAAGATGCCCGGCACAAGGCCGGGCATGACAGGACGAGACGTCGAAATCTTGGAAACAGCTTTTCAGGCCTTGGCGGCGGCGGGAGGCGTGCCCGTGGCCATCTGCACATGCAGGCGGGCGTTGCGGATGTGCTCGCGCATCTTGGCTTCCGCCAGTTGCGGGTCGCGCTTGCGCAGGGCTTCCAGGATCTGCTGGTGCTCCTCGAACGCCTTGGCGGCGCGGCCGGTGAGCGTGCTCGACTTGTAGCGGTAGACGCGCAGCAGATGGTAGAGATCGCCGGTGATCATGGAGATCAGGCGCTCGTTGCCGCTGGCGCGGGCGATCCGGAAGTGAAAGTCGAAGTCCTTGGACTCCTGATAGTATCCCTTGCCGGACTGCAATTCCTTCTGCTTGCTGTGGTCTTCGAGCAGACGGGCCAGCGCGTCGATCTCGCTGGACGCGATATTCTCGGCGGCCAGCCCGCAGGCCATGCCCTCCAGCGCCTCGCGCACCAGCAGAAGCTCGCCGAGGTCCTTGACCGACAACTCTGCGATGCGCACGCCGATGTTCGGTGTGCGCTCCACGAGCTTGCGGCCTTCGAGCCGGCGAATCGCTTCCCGCAAGGGGCCGCGACTGACGCCCAGCGAATTGGCGAGAGCCAGCTCGCTGACCCGGCTTCCCGGAGCAAGTTCCCCGCTGATGATCGCCGCCTCGAGTCGTTCCGTAACGACATCCACCAGCGATTGCGCTCTGATTCGACTGTTGAGCAATTGTGCCATCTGTTTCACGCCCCACCCATCCGGGACTTGCTATCAGACTTTTGTCTGTAACGTAAACGCGTAATTTACAACTACTTGCCAGCGCCTCATGGAACCCAGGTGGTTTCCTCAGGTTCCTGGTCCGACTTCTGGGCAAATCGGATGGGAACATTACCGCGATTCGCGTCATGCAGCGCGCTGACGGTCAAAAGGCGGGTCACCTGGTTCATCTCGGTCACCGAGTCCAGCGTTTCGAGGCGCTCGAACAGCGGCGCGATCTGGTCGCGCGGCAGGATGCGGCGCGCGCAGTCGTCGAATTTCTCCCAAAGCTCGTCCGAACTCATGGGGATGTCGCCGCCACGGCCGACCATGTTTTCCACACGGCGCGAGACCTTGCGGCCGTCCTTAAGCGTGACGATCACCTCTGCGCCCCACTGGAATTCCGCATCGTCGGCCATGTCCGGATGCGGGCGCGCCTCGGTGATCTTGAGCAGCTTCCGGATTTCCGGCTCCAGATGCGCGTCGCCCTCGAAATCCTTCAGGCGCACGGCGCCGTCGAGCAGCATGCGGGCGCAGGCGTACTGCACGCTGAACTTGGCCTGGAGCGAGGTCTGCGGGTCGGGCGTGTTGGTGTGGCGCAGGCGGCGGCCGTGCGGCATGATCTCGATCTTGGCCACGTCCTCGGCCTTGACGCCGTCCTCGTTGCGCAGCGCCGCCATCATGATGATGGAGGCATGGGTGCTGCCGCAGCAGGGGAACTGCTTCAGGCCGATGGTGTCGTGCTCGATCTCCAGCGGGTCGCCCCAGTTGGCGAAGGCGCGCTCGACGTCATAGGTGCCCTCGCCGTTGTAGACCTTGAGGAAGCCCTGGTGGTGCTCGAACACACCCTTGTTGGCGGTGAAGCCCTGTTCGGCCAGCAGCGCCGAGAGCAGGCCGCTGCGGCCGCACTGGCCGATGTGCAGCGGCTTCACCATGGTGCCGAAGTTGGCCTTGAGGCCGGAGGCGTGGGAGGCCGCGATGGCCAGCGCCCGCGCGGTGGTCTCCTCGTTGAAGCCGAGGAGATGGCTCACCGCCGCCGCCGCGCCGAACACGCCCAGCGTGGCGGTCGGGTGCCAGCCCTTGTCGTAGTGATGGTTGTGCACCGCGCGGGCGAGGCGGATCTCCACCTCGACGCCGATGATGTAGGCCAGCAGCAGCTTCTGGCCGCCGATGCCGCGTTCCTCGGCCAGCGCGAACAGCGGAGGCACGACCGGGACCGACTGGTGGCCGCCGAGCGCGCCGGAGAAATCGTCATAGTCGAGGGCGTGGGAGGCCGTGCCGTTGACCAGCGTGGCGTCGAGCGCGCTGGTGCGACGGTCGGTGCCGAAAATCAGCGACTTGCCGGGGGCGGTCGCGATGCCGGGCGTCTTCAGCAGGATCTGCGAGCAGTCCTCCTTCATGCCGGCCAGCGTGACGCCGATGGTGTCGATGATGGCGGTGCGCGACTGCTTCAGCGCGTTCCGCGTCGCCTTGGACTTGTCGAAAGCGACGATCTTTTCCGCAAGACGCTCGGTCAGGGGCCGTCCGGTCTCGGTGCTCATGGCTTCACTCCCTCGTGCGATCGCTTCAGGTGATCTTTGGTCTTGGCCGTCATGACCGGCGAACCGGCCATGACGGCGGAGTTCAATGCTTACCCGGCGGCAAGCGCGGCGGCGTTGCGGCCGGCGATGCGGCCGAAGGTGGCGCCGGACACGAGACCCGTGCCCGCCGGATAGTTGTCGTAGAACAGGCCGCCGACCATCTCGCCGCAGACGAACAGGCCCGGAATCGGACGCCAGTCGGTGCCGACCACTTCGGCGTTCTCGGTGGTCTTCAGGCCGCCGAAGGTGAAGGTGATGCCGCCCGTGGCGCTGTAGGCATAGTAGGGGGCCTTGTCGAGCTTGATGCCCCAGTTGGTCTTCTCCAGGGCGAGGCCCTTGGTGGAGAGGCCGTCCTTCCTGGACGGATCGAAGCCGTCCTCGGCGTTGTTGGCGTGGGCGTTGAACTCCTGGAGGGTCTTCAGCGCCTGGACCTTGTCGTCGATGTCGAGCTGGTCGAGCAGCGCTTCCAGCGTGTCGGCCTTGATCGGCTCGGAGGTCTGGTAGCGCGGCTCCAGCAGGTGGACGACCTTGCTGTCGAAGATCTGGTAGGCCTTGGCGCCCGGCTCGGCCAGGATGGCGCGGCCGAACTTGGCGTAGGTGAACAGCGCGCCGTCCTCGCCCTCGTCCACGAAGCGCTTGCCCTTGCGGTTGATCATGACCGCGTAGGGGTAGCTGAGGCGGTTGGAGCGGTCGGTCATCTCGCGGGGCGCGAACTCGCCCCAGTCGGCGCTGATCGGCGTCGCATGACAGCCGGACCACTGGCCCCAGGGCATGGCGCCGATGGCCATGGCCATGCGCAGGCCGTCGCCCTGGTTGTGCGGGGTGCCGCGCACCTTGGCCGCGCCCACGAGCGGGCCGATGTGCTGGGTGCGCATCTGGACGTTGGCCTCGAAGCCGCCGCAGCCGAGAACCACGGCCTTGGCGCGGAGGGTCTGGATGCCGTCGTCGTCGCGGTACTTGACGCCCGCGACCTTGCCGTTGTCGTCGACGATCAGTTCGGTGGCGGCGCTGCCGTAGCGGATGTCGACGCCCATGCGCTCGGCGGTGGCGAACCAGGAGCGCGACAGGCCGACGCCTTCATGCTCGGCGCGAACCACGAGGCCGCGCGCCCAGACCATGACGTTGTCCTTCTTGACGGCGGACAGCGTGACGGCCGGCTCCATCTTGATCTTGCCGACCTTGTTCATCCACATGACCGTGTCCTGGGAATTGTTCACCAGAACCTTGGACAAGACCGGATCGGTGCGGCCGGCGGTGACGCGCATCAGGTCGCCGTGGAAGTCTTCCTTGGTGTAGGGCGTGACGCCCTCGTAGAAGTTCTCGAAGTCCTTCTCGGCGTCGGGGACCAGCGGCTCGATGTCGCGCGGGTTGTCGAACCAGAAGCGCAGCACGGCGCCGCTCCAGTGGGTGTTTCCGCCGCGCATCTCGCGCGGGGCCTTCTCAAGCACCACAACCTTCTTCGCGCCGTTTTCCTTGGCCGAAACGGCGGCCGCCAATGCCGCGTTGCCGGCGCCGACCACGATCACATCAACTTCTTCCACGAGGAGCCTCCAAAAATTCTTTTGCGCAACATGGCCGGCCCCGAGGACTCAGACCATCGATCCTGCCGCGAGGGCACTTGCCAGGAAACGATCCGCAACCATACTCACGAGATCGTTGCCCACGCAACGCTATTCGCAGACTGTAAACAGTTTTCAACTACGCCTTTTGCGCACGCTTGGCAAGCCCCGAATACGATGTTAACTGTCAACATACAAGACAGACGAATGTCGATGGAGACGAACTCATGGCCGCGGCGCACAAGATCCAGATTCCCCAGTCCGATGCGGAACCCGCGAAGGACATCGCGGCCTTCGCGGCGGGACTCTCCTTCGCCGACATCCCCGCGCCGGTCATCGAGCGCGGCAAGCTGCTGATCCTCGATGCCCTGGGCGTGGGCCTCGCCTCCAACGCCTACCCCTTCGCCGCCACCTCGATCAAGGGCATCGAGGCCCTCGGCGGCGCGGGCGGGTCGAGCCTGATCGGCCGCTCGGAACGCCTGCCCCTGCGCGACGCGGCGCTGGCCAACGGCATCCTGATCCACGGCCTCGATTTCGACGACACCCACCTCGGCTCCATCATCCACGCCACGGCGGCCTGCCTGCCCTGCGCCCTCACCTTCTCCGAGGACCTCAAGCTCGACGGCCGCACCATGCTGACGGCCTATGCCGCGGGCATGGAAACCGCCATCCGGGTCGGCGCGGCGGTCAAGGGCGGCTTCCACCACGTCGGCTTCCACGCCACCGGCGTCGTGGCGCATTTCTCCTCCGCCGTGATCGCGTCCAAGCTGCTCGGCCTCAGCGCCGATGAGATCACCAAGGCGCAGGGCATCGCCGCCTCCACGGCCTCCGGCGTGCAGGTCTTCCTGGAGGAAGGCGCCTGGACCAAGCGCATGCATCCGGGCTGGGCCGCCGTCGCCGGCATCACCGCCGCGCGCCTCGCCCAGCACGGCTTCCAGGGCCCGACCCGGCCCTACGAAGGCCGCTTCGGCTTCTTCGAGACCCACCTCCAGGGCTACGCCGAGGTGGTCGACCTCGACCGCATCTCCACCGGCCTCGGGCAGGTTTGGGACCTCGCCGACACCGCCATCAAGCCCTACCCCGTCTGCCACTTCATCCACGGCGCGGCCGATGCCGCCATCGAGCTGTCGTCGCGCATCGACGCCGACGACATCGCCTCGGTGGAATGCCTCCTGGCCAAGGACACCATGCCCATCGTCGCCGACCCGGCGGCGGCCAAGGAGAACCCGACCACCGACTACGAGGCGAAATTCAGCGCCCAGTTCGTGGTGGCGACCTGCCTCATCAAGGGCTACTTCGGCCTGCCGGACCTGGAGCCCGCCGCGCTGAAGGACGAGAAGGTGCTGGCGCTGACCAGGAAGGTCAAATGCACCGTCGACCCCGACAGCGCGTTCCCGAAATACTTCTCCGGCGGCGTCCGCGTTACCATGAAGAGCGGCGAGACCCACTTCCGCCACATCCGCGTCAACTCCGGCGCGGGCGAGCGGGCGCTCGATCTGGCGGGCGTGGAGAAGAAATTCTTCGCCTCCGCCTCCATGACGGTGCCGCAGGCCCAGGCCGAACGCATCCGCGACGCGGTGCTCGATCTGGAGAACATCTCCGTCAGCGACCTGACCGCCGCCCTGCG
Source organism: Agaricicola taiwanensis (assembly GCA_040394255.1). Lineage (GTDB taxonomy): Bacteria > Pseudomonadota > Alphaproteobacteria > Rhizobiales > Methylopilaceae > Agaricicola > Agaricicola taiwanensis_A. The sequence continues at coordinate 865 of JBEBSP010000137.1, read as the reverse complement.
CAAGGCGTGACGCCGCCTCACCGGGCGGCGGAATATTCGAGCTGCATGGCGACGAAATCGGACGTGGCGGCCCCGTAGCGGGCCGCTATGCCGGCGAGCGCGCGGTCCAGCGCCTGCGCCGGCTCCTGCCCGATCGCGGGAAGGCGAGGCCCGTCGTCCCAGCCGGCCCGATCGGGAATGACGCGCAGGCCGCCGCGCGTCGCAAGCGCATCGGCGCTGCCGGCGAAGGTCACCGCCCGTGACCGGTAGGTCCGCGACCAGGCGTCCGCGACCAGCGCGAGCGACACCTCGTCGACGCCCGTCGCAAGCTCCAGACCGAGCCGCTCGTGGTTCCAGAAAGCGAGCCCGTTGCCGATCGCCGTCAGCGCGAAGGGCCGCGTGAAGCGGAACGCGGCGCTGTCGTGGCGCGTGTCCCAGCCCGCAAGGCCGAGATCGCGGCCGACCGCCTCGGCCTTCTCGCGGCCCGCGATGGCCTCGATCAGGGTGAGCGCCATCGGCATGGAGGCGGAGATCCCGGTCGTCGTCGCGACGCCGCCATCCACCACCAGCCGCCGGTCCGCCACATAGCGGATCGCGGGATGCTCATCGAGAAGCTCCTTGAGATAATACCAATGGGTCGTCGCCCGCCTGCCCTCCAGCAGGCCGGCGGCGGCCACCACCTTGGCCCCCGCGCAGACGCCGACGACGATCGCCCCCTTGGCCGACTGTTCACGAATCCATTTCAAGGCCGCCGGGTCGTCGTCGCGGCTCATGGCGGGCACGATGACGTAATCGGCGCCCTCCGGGTGCCTCGCATCGAAATCCGCCACCATCGCCTGCGGCTCCACCCTGAGGGCCGGATAGAGCGTCACCGGCCCCGCCTCCG
>JBEBSP010000136.1:0-7171 GCA_040394255.1 Agaricicola taiwanensis | reverse complement strand
TGCCACCGGCGGAGGTCGTGGCGGCCTTCCGCGACGAAAAGCGGCTCGCGGTCCCGGCCGGCGACAACGTCGTGCGCCTGTTGCCGCCGCTGATCGTCAGCCATGACGAGGCCGCGGAAGCGGCGCGCCGCATGGACGCCGCCCTCACCAAGCTCGAGCAATCGCTCACGGCGGGTGTCGCCGCCGGCGCCACCGCCTGATCCGGGAATGATATCAATGTCCAGTAATCTCAGGCATTTCCTCGACCTGTCCGATCACTCCGGCCCGACCCTGCGCGCCATCCTCGACGCCGGGCGGGCCATGAAGGCGCGCCGCCGCACCGCCGCCGCGCTCCGGGACCGTCCCCTGGACGGCCGGGTGATCGCCATGATCTTCGAGCAGCCCTCGCTCCGCACGCGCATGTCCTTCGACGTCGGCATCCGCGATCTCGGCGGCCAGCCGCTGATGGTCACGGGCCAGGAGATCGAACTGGGCCAGCGCGAGGCGCTGGCCGACACCGCCCGCGTCCTGTCGCGCTACGTGGACGCGATCATGGTGCGCATGCTCGACCACGACAAGCTGGTGGAGCTGGCGAGCCATGCCTCCGTGCCCGTCATCAACGGCCTGACGAAACGTTCCCATCCCTGCCAGGTCATGGCCGATGTCTTGACCTTCGAGGAGCGCAAGGGACCGATCGAGGGCCGCCGCATCGCCTGGACCGGCGACAGCAACAACGTGCTGGCGTCGTGGATCCACGCCTCGGCCCGCTTCGGCTTCGAACTGGCGATCGCCACCCCGCCGGACTTGAGCCCGCGCGCCGACCTGCTCGCCTGGGCGAAGGGCGAGGGCGCAGCCGTCACAGCGGGGGCGGACCCCTATGCAGCGGTCGAGGGCGCCGACTGCGTCATCACGGATTCCTGGGTCTCCATGGGCGACACCGACGGCGAGTACCGCCACAACCTCCTGAAGCCCTATCAGGTCAACCGCGATCTCATGGCGGCGGCCAACAAGGACGCGATCTTCCTGCACTGCCTGCCCGCCCATCGCGGCGAGGAGGTCACCGACGAGATCATCGACAGCCCGCAGTCGGCCGTGTTCGATGAAGCGGAAAACCGGCTGCATGCGCAGAAGGGCGTGCTGGCCTGGTGCTTCGACGCGCTCCCGGCATGAATGATCTCGGGCCGGAATCGCTGATCGAGGGCGCCGACGACCGGATCATCCCCTTCCAGGTCGAGGGGCTGGACGTGCGCGGCCGCGTGGTCCGGCTCGGCCCCAGCGTCGACGCCGTCATCGCCCGCCATGGCTACCCGCCGGCGGTGTCGAGGGTGCTGGGGGAGGCCCTCGCGCTCACGGTCCTGCTGGGCTCGTCGCTGAAGTTCGAGGGCCGCTTCCAGTTGCAGACCAAAAGCGACGGCCTGATCGACATGGTCGTCGTGGATTTCCATGCGCCGGACAAGATGCGCGGCTACGCCCGCTTCGACGCGGAGGCCATCGCCGCGCTGGGCGAGAGGCGCGTGCCCACCGGCGAGCTTCTGGGCAAGGGCCATCTGGCGCTCACCGTCGATCCCGGCGGCGACATGGCGCGCTACCAGGGCGTCGTGCCGCTGGAAGGCGCTTCGCTGGAGGACGCCGCCCACCAGTATTTCCAGCAGTCCGAGCAGATTCCGACGCGGGTCCGGCTGGCCGTCGCCGAGACCTGGACCGGCGGCAGCATCCCGGGCTGGCGCGCCGGCGGTCTGCTGGTGCAGTTCCTGCCGGCGGCGGGCGAGCGGGTGCGGATCGCCGACCTCGATCCGGGCGACCGGCCCGCCGATGCGGATGTTCCCGGCCTGCCGGACGAGGACGATGCCTGGACCGAGGCCAAGGTGCTGGTCGAGACCGTGGAGGATCACGAGATGATCGATCCGCTGGTGACCAGCGAGCGGCTGCTCTACCGCCTGTTCCACGAGCGCGGGGTGCGCGTGTTCGACGGCGTCGACCTGCGCGAGCAGTGCCGCTGCTCCCGGTCGCGGGTCGAGCAGATGCTGCGCCAGTTCACCCCCGAGGATCGCCGCGACATGGTCGCGGACGACGGCTCGATCGTGGTCACCTGCGAGTTCTGCTCGTCGCGCTACCGCTTCGATCCTGAGGAATTCGCCGGTGAAGACGGCGTTTGACAGGCGATATCAGCAACTGGGGTGAGTCCGTCCTAAAATGGATCAGGCCGTGGCGAAAACGGTGATTTTCGAGCCCCGGAGCGGAGCCTGCTTCAATACGTGAGCACCGGAGCGCAGAACAGCGCCGTTTGCAGCCCGGCCTGACCCATTCTCTCACGAGCGCCAGAAGCGCGGCAGCAACAGCACCAGAACCGTAAATATCTCCAGCCGCCCGACCAGCATCGTGGCGGACAGCAGCCAGAGTCCGCTCTCGTCCACCCCGGTGAAATTTCCCGTCGGGCCGATCAGCGGCCCGAGGCCCGGCCCGACGTTGGCCAGCGCCGAGACCGAGGCCGACAGCGCGGTCATGAAGTCCAGCCCCGTGGCGGCCAGCAGCACCGAGACGGTCACGAAGACGGCGACATACAGCATCGAGAAGGCGAAGACCGAGGAGGCCACATCGTCGCCCAGCGGCCGCCTGTCGTAGGTCAGCGGGAAGATGCCGTTGGGATAGAGCATCTGCATGAACTGTTGCAGCGTGGTGCGCGCGATGACGATCAGCCGGAACATCTTGAAGCCGCCGGCGGTGGAGCCCATGCAGCCGCCCAGGAACATCACGACGAAGAACAGCGCGTCCGGGAACGGCCCCCAGGCCCCGTAGTCGACGATGGTGAAGCCCGTGGTCGACATCAGGTTGATGACGTTGAAGATGGCGTGGCGGACGGCGGTATGGCCCTCGGCGATGTCGTAGAATTCCTGATAGACGACCAGGAATATGGCGACGACCAGGACGATGGCGAGGAACAGCCTCACCTCCGGATTGCGCAGCAGCAGGTTCGGCCTGCCGCGCACCGCCTGCACATAGAGCGCGAAGGGCAGGGCGCCGGAGATCATGAACAGCGCGGCCACCCATTCGATGGTGGCGCTGTCGTAGTAGGCCAGCGACGCGTCGTGGCTGGAAAAGCCGCCGGTCGCCACGGTCGACATGCCGTGCAGCACCGCGTCGAAGGCGGGCATGCCCGCCATGGCGTAGGCGATGGTGCACAGGATGTTGAGCGTGACGTAGACGCCGAAGGTGGAGGCGGCGATCTGGGCGGCGGCGGGGAACAGCTTTTCGGATTTGTCGGAGGATTCCGTGCGGAACAGCTGCATGCCGCCGACGCGCAGCATCGGCAGCACCGCGAGCGCGATCACGATGATCCCGATGCCGCCGTAGAAGTGCAGCAGCGCGCGCCACAGCAGCAGGCCGGGCGGCAGCCGGTCGAGCCCGACGATGACCGTGCTGCCCGTGGTGGTCAGCCCGGACATCGCCTCGAACACAGCCGCCGCGAAGCCGAGCTTGAGCTGCGACCACATGAAGGGCAGGGCGGCGAACAGGGCGAGGACCACCCATGACAGCGTGGTCAGGAGGAAGGCCTGCCGGACGTTCAGCCGGGGCGCTTCGCTGGTGCGCCCGGACGACCACAGCGCGACGCCGACGAAGATCGAGACGGCGGAGGATGCGGCGAACACGATCCAGTCGTCGGAGCCGCTCAGGAGATCGACGATCGCCGGCAGCAGCATCATCGCGCCGAGCAGCGTGACGAACAGGCCGAGGATGGCGTTGATGGGCCGCAGGTCGATCACGGCATGACCTTCAGTTGATGACGCGCCGGGCGCCGTCCGCGTCCAGCGAGAAGGCCGGGATGTCGATGTCGAAGGCCTCGCCGGTGTCGGTCGTCATGCCGTAGCTGCCCAGCATCACGCCCGAGGGCGCCGAGAGCGGCACGCCGCTGGTGTATTCGAAGCTTTCGCCGGGCTTGAGGACCGGCTGCTCGCCGATCACGCCTTCGCCCTCGATTTCGCGGACCTGGCCGGTGGAGTCGGTCAGCATCCAGCGGCGCGTGAGCAGCTGAACGGTCTGCGGGCCGTGATTGGCGATGATGACCGTATAGGCGAAGGCATACTGCCGGGCCTTGGGATCGGAACGTTTGGGCAGGTAACGCGGGGTGACCAGCACGTCGATGCCGCGGGTCGAGGCGTAATACATGGGCGTTGGGAATCCCGAGTGTAACCGTGGAGCGCACCTTGCCGCTTTGCCAGTGGCGGGTCAACGCGCTCCCATGCCTTTCCGCGGCAAAGCGGCGTGAGGGGCGAGGGCGGACGAAACGCCCCGCCCGCCGCCTGCTAGACGCGCTCCAGCGCCTGCTCCACGTCCTCGACGAGATCGCGGATGTCCTCCAGCCCCGCCGACATGCGCAGCAGCCCCTCGGTGATGCCGAGCAGGGGCTTTTCCTCCGCCGGCACATGCTGGTGGGTGGTGGAGAAGGGGTGCGTCACGATGCTCTTGGCATCGCCGAAGTTGTTCGAGATCTTGATGATCCTGAGGGCGTTGGCGAAGCGGAAGGCGCGTTCCTGGCTACCCAGGTCGACCGCGAGCACCGTCCCGCCGTTTAGCATCTGCCGCGCCACGATCTCCGCCTGGGGGTGGCCGGCGAGCCCCGGATAGGCGACCTTGGCGACCTTGCCGTGGGCGCTCAGCACTTCCGCCAGCCGGGCGGCGTTGGCGGCTTGCCGCTCGACCCGCAGTTCCAGGCTTTCCAGGCTCTTCAGCAGCACCCAGGCGTTGAAGGGACTGATGCAGCCGCCGGTGTGCCGCAGGTAGGGCGCGATCGCATCGTTCATCCGCGCCTCGTCGCTGAGGACGATGCCGCCCAGACATCGGCCATGGCCGTCGATGTGCTTGGTGGCGGAATAGATCACGACGTCCGCGCCCAGCCGGTAGGGCTGCTGCACGGCCGGGCTCGCCAGCGCATTGTCGGCCACAAGGAGCGCGCCGGTCTCGCGCGCCAGCGCCGAGATCGCGGCGAGGTCCGCCACTTCCAGCGTCGGGTTGGCCGGCGTTTCCAGGAACAGGATCTTCGTCTCGGGGCGGATCGCCGCGCGCCAGGCCGCGATGTCCGTCAGGTCGACCATGGTGGTGGCGATGCCGAGCTTGGGCAGCAGCTCCTTGATGATCCAGCGGCACGAGCCGAACACCTGCCGGGCCGAGACCACATGGTCGCCGGCTTTCAGCAGGCTGATGAGGCCGGCGTTGACGGCCGCCATGCCGCTGGCGGTCGCCCGCGCGGCGGGCGCGCCTTCGAGAAGCGCGAGCCGCTCCTCGAACATGGCGATCGTCGGGTTGCCGGTCCGGGTGTACATGAAGCCGGGATCGTCGCCCGCGAAGCGTGCGACCGATGCCTCCATGCTGGAATAGGTGAAGCTCGATGTGAGGAAGAGCGCTTCGGACAGCTCGCCGAACTGGGAGCGGTCGCCCCCGCCATGGACGGCGCGGGTCGCGGGGCGTGATGAGGTCGGCAAGAGGGTTTTGGTCACGGTGCGGTTCCTGACGTTGGGCCGTCGCGGAGGCCTGATCTGTCCCGCACGGCCTTTTAGCGAGTTGTTTTACGTGGCTGCAAGCCGGCCGGCCAAATCACCACGATGGACGTTCTTTTAAAAGAACGATGGCCGTGGCGTCAAGAACATGCGCTTGGCCTCTCCGGCAAGATCGGCTAGAGCGTTCAGGGCAAAAGCGGATTCCGGGTTGCGGCGGGAAAGCGCTCGAAGCGGATGGATGGACCGTGTCCGCTGGACATGGTCTGGTCGGGCGGAACAACGGGGAGAGCATCGTGGCGGACATCAGGGACGGCATCCTGCCGGGGCAGGCGATCCAGCGGCTCGTGGACCAGGGCGTCATCCGCCTGGAACATCCGCTGGCCGAGCGCCAGATCCAGCCCGCGAGCCTCGACCTGCGCCTCGGCGCCAAGGCCTATCGCATGCGCGCCAGCTTCCTGCCGGGGCCGGGCCGCAGCGTGGCGAGCCGCATCGACGACTTGAAGCTGCACGAATTCGACCTCGCGGCCGGCGCGGTTCTGGAGACCGGCTGCGTCTATCTGATCCCGCTGTTGGAGAGCCTGGCCCTGCCGTCGGGCCTCGCGGCGCTGACCAACCCGAAAAGCTCGACCGGCCGGCTGGACGTCTTCACCCGCGTCATCGTCGACGGCGGGCGGGCCTTCGACGCGGTGCCGGACGGCTACCACGGCCCGCTCTGGGCGGAGGTCAGCCCGCGCACCTTCCCGGTGCTGGTGCACACGGGCTCGCGGTTGACGCAGCTGCGCTTCCGCCAGGGTGAGGCGGTGCTGAGCGCCGCCGAGCTTGCCGCCCTGCAGGCCAGCGACCGGCTGGTCGACACCGATGCGCCGGACCTGCGCGACGGCATCTCGGTCACCATCGATCTGGCGGGTCTCGGTCCGGATGGCCTCGTGGGCTACCGCGCCAAGCGCCACACCGGCGTCATCGACGTCGACAATGTCGGCGGTTATGCGGTCGACGATTTCTGGGAGCCGGTGCGCGTCAAGCAGCGCCAGCTCATCCTCGATCCCGGCGAATTCTACATCCTCGCCTCCAACGAAGCGGTCCACGTCCCGCCGGGCTATGCGGCCGAGATGGTGCCCTTCGACCCGCTGGTGGGCGAGTTCCGGGTCCATTACGCCGGTTTCTTCGATCCGGGCTTCGGCCATGTGGCCTCCGGCGGCCACGGATCGCGCGCGGTGCTGGAAGTGCGCAGCCACGAGGTGCCCTTCATCGTCGAGCACGGACAGACGGTCGGCCGCCTCGTCTATGAGAGGCTCGGCGCCCCCTCCGACACGCTTTACGGCTCGACGCTCGGCTCCAACTACCAGGCGCAGAAGCTCAAGCTGTCGAAGCATTTCCGGGGCTGACCGGAACGGGTGAAGGATGCGGATCAGCGGCCCGAGGAGGGCCGGCGCGGCGGCGGAAAGGGTGCGGGCCACCATGTGTTCGTCTGTCATGCAAGGCCCCGCTGCACCGTGAGAATTATCATTTTAGGATTATAGTCATAAATCTTGATCCTGTCAACACCATTGTCCCATGGCCGGTTGGGGCGTGGCCTGATGACATTCCCACAAGGATCGGCTATCGAAAGGTGGCGATCCGCCGGATTGAAGGATCGTATCGCGGGCGTAGTTCAATGGTAGAACGGCAGCTTCCCAAGCTGCATACGAGGGTTCGATTCC
>JBEBSP010000135.1:0-7320 GCA_040394255.1 Agaricicola taiwanensis | reverse complement strand
CGAGGTCGGCCAGCGTGATGCCCGCGCCGCCGAGGCCGACCGCGAGGCTCGCTCCCGCGCCGCGCGGCAGCACAAGGCGTGCCCCGGAGGCGTTCAGCCGGCTCATCAGCCGTTGCGGCCCCACCGCATCCAGTACCGCCACGGCGGGCACGTTGAGCGACAGTTGCAGCGCTTTCTCGGCCGTGACGGTGCCCTGGAAGCCGTCGTCGAAATTCTCCGGCACATAGGAGCCGAAGCGCGTCGGGCGGTCCTCGATCAGCGTCTGCGGATGGGCGAGGCCGTCCTCGAAGGCGAGCGCGTAGATGAAGGGCTTCAGCGCCGATCCGGGCGAGCGCACCGCGCGGGCGAGATCGACCTTGCCGGCCCGCGCCTCGTCGAAATAGCCCGCCCCGCCCACATGGGCGAGCACCGCGCCGGTGGCGGTCTCGACCACCACGATCGCGACCGACAGCTTCGGCCCCATGGAGGACGCCCGTTCGGCGGCAAGCGCTTCCAGCCGCTCCTGCAGCGGCCGGTCGACGGTGAGCTGGATGACGGATGCGCCCGGCGTCACGGCCACGGCGCGCTCGGCCAGATGCGCCGCCAGCACGGGAAAGCCGCGCCGCCCGTCCGGCACGGCCTCGTCCTTGGCGGCCTCCGCCTCGGCGTGCGTCATGGCCCCGGCCTCGGCGAGCCGGTCGAGCACCCGGTCGCGTGCGCGCCGCGCCGCGCGTGGGTCGCGGTCGGGCCGCCGCGCCTCGGGCGCTTGCGGCAGGGCGACCAGCAGGGCCGCCACGCCCGGCGACAGCCGCGTCGGCTCCTTGCCGAACCAGGCGAGGCTTGCCGCGCGCACGCCCTCGAGATTGCCGCCATAGGGCGCGCGGGTGAGGTAGATCGACAGGATATCGTCCTTCGGCAGCCTCCGTTCCAGCGCCAGCGCCGCCCCGATCTCCGCCACCTTGCGGTTGAGCGTCCGGCTGCGGTCCGGGGTGAGGAGCCGCACGGTCTGCATGGTCAGCGTCGAGCCGCCGGACACGATCCGTCTCTCGGTCAGCGCCTGCCAGACCGCCCGGAGCATGGCGCGCGGATCGACGCCGTGATGGTCGCGGAACCGGCGGTCCTCGTAGGACGTGAGATAGGCGATCAGGCGCGGGTCGACGTCCTGAACCCTGGCGGGCAGCCGCCAGATGCCGTTGCCGGTGGTGAAGGCGCGCAAGAGCCGCCCGTTGCGGTCGGTGACGAGGGTGGAGCCGTCGCGCGCCCCGTCGAGTGGTGGCGGCGGGCGCGTGGCGATCCACGTCCCGCCGGTTACGACGGCGCAGGCGAGGATGGCGCAGGCGGCGAGCAGGGTCCGGCGCATGCGGCCTGTCATCCGCGTTCCCTCACTTCGCCGCCGTCACCTCGACCCGGCCGGCCTGCGTGCGGGCGAAGCGCTCGGGGCGGTACATGTCCTCCACGGTCGCGCCCGGATGGGCGTAGGAGCCCGGCGCCACCGCGCGCACCACATAGGCCGCCGAATAGCTTTCCTCGCCGCCTTGCGTCCGGTCGAAGGCCGCCACGAAGCGGTCGTCGCGGAATTCGGCGTGCTCGGGCCCGCCGTCCTCCGGCAGCCAGGAGAAGGCGTCGGTGTCGCCGCTTTTGAGGAGGCGCGGGTTGTCGATCTCGAAGCCGGCCGGCAGATGGTCGACCACCAGCACCCGGCCCTCGCGCGGCTCCGGCTCGGTGACGGTCAGCACCACCACCAACTGGCTGTTCTGCGCCACGGTCGACGGGTCGGTCTCGACGCCCTCCGTGGTGTAGTAGGTCCGCTCCAGCACGAAGCCCTCTTCCGCCGCCTCTTCCGGTTCCGCCGGGTTGCCCGAGACGGTCACCGACAGTTTCAGCGGGTCCGGTCCCGCGCTGGCGATCCGGACCGGCGCGGCGGTGATCTCCAGCCCGCCGAAATCGCGCTCGAACTGGCCCGAGACGCTCGCGCCGCCGACCGTGATCCGGGCCTTTTCCGCTTGCGCCTTGAAGGCCCGCGCCGCCAGCACCATCCAGGCGTTCTCCTGGGTGGACAGCGTGCGGGGCTCGGCGGCGAGGCCGTCGACCCGGCGCGACACCGCCGGGACGATCGAGGCCGCGACATCGGTTTCCGAGGCCAGCGCCAGCATGGCCGCGCCGTCGCGCAGCGCGCTGCCGTAGTCGAGACGGGCATCGCTGTCGTCGCTCTGGTCCAGGAGGTCGCGCGCCGAGGCGAAGGCCCGCTCCGCCCGCGCCTTGTCGCCCAGGATGGCGAGCCCCGCGCCGATCTGGGCGCGGGCGAGCGGCGTCGCCAGCGCGTCGAGCTTGGCGTCGGCGATGTAGCGCAGGTCGCCGATCCGCCCGCGCCCGTTGCGGGTCAGCACGTAATGGGCATAGGCGGCGTCCGCCCCGCCGTTGTCCTCCACGTCGCCCATGTAGCCGAGCGTGTTCTTGAGGTTGTTCAGGGCAAGGCTCAGGGCGGTGTCGGGCACCGTATAGCCCTTCTCGCGCGCGCGGGTCAGGAAGTCGGCCACATAGGCGTTGAGCCAGAGGTCGCCCGAGCCGGTCGACCACAGTCCGAAGCTGCCGGTGGAATCCTGCCGCGACAGCACACGGGTCACGGCCTCCCTCACCCGGTCTTCGACGGGCACGCCCGCGAACAGCCCGGTGGCGTCCAGCTCCGAGACATAGAGCAGCGGCATGGCCCGGCTGGCGATCTGCTCCGAGCAGCCGTAGGCGTAGCGGTCGAGCGCCGCCAGCCGTCCGGCCACGTCCAGCGAGGACAAAGGCCCCGCCGAGACGGTGACGCGGCTGGTGCCGGGCAGGAAGCCGGCGACGAGGTCGCCGCCGATCACCGCCTGATTGTTCGACACCGCCACGGGCACGCGCCGGGTCACCTCCGGCTGGGCGGGACGCACGGTCAGGGCGAGGCTCTGGTCGTAAGATGCACCGTCCGGCCCGGTCAGGGTCAGGGTGAGCGTGGCCGGGCCGGTGCCGGTGCCCTGCAACGGCACCTCCAGCGCGGCGCGCCCGTCGGCGGCCAGCGTGAGCGTGCGCTCCGCCGCCCCGGTCGCCTTCAATGGCCCCTCGGCGGCGATGGCGAGCCTGTAGGCCCCCGCCGCGCCCTTGGCGTTGTGGACGTCCAGCTTGACGCGCGACGTGTCGCCGGTGGCGAGGAAGCGCGGCATGGCGGCGGTCACCACCACCGGATCGGCCACGGTGACGTCGGCCTCCGCCTCGCCGACGCGGTCGCGGCTCCAGGCCATGGCCATCACCTTCACCTGGCCGTTGAACTGCGGCAGGTCGAAGGAGACCTCGGCCCTGCCGTCCGGCCCGACCTCGACGATGCCGGAGAACAGCGCCAGCGGCGCCTGCGTCGGCGGGGTGCCCTTCAGCCCCGCGTCGGGCATGTCGCCGCCGGAGCGGAGCGCACCGCGTTCGGCGCGCATGCCGTCGATCAACTGGCCGTAGAGGTCGCGCATCTCGGCCCCGAGCGCGCGCTGGCCGTAGAACCAGGCGGTCGGTTTCGGAGCCTTGTAGCCGGTGAGGTTGAGGATGCCGACGTCCACGGCGGCGACCACCACGCGCACCGTCTCGCCCGAGGCCACGTTGGGGACCGAGACCGGCAGCGTCATGGTCTCGCGCGGCCGCGCCTCGGCGGGCGCGTTGAGGGCAAGCTGAAGCGTCCTCGGCGCGGCGTCGGCGGTGAGCCAGGCAAGGCCGACCGCGCGGCCGGGCATGCGGCTCGCCTTTTCGTCCAGCGGCCGGGCGAGGCTGACCAGCACATAGGCCCCGGCGCCCCAGTCGGCGCCGACCTTGCCCGGCACCGTCGCGCCGCCGGCGGCGACCTGGACGGTGGAGACCGACTTCACCGTCTGGTCGACCACGGCCACCGTGGCGGTGCCGGCGAAGGCGCTGTCGATCCGAAGCTGCGCCGTCGCGCCGGGGGTGTAGGACGGCTTGTCGAAGGCCACCGGCAGGGCGTCGGGCGTGTCGGCCGGGGCGCTGGCGTTCCATCCGGCGTCGAACTCGACGCTGGTGGCGGCTCCGTCCACGGCGGAGACCTCCAGCCGGTATTCGCCCCAGTTGACCTTCGCCGCGATGCGGGCGGCGGCCTCGGGCGTGGCCTCCACCTCGCCGTCCGCCACGCGGGTCGTGCCCGTGATGGTCTCGTAGCGCCAGTTGCCGTCCTCCTGGAACCACTGGTAGCGGCGCTCCAGACGGCTCAGCTCCCATTTCAGCGCGGTCCTGGCCGCACGGGCGTCCTCCGGCGTCAGCACCACCACGTCGAAGCCGGCGGTCTCGCCCTCGCCGACGCTGCCGCCGAACAGCGGCTTGACGCCGATGCGCGGCCCCGCCGCCTTCACCGGCAGGGTGAGGGCGCGTTCGATCACCCGCCCGCCCGGCTCGCGCAGGGTCACGGCGATCTGGGCTTCCAGGCTCTTGCTGGTGGCGGGCAGGGCGGGCAGCGCCGCCGCGATCCGGCCCTTGCCGTCCTTGGCCGTGACCACGGGCGCGAGCGGCCCGCGCACCGGGGCGAAGGTCTCGTCGGCGAGGCCGAAGCGGTAGTCGGCATAGCCCTTGGGCGCGCTGTCCGAGGCCTTGACGGTGATCTGCCCCCCGGCGGTCAGCTCGCCTGCGGGCGCGCCGTAGAGCCAGCGGCCCGTCAGGTCGATCTGCGCGGGTGCGGCGGCGGCGATGAAGGGCGCGGCGCTTTTGATCTCAAGGTCGAGCCGCTCGGGGACATAATCCTCCACCAGGAAGGTGGCCGTACCGATGGCCGGGGCCTTGGGATCGGCATAGGCGCGCAGCCGCCATGTGCCGGTGGTGGCGCTGTCCAGCAGTTCCGCGTCCCATGTGCGTCCGCCGTCGCCCATGTCGGAGACCAGCGCGCGCCGGTCCTCCGCGCCGTCGGGGCGCTCCAGCACCAGCGTCAGCGGCAGGCCTTCCGCCCGGCCCTCGGCGGTGCGCAGAAGCGCGGTGGCATGCACCGTCTCGCCCGGCCGGTAGACCCCGCGCTCGGTGACGAGGAAGGCGTCCAGCGGTCCCGGCGCGGGCCGCCCCTCGACGCCCCGGTCGGACAGGTCGAAGGCCGCCTGCGTGAGGTCGAGGAAGGCGTAGTCGGTCTCGCCCGCCTGCGCGGTGACCACGGCAGGGGCCGATCCGCCCACGCCGCGCGCCAGCGCACCGGGGAAGCTGGCGTAGCCGTTCGTGTCGGTCTCCGCCGTGGCCAGCACCTCGTTGGAGCGGGCGATCAGGTCCAGCTTCGCGCCGCGCACCGGCTCGGCGGTTGCCAGCGAGCGCACCACCACATGCACGCCGTCGCGGGCGGAAATGGTGCTGATCCCCAGGTCCGACACCACGAACCACTGGGTGGCGTTGGTCTCGCCCCAGTCCAGCTCCTTGTCGTCCTTGGGTTTGGCCACCAGCACATAGACGCCGGGCTGGAGCGTCCCCACGGCCTCGCTCACCGGGAAGGCGGTGGTGACGTCCTTGTTGAGTTCGGATGCCACCGGCATGGAGCCGGACCAGACCTTGATCCCCTTGGAGGCCGTCAGGTCCTCGAAGCCGCCCATGCCGAGCTGGCGCTGGAACTCGCCGGTGACCACGGCGGAGGCGATGCCCCGGTCGGTGATGCGGTAGAGTTCGGCCTCCACCTCGTCGGTGTTGACCGAGATCAGCGGCACGCCGTTCTGGCCGCGCGCCGGCAGCACATAGTTGCGCCCGGTGAAGCGCACGGCGGGCGAGCGGTCGCGCACATAGAGCGTGAGGTCGACGTTCTTCGGCAGCAGTTCGCCCACGGAGGACGGCACGCCGGAGCGGATGCGCGCCTCGTAGGTCTCGCCGTGCCTGAGCCCGTCGATGCAGAGCTGCTGGCCCTCGGCGGTGACGGCGGGCCGGTCCATGCCCTTGACGGTGACATAGGGGGTGAAGTCGACCCGCCCCCCGGCCAGCGTCTCGGAGAACTCCACGCAGGCGCGCGGCGAGGCGGCGTCGCTGTCGATGCTGTGGTCGAGCACGCGGAAGCCGTATTCCTCGCGCAGCGCCTCGTAGACGGTGCGCACCGCCCCGTTGTCGGCCAGTTTCAGGCTTTCCGCATAGGCGTCGAGCGCCGGGCGGAATTCGTAGCGCGCGGCGGAAATCTCGGCGTAGAGCGCCAGCGCCCGCGCCTCGGCCTGGGCGTTGGGGGAGACCAGATAGGTCTTGTAGGCCGCCGCCGCCGCCTCGCGCTGGAAGGTGTAGCGGTTCCGGTCGTCCTTGATGCGGAATTTCGCCACCGCGAAGTTGCGCCAGGCCTGCTCGCTCTTCGGGTCCAGCGACAGCGCCGCGCCGAAGGCCTCCATGGCGCCCAGCCAGTCGTCGACCCGCGCCGCGGCCACGCCGTCCTTGATCCAGTCCGCCACCGGGCGTCCCTCGCCGCTGGCCTCGCGCTTCAGCCGCGCTTCCAGTTTCAGCGCCTCCTGCGCCATCTCGGGCCGCGAGAAGCTCTTGTCGGCGAAGGACGGCGTCGCGGCCATGGCCACGAGCATCACGATCAGCGCGAAACGGGCGAAGACGTTCATGGAAAGGACCCCCTGGGCAGTGCCCGCGCCGCCCCCGGCGCCCGGCAGGCGCGGAGCATAGTCCTGCGCGCCACCATCAGGAAAGAGTCTTCTGCGACCTTCGTCGTAGGGAGGTTCGATGGGCCATCGTTTCGGGTGATCCACGGGGCCACGAACTGTCATCGTCCGGGCGGTCGCGGCGGTTGCGCGCGGAACCGTCGGCGGCTTAACTGGCGGAAGCGGTGGTCCGTGATCCAAAATGCGGTCCGGGCGGCCGAAGCGACAGTTCAGTGCAGCCGGAAAGTGAGTTCCATGTCCGATCATGCCCGTGCCGACTTCGACTGGACCGACCCCTTCGATCTGGAAGGAGAGCTGACCGAGGACGAACGCCTCGTCCGCGACGCGGCGCGCGACTACGCCCAGGGCGAGTTGATGCCCCGCGTCCTCACCGCCTACCGCGAGGAGCGTTTCGACCGCGAGATCATGACCGAGATGGGGGCGCTGGGTCTCTTGGGCTCGACGATCCCGGAGGAGTATGGCGGCGCGGGCCTCGGCTATGTCGCCTATGGCCTGGTGGCGCGCGAGGTCGAGCGGGTGGACTCAGGCTACCGTTCGGCCATGAGCGTGCAGTCCTCGCTGGTGATGCACCCGATCCATGCCTATGGCACTGAGGAACAACGCAAAAAATACCTGCCGAAACTCGCCGCCGGCGAATGGATCGGCTGCTTCGGCCTGACCGAGCCCGACGCCGGCTCCGATCCCGGCGGCATGATCACCAACGCCAAGAAGACCGAGG
>JBEBSP010000134.1:0-7362 GCA_040394255.1 Agaricicola taiwanensis | reverse complement strand
GCCGAAGCCTTGGCTTCCATACTGACAGCCACAATTTTTGCCTTCATCTTTTTACGGTCACGCAAAACTTTCGACAAATTTCCAAGCGTATCGGCGAGACTACCGCCTGTTTTTTGCTGAATCGAAATAACGATGCTGAAGAAATTTGCCTCAGTAACGCCTATTCTGTCGTAAAGCTTTTCGCAGGCATCGGCCATGGGCACGCCCACGGTTTGCACTTCGATGATTTCCTTGAATTCAGAGCGAACAGGCTCCTGCGCTTCATTCGCGACGATGCGAATGGAATCCGCCAGGGGCAAACCGGCCTTCACGCCCCGAACAATGACGTCTATGGAGTTTGGGAACTCATTGAGAAACCGCGCCTGACGCCGCTTGCGCAAATGGGTCAGCATCCAACGCGGCAGTCCCAAGCCCCCAGCGAAAAGAGCCATGAAACCCAGTATAGAACTTCTTGAAACAGAAAATATAAGAAGACCAATTATAATTCCCGATACCGCACTGTATATCATGAATTGATTTTTTGAAATGCTCAGACCCGCCTGCTCGATGCGCTGGTTGAGATTCAAATTCTTGCGCTTCTTTTGGCGGGCCTCCAGTTCCTTCATGCTTTCAGCGATCTGATTGCGCCGCGACAGCGCATCCCGCGGGCGATTCAACGCGAGTTTGCTCTGACCAGCGCCCACAACGCTCATCTGACGGCGCTCCGCCTGGATTTCTCCAGTCAGGTAAGGAAGCAGCACCCAGGCGATGCAAGCAACGGCCGTCGCAACCAAGACAAAAACAAGGACGGTTCTCAGATCCATCTCGATACGCCCTATGCCACCCCAACTATCGGGGATGCTTCGGCCTGGTCAAGCGCTTGCGCCAGATTGTTATCCTCATTGTAATATCGCGCCCTCTCCCAGAATTGCGGGCGACCAATACCGGTTGAACGATGCCGGCCAATGAATTTGCCGTTAGCGTCCTCCCCGTTGATCTCATAGACAAAAAGATCCTGCGTCGTGATCACATCGCCTTCCATCCCCATGACCTCGGTGATGTGCGTGATGCGCCGCGATCCGTCGCGCAAGCGCTGGGTCTGGATGATGACATCGATCGAACCCGAGATCATTTCGCGGATGGTGCGGACGGGAAGGTTGTAGCCCCCCATCGAAATCATACCTTCCATACGCGACAGAGCCTCTCGCGGGCTGTTGGCGTGAAGCGTCCCCATGGAGCCATCATGGCCGGTGTTCATGGCCTGCAAAAGGTCAAACGCCTCCGGGCCGCGAACCTCGCCGACGATGATGCGCTCAGGGCGCATGCGCAGACAGTTTTTCACAAGATCGCGCATGGTGACTTCACCCTCTCCTTCAATATTCGGAGGCCGGGTCTCAAGCCTTACGACATGCGGCTGCTGGAGCTGCAGTTCGGCGGTGTCTTCGCAGGTGATGATGCGCTCATCCAGGTCGATGGCCCGCGTCAGGCAATTGAGCAGCGTGGTCTTGCCCGAACCGGTGCCCCCTGAAACCAGAGTATTGCACCGCACGCGACCAAGGATGCGCAGTATTTCCGCGCCCTCTTTGGAAATGGTGCCATAACGCACCAGTTGATCGAGCGTCAGCTTGTCCTTCTTGAACTTGCGGATGGTGAGCGTGGCCCCGTCGATCGACAAGGGGGGGCCGATCACGTTGATACGGCTGCCGTCCGGCAGTCGCGCATCGCATATCGGAGAGGACTCGTCTATGCGGCGCCCGACCTGGCTCACAATGCGCTGGCAAATATTCAGGAGTTGCGCGTTGTCTCTGAAGCGCACATTCGTGAGTTGAATCTTGCCGTTGACTTCGATGTAGGTCTTGTTCGCGCCGTTCACCATGATGTCGGCGATATCATCGCGAGCGAGCAAGGGCTCAAGCGGACCATACCCAAGAACATCATTGCAGATATCGTCAAGCAGTTCTTCCTGCTCGGCGATCGACATCACGAAATTCTTGATCGAGATGATGTCGTTCACGACATCGCGGATTTCCTCGCGAGCGCTCTCCTGGTCCAGGCGGGCAAGCTGCCCGATATCGATGGCCTCGATCAGCGCGGAGAAAATGGCGCTTTTCATATCGTAGTAGGCTTGTGGACGCTTCGGCGTCACCGTCGCTTCCCGGACAACCGGGGTCGGCGTCACAAGCGGCTCGATGCGAGCCTCCAGAGCGGGCTGCGGCGCGGCAACCCTTTCCGTTTGAACCTGTGTCGCCACAAGCCCTTGAGATTGACTGGAATTTCCACGTTTGCCGAACATTGATCTACCGTTCAATCACGCTGACTTCTTGGAAAGTCGGGTCAAAATCGGGGACAAAAGACTCTTCTTCTGGCTGCGGACCTCGGATCGACCCGTTACCACTCTCGCGATATCGAGGAATATTTCATTGGCTTTGTGCGCAGCGGCCATTTCAGCGATCATCTGCCCATTGTTCGCGGCCGTCCCGAATGTCTGGGCCTCAAAGGAAATGATCCCGATAGGATCCACCCCCAAAGCCTTGGCAAAGTCAGCCGGCTTGATTTCAGGCCGCTTGGGGACGCCGACCTGGTTCAGGACGAGCCGTGGCGGAGCGTCATTGGGGCGCTCGTTGTTCAGTGTATCGAAGATATTCTTTGCATTCCGCAGATTCGCCAGATCGGGAGAGGCGACAACGACGATTTCGTCGGCCACGATGAGCGACCGGCGCGTCCAAGCCGACCAGACATGCGGAACGTCCAGCACGATGCATGGAACATTGGCGCGCAAGATGTCGAGGAGCGGATCGAAGGAATCCTCGCGGAAATCATAGGCACGATCCAGTGTCGATGGAGCCGCGAGCAGACTGAGATGATCCGTGCATTTAGCCAGCAGACGATCGACGACATTGCTGTCGAGCCGCTCCGGCGAATACACCGCCTCGGCAACGCCCTGTGGCGGGTCCTGATTGAAGTCGAGTCCGGCCGTGCCAAAGGCGAGGTCAAGATCGACAATAACCGTATCGAGCTCGAGGTTGCGCGCAATGGCCCAGGACACATTATGCGACACGGTGGAAGCGCCGGCACCGCCCTTGGCTCCGACGAAGGCTATGGTCCTGCCCACGGGTTCGGAGCCAGGCGCGCGGAATATGCGCGACAGTGTCGAGATCAGCTCCATCTCGCCTATCGGAGCGACCAGATATTCACTGACGCCTCGGCGCATCAATTCCCGATAGAGAACGACGTCATTGAGACGGCCGATCACCACCACCTTGGTTCCGGTGTCGCAGAAGCCGGACAGCCGATCCAGGTTCTCTATGACAACCTCGCGCTTCGCGTCGCTCTCCAGCACGATGACGTTCGGCGTGGGAGAACTGCGATAGGCCTCGATGGCCGCCGGCATGCCGCCCATCTGGACCTTGACGTGCGCCTTCGACATGCGGCGATCGAGCGCCGCAGTCTGAACCATCTGGGCAATGGCGGGCGTTTCGCAGAAAGCCTGAATGGAGACCCTCGGCAAGGGCGCGATAACATCGTCGCCTCTTGCTTCCGCGGATTCGTTATCGTGTTCGTCGCCTTGTGTCATATCGCTCATTGTCCGGCCCCACTGGCAGATTCCCCGTCTCCGTTCGAGGCCGCGCCCGTTGCTTCGCCCTTCTGGTATTTGTCAAACATCGTCACGCGCCGCGCCCCGCTCGCCGGCGTTTCCGCCCGTGGCCGTATGATGTCTTCGGGATCGGCGATCATGGCGGCCAGATTGTTCTGGTAGGCGCAGCCGAAGTTTGTGTAGTCGCCGTTGTTTCTGCCAGACCTGTTCAAGCTATTGCCCAAATCCTCCGGCCACTCACCGCACCGGGATGCGACTTCGGCCGTCAGCTTGGGAAAGCTGATACGGGTCGGCGCCAGCTGGCTTGGATGAGACGCGGCATAGCTGGACACGGAAATCGCGCGGGAGGGCACGCCTCCGGCCACCAGTTCGGTTCGTAAGGCGCGCATGGTGTGGGATGAGGCCGCATCGGTGGCTCCGCCCCGGGGCAGTTGAATGGATACCAGCCCCCTTCCCTGCTGACGCCAGCTTTCAGCGAAGCCGCGCACATCCTCGCGCTGGCGTTCCGTCAGGCCGCCTGGACCACCACCCGGAACGATGTCCAGAATTTCACTTCCTTCGGCGACAACAATCGGATGACGCTCCCGGAATGTCGAGGATGCCGAAGCGGTCGTGCCGGGGTCCGATGCGCAGGCCCCAAGGCTCAGCGCGGCGAAGCCAGCGATAACCGCGGCGTGGAGCGGAATACGAACATTCGTTCGATCAATCATAGCGTCACTCACTCCAGCCTGTATCAATCGACGATGAAACCAACGCGCGCTCCACCCTTGGGGGTGACGCCGTAAACCTTGTTCATGCGCCCCAGGAAATACCCCTCGGCGTCATTGGGATTAACAAAGCCGTCATCCGGCCTTGCGATGGCGTCAGGACGCGTCGGCTTGGCCAGATAGGGTGTCACGAAGATCACCAGCTCGGTTTCAGATTTCAGGAAGTCCCGACTGCGGAACAGCGAGCCGATGATGGGAATATCCTTGGCGCCGGGAAGGCCCGCGATAGCCTGCTTCGTTGACTGCTGAATCATGCCGGCGAGCGCGATGGCGCCGCCTGAGGGAACTTCGACAGTCGTGTCGGCGCGCCTCACCTTCAGTGACGGAATGGTAAAGCCGTCGGCCTGGGTGAACGCTCCTTCATTCGACAGTTCGCTGACTTCCGTATTGATCTTCATGCTGATCCGGCCGCCAGAAATCACGACGGGCGTGAAATTGAGCGACACGCCGAATTTCTTGAATTCGATACTGACGTTACAGCCATTTTCGGGCGTGCATGTGCGCCCCGTGGGAACCGGGAACTCTCCGCCTGCCAGGAACTGAGCCGATTCTCCCGATATCGCCGTAAGATTGGGTTCAGCGAGCGTGCGCATCACGCCGTTCTGTTCCAAAGCCCGCAGATTGGCGACGGAGAACCCTTTCTGGCCTACATAGGAGCTGCCTATTCCGTTTCCTCCGGACGTGATCCTGCGCAGGCCAGGATTAGCATCGCCGTCCGGCTCGATAATATTGGCAAGCGCGGAGCCCAAACCGAAGGGAGGCGTTGAGCTGCCGCCCAGAATGGTCGCCCCGAGACGCATTCCCGCATCCCAGTTGATGCCGAGCTGCTTTGCGACATTGCGCTGCACTTCGGCCACGGTCACCTTCAGGAGAACCTGATCCCTGTCGGTTACGGCCAGGGAATTGATGACCTTGGTCGCATCGCCGACGAATTGTCCGGCCAGGGCAACAGCGGTCGCGGCATCGGACGCCGAACGGACCGAACCGGTCACCATCACGGAATCACCGACGGAACTGACCACGATCGGGGATTCCGGAAGCACCGTGCGCAACGAGGTCTGCAACGCGCCAACATCGCGGGCGACCACGACATCCAGGGCAACGATCTGCTGACCGTCCGCATCTATGAAGATAATGCTGGTCGCCCCACCCGCCACACCGATCAGAAAGGCCCTTCGCGCGGAACGGACCACGGCATTGGCTATCTTTGGATCCGCCACGATGACCTCGGAGGCATCGCGCGGCAGTTCCACCACCATGGACTTGCCGATCCCCAAAGTAACCTGCTTCGAATTGCTATGGGTAAGCAAAGCCGCAGGATAGGCCGGATCGGCAGCCTGAGCAGGACCACCCAGCAACGGCGCCAGCGCCACGGTCATCGCGAGCGCAAGCCTGGCCATCATATGTATGAAATTCATTTTCCCCAGCCCCTTAGCACTCATTGCACGGCCTGTGTCGTGACGCCGTAGCGAACAACGTTGAGACGGTTTGCCTCGCCTTGCTGTTTTCCTTGCAGACCCTCGCCAAACTGAGGGAGGACGCCGCCTGCCAGCCCCTCCGGATTGGTGTCGACCATGGCTCTCAGTGCCAGGGAAATCGTCCCCAGCTGACGTGCCAGCGCGAGCGCCTCGGCCTGACGCGGCAACAACTCCAGTGTTGCGGTCCTGCCAACGACGACCTTTTTCCCATTCTGTTCTTCAATGGTCTGGTCGATGGCCAGGGCCCGCACATTCGTCAGAAGCGTCGAGGATACGAATTGCTCGGTGCCATTGATGTTTTCGCGCCGCGTCAGAATCACATCGACGCGATCGTTCGGCAGGATGAAGCCACCAGCGCCTGTTTCCGCTGAAATTTCAGTCGCGATGGCCCGCATGCCGGATGGCAGGATGGCGGACATGAAACCCGACCCGGCCTTGATGATCTTGTTGTCGTTTATGGGCTCGCCGGTCACAAAGGGCTGCCGGGCTATGGCCCCGACATAATCGGTTTTGACATCTTTCCCCGCTTGCAGCTGGATGAAGCTCCTGGCTTCTTCCCGCGGCCATTTCTTCCACGCCAGTTGCTCGGCTTTCACCGCGGTTCCCATGGGAATGTCGGCACTGGCGACGAGAATCTCAACCGTGTCGAGCTTGGGAGCAGGTTCACTTTTGATGACCACCGGCGCGGGCTTGTCTCCACGCTGGGAGAGCAGCGCGGCCGCGCCGCCTGCGAGGATGGCGACACCCAAAACGAGAATACGAGAGCCCTTCATACGCCGATACCTTGTGGCTGGTGGCCGCGCACCACGGCCTCATGCCGGATTGGAGCAATGAAAGGTCAATGTATGGTTAATGATATCTATCTGATTTTGTATTGTTGGCCGTTCAGCTTAACAACTTGGCCCAGTGTGACATGGGAAGCACCCAGAGAGCGCCGGCCGCGATCGCTATGCCGTAAGGCACGCCCGTCGTGGGATGGTGCAACCGGACCGCCCAGTCGTGACGTCCAAGAATGTGCGGAAGCGGCAGTTGCCGGCCGATGAGAAGACCCAGCGTCAGCGCGCCCCCAAAGAGCGCCATCATCACCAGCCACGGCATAAGAAGATCAAACCCGAGCCACAGGCCGACACCGGCGGCCAGTTTCGCATCCCCGCCGCCAAGCCAGCCAAGTGCGAACAGGCCAAAACACACTGCGAGGATCAGCGCGCCCGCCGCCAGATGCCAGCCTGCCGTTGGAAAATCCATTCCCGTCAACGCAGCAGCCACTGGAAAACCCAGGGCGAAAGACAGCGTCAGACTGTTTGGAATGGTCATGGTCAGCAGGTCGCAGATCGCTGCCGCCATTAAGCTCGCAACAATAAAGCACATAAAAATGGCTTCAATTGGCACAACCATACATCAGCCAGAAAAGATGTGATATTAAAATAATAACGGCCGTTTCAACCTTAAAACGGCCGTTATTTTTGCAGCATTTAAGTCTGATAAACCCAAAGCAGCGGCGATGCTTGAGAATGTACCGGCGAAGGCCGACTTGTCCTGACCC
>JBEBSP010000133.1:0-7373 GCA_040394255.1 Agaricicola taiwanensis | reverse complement strand
CGTGCATCTGTTGAAAAGCCACAATGCCTATTGTGTGCATTTTTTAATCGACTGACATTTATCCCATGGATAGTGCTCAGTTAACGGACGAGCCTTCAGCGTCCTCCCTCAAGCAATCGCTCGGCTATCTGGCAAACCAGATGGCTCGCCTCATGACACGCTCCCTGGCCCAGGAGCTCAAGCCGCTGGGGCTGGCGCCCGCCCAGTTCGTCGTTCTGATGCAGCTCTGGGAGAGGGACGGGCTGACGCAGGGCGAACTGGTGGCGCGCCTCAACGTCGAGCAGGCGACCATGGCCAACACGCTGAACCGCATGGAGCGCGACGGGTTTGTCGAGCGTCGCCAGCACCCGAGGGACAGCCGGGCGCAGACGCTGCACATGACGGAGAAGGCGAGCGGCATGCGCGAGGCGGCCATGCGCACGGCACGGCGGGTCAACGAAGCGGTTGTCGGCGATCTCAGCGACGAGGAGCGGGCCACCCTTATCCACCTGATGCAGCGCGTCATCCAGACGATCGCAAGGGTCTGACAGGGCCGGGCCGGGGCAAGTTTCAGGCGTCCCGCCGCGTGATGGCTATGGCCGAGAGGTCTTGCGCGGCATTGATCGGGGCGCCCGAGGCCCTGCGCTCCGAATAGCGGTCCATGAGCCGGGCGGCGTGGGGGCGCAGCAACACCGTGAAGCGCACCAGTTCCTCCATGACGTCAACGATGCGGTCGTAATAGCTCGACGGCTTCATGCGGTCCGCCCCGTCGAATTCTTCGAAGGCCCTGGCGACGCTGGACTGGTTGGGGATCGTCACCATGCGCATCCAGCGGCCGAGGATGCGCAGCGTGTTGACGCTGTTGAAGGACTGCGAGCCGCCGGAGACCTGCATGACCGCCAGCGTGCGCCCCTGCGTCGGCCGTATGCCGCCTGTGGACAGGGGCAGGTGGTCGATCTGGGCCTTCATGACACCGGTGATCTGGCCGTGGCGCTCCGGGCTGCACCAGACCTGACCCTCGGACCACAGCGCGTGCGCGCGCAACTCGTGGACGGCGGGGTGGTCGTCGCCCGCCACCTGCCCGGGCAGCGGCAGGTCTGAGGGATCGAAGATGCGCGTCTCGGCCCCGAACAGCCGCAGCACGCGGGCGGCTTCCTCGACGCAGAGGCGCGAGAACGACCGCTCGCGCAGGGAGCCATACAGCAACAGGATGCGCGGCGGATCATCCGCACCCAGACCCGCCGCCGGGCGTTCGATGACACGGCTTCTGTCGAGCGCGGGAAGACGATCCGGATCGGGCAGGGTGCGCAGCCGGTTCATGCCCGGGCCTCCGCATCCGCCGGGAACCAGCGCGGGCCGAGCCAGAGCGCCACGCGCACCAGCAGGATCAGCACCGGCACCTCGACCAGAGGGCCGATGACGGCGGCGAAGGCGACCGGGGAGGCGAGGCCGAAGGCGGCGATGGCCACCGCGATGGCCAGTTCGAAATTGTTGCCCGCCGCCGTGAAGGCGATGGCCGTGGTGCGCGGATAATCGGCCTCGATCAGCCGGCCCATGGCGAAGCTGACAAGGAACTGGACCACGAAATAGATGGTCAGCGGGATCGCGATGCGGACCGCGTCGAAGGGCAGGCGCATGACCTCGCCGCCCTTGAGGCTGAACATGGCGACGATGGTGAAGAGCAGGGCCGCCAGTGTGATCGGGGCGATGCGCGGGCTGAAGACCTCCTCGTACCAGACCCGCCCCCGGCTGGCGGTGAGGCCGCGGCGCGTGAGGAAGCCCGCGAGGAAGGGCACGCCGAGATAGAACAGGACGGCGCCGGCGATGGTCCGGAAGCCGACGTCGATCATGCTGCCTTCCAGCCCGAGCAGAGGCGGCAAGACTGAAAGGAACAGCCAGGCGTAGAGGCTGAAGAACAGTATCTGGAAGATGGAATTGAAGGCGACGAGACCCGCCACATACTGGTTGTCGCCGCGCGCGAGCTGGTTCCAGACCAGCACCATGGCGATGCAGCGGGCAAGGCCGATCAGGATCAGGCCCGTCATGTATTCCGGCTGGTCGTGCAGGAAGGTGACCGCCAGCACGAACATCAGCACGGGGCCGATCAGCCAGTTCTGCACCAGCGACAGCACCAGCACGCGTTTGTCGGCGAAGACGGCAGGCAGTTCCTCATAGCGGACGCGGGCGAGCGGCGGATACATCATCAGGATCAGCCCGGCCGCGATGGGTATGTTGGTGCCGCCCAGGGACAGGCTGTCGAGCGCCGCCGGCAGCCCGGTGAACAGGCTGCCGAGGGCGATGCCCAGCGCCATGGCGGCGAAGATCCAGAGGGTGAGATAACGGTCGAGGAAGGAGAGCCGCCACGGCTTCGGCACGGGCATCAGCGCGGTCTTGCCCCGCGTTCGCCGATGACGGGCTCGCCGTCCTCCTTGGCGAAGGCGCCCTTCTGCGGCGCGGGGATGAGGTCCAGCACCGCTTCCGAGGGGCGGCACAGCTTCACGCCCAGCGGCGAGACCACCAGCGGGCGGTTGATAAGGATCGGGTGGGCCAGCATGGCGTCGATCAGCGCGTCGTCGGAGAGGCTTTCGTCGCCGAGGCCCAGTTCGGCGTAAGGGGTGCCCTTTTCGCGCAGGAGATCGCGCGGGGTGATTCCGGCGCGGGCGATGAGGTCCACCAGAAGCTCACGCTTTGGCGGGGTCTTCAGGTATTCGACCACATGCGGCTCGATCCCGGCGTTGCGGATGAGACCCAGCACGTTGCGGGACGTGCCGCAGGCGGGGTTGTGGTAGACGGTGATGTCGGCGGGCATGAGGGGTTCCGTTCAGCAGCAGGGGGTGAGTTCGGCGATGAGCGGGGCGCAAAGCTCCGCACGGCCGCCGCAGCAGTCCTTGACGAGGAAAAGGGTGAGGGTGCGCAGGGTGTCGATCTCGGCATGGTAGATGACGGAGCGGCCCTGACGCCGCGAGCGCACGAGGCGGGCATGGCCGAGCGCCGTCAGGTGGGCCGACATCGTGTTCTGCGGCACGGCGAGATGGCGTGCGATGTCGCCGGCGGGAAGGCCCTCGGGTTCATGGCGGACCAGCAGGCGGAAGGCTTCGAGGCGCGTCGTCTGGGCAAGCGCCGCGAGCGCGGCTATGGCGGATTCGTTTTCCATATATCCAGATTAATGGATATATTAGATCGGGCAAGTCCCGATCACGGCCGGGCGCGCCGCCCGGGTCAGCCCTGGCGCTCGGGGGTTTCCACCACCAGGCCGTCAAGCTCGGGCGTCATCTTGATCTGGCAGGACAGGCGGCTGGTCGGCCGGACATCGATGGCGAAGTCCAGCATGTCCTCTTCCATGGGAGAGGGGCCGCCGGCGCGATCGGCCCAGGCCTCGTCCACATAGACGTGGCAGGTGGCGCAGGAGCAGGCTCCGCCGCATTCGGCCTCGATGCCGGGAATGGCGTTGCGCAGGGCGATTTCCATGACGGTCGCGCCAAGCGCCGCCTCGACGGTGCGCCGTTCGCCGTTGGCTTCAACGAAGATGATCTGCGGCATGGACTCTCTGGACGTGGCAAACAAAAGGGTGCCATGCGAT
The DNA here is from genome assembly GCA_040394255.1 of Agaricicola taiwanensis. GTDB lineage: Bacteria > Pseudomonadota > Alphaproteobacteria > Rhizobiales > Methylopilaceae > Agaricicola > Agaricicola taiwanensis_A. Next base: position 3,814 of record JBEBSP010000133.1, on the reverse strand, counting down.
CCGCATGGCACCCACGTTTTAGGTCCGCTCATCGCGAGCGGCTAGGCCCTCTGTGCCTGATGCGGCGTCAGGCCGCGAGCAGGGTGTCGATCTCGCTCGTGGCTTCCGCGACGGCTTCCGCGACGCTCTCAAGCGCGGTGCCGATCGCCCCGGAGGTCTTGGCGGCACGCTCCAGTTCCTCGGCGGCCGTGGCGACACGCCAGGCGCCCACGCCACGCGCCGATCCGACCAGCGTGTGCGCGATCTCGGCGCGTCCCTTGGGGTCGGTGGTGGCTTCCAGCCGGATCATGAACAACCGCGTCTGACGGCGGAAGATCGACAGAACCTCGCGCTCGACGATACGATCGCCGGCGGTCTGGCGCGCCAGATGAACCAGATCGATCGGCCGGGCCGATGCGGTGCTATGCGGTTCCTGGACGCTGGAGGGCATCAACATGACTTCATCACCTCAAAATGAGCCAACACTCGCAATATTTACGAGCACGAAGCAGATCGAATCCTGCTACGGCCAATTTAAGGCAAATACTCGATCCTTTTGGTAAACAGGGTCGCGGAAACTTCACGTGACAGTTTGCTGTAGCTAACTTGTCACAAACATAGTTGATAACCAGATACCAACGACATGCTACGATTAATCCTTCTCCGGCACGCCAAGGCCGCCTCCCCCGACGGTGTCAGGGACCACGACCGGCCGCTCGCCCCGCGCGGTATCGAGGCCATGCCCCATGTCGCCCGATGGCTTGACAAGCTTGGCACTCCCATCGACCTGGCCATGGTGTCCCCGGCGCTGCGCACACGCCAGACATGGGAACTCGCGGAACCGGTGATCGGGGTGGATGTCAGGGCCGTTTTCGAGCCGAAAATCTATGAGGCGCGGCCGTCGGATATTCTCGCGGCGATACAAACAACGACACATAACGTGAAGACGCTCATGGTCGTCGGGCACAATCCGGGATTGGAGAGCCTGATCGTCATGCTCGCCGGGTCGGCCGATGCCGACGCGCGGCGGCGGCTGTCGTCGGGCATGTCGCCGGGATCGGTCGCGGTGCTCGACTGTCCGGTCGACAGCTGGCGCGAGCTTCGGGCCGGAACGTCGACGCTCTCCTTTTTCACACGGCCGCGGGATCTGGGGGCGGATGGCTGATGGGGCTCATCGGCGATCTCGGTCATGAGGCCCGCATCACCGCCCGCAGCCTCGCGGACGCCGCCGGAGGGCTGGTCGAGCCGACGCTGCGGCTGGGCGTGACGGGCCTGTCTCGGGCGGGCAAGACGGTGTTCATCTCATCCCTGGTCCATGCCCTGACGGTGGGCGCGCGCATGCCGCTGTTCCGGGCGGCGGGGGAAGGGCGCATCGCCTCGGCGCGGCTCGCGCCCCAGCCGGACGACAACGTCCCGCGCTTCGACATCGAGACCCATCTGGCCGCGCTCACGGGACCGGACCGGCACTGGCCGGAGTCGACCCGGCGGATTTCCGAGCTGCGCGTCGTCATCGACTACCAGAGCCAGGGGTTCTGGGGACGCCGGTTCGGCGCGTCGAAGCTCAACCTCGACATCGTCGACTATCCCGGCGAATGGCTGCTGGACCTCGGCCTGATGGGCAAGAGCTTCGAGCGCTGGTCGGCGGAAACCATCGCGCAGGCGCGGGGCGGGGTCCGGGTGGCGGTCGCCGCCGAATGGCTCGCGGCCAATGCCGAACAGGATCCGGCGGCGCGCGAGAGCGAGGATGCCGCGCGCCGTCTCGCGGGGCTGTTCACCGCCTATCTGCGCTCGGCGCGCGACGCCCGGCATGCGCTGTCGGCGCTGCCGCCGGGCCGCTTCCTGATGCCGGGCGACCTTGAGGGGTCTCCGGCGCTGACCTTCGCGCCGCTGGACGTGCCCGCCGACGGCGCCGCGCCCTCGGGCTCGCTCTGGGCGATGATGGCGCGCCGCTACGACGCCTATGTTTCACATGTGGTTCGCCCCTTCTTCCGCGAGCATTTCGCGCGGCTCGACCGGCAGATCGTGCTGGTGGACGCGCTGGCGGCGCTGGATGCCGGGCCGGACGCGGTGCGCGATCTGGAAGGGGCGCTGGGGGATGTGCTGGGCGCGTTCCGGCATGGGCGGAACGCGTGGCTGACGGGCATCTTCCGCCCCAAGGTCGACAAGCTCCTGTTCGCCGCCACCAAGGCGGACCATCTGCATCACACAAGCCATGACCGGCTGGAGGCGATCCTTGGCAAGATGGTCGAACGCGCCGCGGGGCGCGCGGGCATGGCGGGGGCCGCCGTCGACGTGCTGGCGCTGGCCTCGGTGCGCGCCACCCGTGAGGGCACGGTGCGGCGGGCGGGGGGCGAGTACCCCGTCATCATCGGCACTCCGCAAGCGGGCGAGCATGCGGGGGGCGAGAGTTTCGACGGGGAGCGCGAGGTGGCGCTGTTTCCCGGCGATCTGCCCGCCGATCCGGAGGCCGCGCTGTCATCGGGCGGGTTTCGCGGCAGGCTCGACGGCCCGGACGCCGACCTGCGCTTCGTCACCTTCCGCCCGCCGCTGAGCGAGCCCGCGCCCTGGGGCGTGCGGCTGCCACACATCCGGCTCGACCGGGCGCTGGAGTTCCTTGTCGGAGATGCGCTGGCATGAGGGGCGGAAAGGCAATCACGGGTGTGGCTGACAGTGGATGCCAGGATATCCGTGGCCCATCCTTCGAGGCGATCGCTTCGCGATCCCTCAGCATGAGGGTGTTGACGTGGAAAGGTTGAAAAATGAGCCTTCTCAACCCACCGGCCTCATCTTGAGGAGACCCAAAGGGCCGTTTCGAAGGATGGGCCAAATCCTCCAACCCGAAGCAACGTCATGACCATACCGCCCCGCCGCCCCACAGCCTTCCGTCTCGATGAAGCGGAGATCGCCGAAGCGCCGCCGCTCGACGACATCCTCGTGGCCGACGAAGCCGTGGCGGGCCTGCCCGCGCCGGTGGAGCCGAAGCGGCCCAGGCGGCTGAAGCTGGGGCGGATCTTCTGGGCCGGGCTCGGCGCGCTGGGCTCGCTCGCGCTGGGCCTTGCCGTCACCGACCTGATCGAAAGCCTCTATGCCCGCGCGGACTGGCTGGGCTATGCCGCGCTCGGCGTCGCGGGCGTGACGGCGTTGGCCGGGATCGCCTTCATCCTGCGCGAGGTCTTCGCCATCCGCCGCCTCGCCATGATCGACGACCTTCGGGCCGAGGCGATCGAGGTGCTGGCCTCCGACGACCGGGGCGCGGCGCGCCGGATCGTCGGGCGGCTCGACGGGCTCTACGCCGCCATTCCGGAGACCGCGCGCGGCAGGGCCGCCGTCGCCCGGCACGAGCCCGGCATCTTCGACGGGTCCGATCTCCTGCGGCTGGCCGAGCGGGAAATCCTCGCGCCCCTCGACGCGGCGGCGGCGCGGGCCATCGCGCAGGCCGCGCAGCGGGTCTCGATCGTCACGGCGGTCGCGCCACGGGCCGTGATCGACATCGCCGTGGTGGCCGCCGTCTCCATCAGCCTGATCCGGCGGGTCGCGACCATCTACGGCGCGCGGCCGGGCACCTTCGGCTTCTTCACCCTGCTGCGCCATGTCTTCACCCATCTGGCCATCACCGGCGGCATGGCGGCGGGCGAGGGGCTGCTCGACCAGGTGGTGGGCCACGGCATCGCGGCGCGCATCTCCGCCAAGCTGGGCGAGGGCGTCATCAACGGCCTGCTGACCGCGCGCGTCGGCCTCGCCGCCATGGCGGTGTGCCGGCCCATGCCGTTCCAGGCGGTGCGCCAGCCGACCATGCGCGACGTGGCGGGCAAGCTGTTCGAGCGGGCGGGAAAGG
>JBEBSP010000132.1:0-7529 GCA_040394255.1 Agaricicola taiwanensis | reverse complement strand
TCTGGTGGCTGGTCACGCCCGGCAATCCGCTGAAGCAGGCAAGCGAACTGGCCCCTCTGGCGGCGCGCATCACCGCGGCGCGGGCATTGGCGCGAGATCCCCGCATCGCCGTCACCGGCATCGAGGCCGCCCTCGGCTTCACCTACAGCATCGACACGCTGGGCTGGCTCCAGGCGCGCGCCCCCGGCCTGCGTTTCGTCTGGATCATGGGCGCCGACAGTCTCGCCGGCTTCCACCGCTGGCGGCGTTGGCGCGAGATCGCGGCCCGCGTGCCCATCGCGGTCGTGGATCGGCCAGGCTGGACGCTGGCGGCGACGGCGGCCCCGGCGGCGCGGGCGCTGGCGAATGACCGCATCCGCGAGGCGGACGCGGCCACGCTCGCCCGGCGCGAACCGCCGGCCTGGGTCCTCATCCACGGCCCGCGCTCCACGCTGTCGTCGACGGCCTTGCGCGCCGCCATGGCCGATCAATCGAAGACGGCTTGAAGAAACACCCCTTCATACCTTACATTGAAGGGAGCGAGACACTGCAATCCCGCAGTATTCGCCAAGGAAAGAATGAGGGCTGCACCCCTGTCCGCTACCCCTTCGACGGAGACGCCAAGCGCCGTGTCTCCCCTCTCCACGCTTCCGGACACGGAAGGTGGAGACATTGTGAAGCTCGTTCTCGCCACCTTGGAAGACGCCAAGGCCGAAGACATCATCCACATCGATCTTGCCGGCAAATCCTCTCTCGCCGACGCCATGGTGGTCACACAGGGCGGGTCGCACCGTCACGTCAACGCCATCGCCGACCGTCTGGTGCAGGCGCTGAAGGCGCACGGCCAGGGCCGGATCCGCGTCGAGGGCATGCCGGCCTGCGACTGGGTGCTGATCGACGCCGGGGATGTCATCGTCCACATCTTCCGCCCCGAGGTGCGTGCCTTCTACAACCTCGAGAAGATCTGGGCGGTGGATCGCCCGGTCGAACGTCTCGTGGTCTGAAGGTCAAGGAACGAGCGAACGGCGCATGAAAATCGTGCTCGCCGCCGTGGGGCGGTTGAAGGACGGTCCCGAGCGCGCGCTCGCCGACCGCTACATCGAGCGCGCCGGTCAGGCCGGGCGCGCCCTGTCGCTCGGCCCTGTCACGACCATCGAACTCGTGGAAAGCCGTGCCGCCCAGGCCGGCCAGCGCAAGCGCGAGGAGGCCGAAGCGCTCGCCGCACGGCTGCCGTCGCGCTTCATCGCGTTGGACGAGCGCGGACGCGATCTCGACAGCGCCGCCTTCGCGCAGCTTCTTGGCCGCCTGCGCGACGAGGGCGAACAGGCGCTGGGGCTCGTGATCGGCGGACCGGACGGCCTCGACGCCTCCTTGCGCGACAGGGCCTTCACCAGCCTGTCGTTCGGGCGCATGACCTGGCCGCATCAGGTCGTCCGCATTCTCGCCGCAGAGCAGTTGTACCGGGCAATGACGATCCTGTCCGGCCACCCCTACCATCGCGCATGAGGGCTCCTTGCCGCTCACGGTTGACGCAACGTTAACGCCGGTTAGGCTGAATGGACCGATGTCCCTGCGCGCCGCCCTTGTCCTGATCCTCGCCCTCGCCGTGGCTCCCGCCATGGCGCAGGAACCGGACGCGGGAACGCGCGCAAAGGAACTGGACGCCGCCCGCGAGCAGTTGGAGCGGGCGCGCATCACCCAGGATGCCCTGAAGCGCGAAATCGAGACCCTGCGCGGCGAACGCGGCAAGCTGAGCGCCGAGCTCATCAAGACCGCCCGGACGATCAGCGACACCGAGAAACGGCTGAACGACAGCGAGGACCGCCTGGCCTCCCTGACCGCCAACGAGCAGGATGTGCGCAAGAACCTCGCCAGCCGGCGCGAGGTGCTGGCAACCCTGCTGGGCGCCCTGCAACGCATGGGCCTGCAGCCACCTCCGGCGCTGCTGGTGGAGCCCGCCGACGCCCTGTCGGCGATCCGCTCGTCCATGATGCTGGGCGCGGTCCTGCCGGAGCTGCGCATCGAGGCCGAGGCCCTGACCGGCGATCTGACCGAGCTGACCCGCCTGCGCAACCGGATCGAGACCGAGCGCACCGGACTTGCCGACGAGAAGAAGCGCCTCGACGACGCACGCATCCGCATCGCGGCCCTGGTCGAAACCCGCCAGTCCATGCTCAGCGAACGCGAGCGCGAGCTGACCGCGGAGGAAAAGCGCGCGGCCGAGCTCGGCCGCGAGGTGCGCGATCTCGAAAGTTTGATTGCGCGCATGGAGGCCGAGGTGGCGCCGGTGAAAGCCGCGGCGGAAGCGGCGGCGGCGGCCCAGAGCCCCGCCGCGCCGACCTCTCCCAGCACCCAGCTCGCGGCCCTTGGAGATCCCGGACGGCTGGCGCCGGCGGTCACCTTCGCATCGGCGAAGGGCCTGCTGCCCTTGCCGGTCACCGGACCGCAGCTCAAGCCTTTCGGCGCCTCGGACGGCGTTGGTGGTCTGACCAAGGGACAGACCCGCTCCACCCGTCAGGGAGCACAGGTGACGGCCCCCTGCGACGGCTGGGTCGTCTACGCCGGACCCTTCCGGTCCTATGGTCAGCTCTTGATCCTGAACGCCGGTGGCGGCTACCATGTCCTATTGGCCGGAATGGAAAACATCACGGTGGAGCTCGGGCAATTCGTGCTGACCGGCGAACCGGTCGGCCAGATGGGACAGGGCGGCAGGCAGATTGCCTCAACAACGCCACTGGATACCGGTAAGCCTGTGCTTTACATTGAGTTCCGGAAAGATGGGTCCCCCGTTGATCCGGCCCCCTGGTGGGCGTCCGCCCCCAACGAAAAGGTGAGAAGCTGATGCGCAAGGCGTCTTTGGTTCTGGTAGGAGCGCTTCTCGGCGCGACGGCGACAGGCGTGATCCAGCAGCATGGTCTGCTCGGCAGCGCTTTCGCGGCGAATTCCGACACCTACCGCTTCCTCAACCTTTTCGGCGATGTCTTCGAACGCGTCCGCTCCGACTATGTCGAGGCCCCGGACGAACAGAAGCTGATCGACGCGGCCATCAACGGCATGCTGTCATCGCTCGACCCCCATTCCGCCTATATGGACGCCACCAAGTATGAAGACCGCCAGGTCGACATCCGCGGCGAGTTCGGCGGCCTCGGCATCGAGGTCATGATGGAGAACAACCTCGTCAAGGTCGTCGGGCCGATCGACGGAACCCCGGCCTCGCGCGCCGACGTCCGGGCCGGAGACCTGATCGTCAAGATCGACGGCGAACAGGTCGAGGGGATGTCCCTCAACGAGGCCGTCAAGAAGATGCGCGGGCCGGTCAACACGCCGGTGACCCTCGGCATCAAGCGCGACAACGCCGAGCCGATCGACATCAGGATCGTGCGCGACATCGTCAAGGTCCGTGTCGTGCGCCACCGCGTCGAGGGCGAGGACATCGGCTACGTGCGCATCGCATCCTTCTCCGAGCCGACCTTCGACAACATGCGCACCGCCATCGAGGACATCAAGAAGAAGATCCCCGCCGACAAGCTCAAGGGCTATGTCCTCGACCTGCGCAACAACCCCGGCGGGCTGCTGGACCAGTCGGTCCAGATTTCCGACGCCTTCATCGACCGGGGCGAGGTGGTCTCCCTGCGCGGCCGCAAGGCCGACGACGTGCAGCGCTTCAGCGCGCGCAGCGGCGACATGATCGACGGCAAGCCCGTGGTGGTGCTCATCAACGGCGGCTCGGCCTCGGCCTCCGAGATCGTGGCCGGAGCCCTTCAGGACCATCGCCGCGCCACCGTGCTCGGCACCCGCTCCTTCGGCAAGGGTTCGGTCCAGACCCTGACCCGCATGGGCAACCAGGGCGCCCTCAGCCTGACCACGGCGCGCTACTACACGCCGTGCGGCCGCTCGATCCAGGCCAAGGGCATCGAGCCCGACATCCTGCTCTTGCCGAACGTGCCCGACGAGTTGAAGGACAAGGTCGACAGCAAGGGCGAAGCCGGCCTCGAAGGCCATCTCAGCAACGAGGGCGGCGACGAGCGTTCCGCTTCCTCCACCTATGTCCCGCCGGAGGCGAAAGACGACGTTCAGCTTCAACTCGCCATGTCGCTCTTGCGCGGAGAGAAGACGGATGCCAATTTCCCTCCCAATAAGGATTCGATCCCGGCCGATTGCGGAATCAAGACCCGTTCGGCCAAGGTTCCTGGGGAAAAGGGCGGCGCCGCGAACTGATTCGGCGACCGGGGCAAGCCCCGGTCTCCTGACAGCCCCGCAGCCGGACCGACCGGACGGCGAGGCATGACAACCGACGATCTTTCACGCCCCTTGGGAACCGCCCGTCCGCGCAGGACATGGGCGGTTCCGTCGTTGGCGATTCCCATCATTGCCCTATCGGGCGCGCTGGCAGCCGGTTTTGCCCTCTGGATTCTGCTGGCCGACGATCCCCTCGGTGGAGAACCCATGGCGGTCGCCAGCATCGTCCGGCGGTCAGGGCCTGCCACGCCGCCTCCCGCAGCCACGCGCGATGCCGCTCCCGCCGTGACGTCGCCCGCCGCTTCCGAGGGAGGCATCGTGGTCCGTCCCGCCGACGCTCCGCCCTCCGGCGACGTGGTGATCCGGCCCGTCGGCCCCGGCGACCAGGACGCACCGGCTGGAGCCGGTTCCGGCCCGATGATCATCCGCGTTCCGGGAAGCCCGGGAAGCGCCGGCATCAAGGAACCCGATCCGAAGCTGATCGAACAGGTCACGGGACTGGAACTGCCGCGCATCGCCGCGGACGGCACGCGCCCCATGACCGCCTATGCGCGCCCCACCGCCGGCATGCTCGACCCGAGGCCGAAGGTCGCCGTGCTGATCGGCGGCCTCGGCATCAGCGACAACGCCACCACGGAGGCCATCGCCAAGCTTCCGGCGGACATCACCCTCGGCTTCGCCCCCTACGGCGCCGAGCTCGACCGCTGGGCCAGCCGCGCCCGCGGCGACGGGCACGAGTATATGCTCCAGCTGCCCATGGAGCCCTTCGACTATCCCAACAACGACCCCGGCCCGCAGACCCTGCTGACCAGCGAGCCGGACGCGGTGAACCTGGAACGGCTGCGCTGGATCATGGGCCGCATGCGCGGCTATGTGGGCATGGCGAATTTCATGGGCGCGCGCTTCACCTCCAGCGAAAGTTCGCTTGCGCCCATCCTGACCGAGATCGGCCGGCGCGGCCTCGTGTTCCTCGATGACGGCGATTCACCGCGCAGCCTTGTTGAAGCGACAGCCACGAAGAGCGGCGCGGTGGCCTCACGCGCCGGTGTGATTATCGACGGGCAGGCGACCGGCACCGACATCGACGCCGCCCTGACCCGGCTGGAGGAAGCCGCCAAGCGTGACGGCGCCGCCATCGGCGTCGGAACCGCGCTGCCCATCACGGTCGAGCGTGTCGCCGCATGGGCCAAAAGCCTCAACGGACGCGGCCTCGTGCTGGTGCCCGTCAGCGCCATCGCCACCCGTCCCAAGCAATCCAACTGACCGACCGGATACCATGCCCGCAGCCGAACGCCTGCCCTATCGCCCCTGCGTGGGCGTGATGCTTCTCAACGCGGAGAATCGCGTGTTCATCGGACGCCGCTCGGACGCCCCGGGCGATCCTGAAGGCCCCGGCCAGTGGTGGCAGATGCCCCAGGGCGGCATCGACGAGGGCGAGGACCCCTGGCCTGCCGCCTTGCGCGAGCTTTACGAGGAAACCAACGTCCGCTCCGTGGAAAAGCTTGGCGAGAGCCCCGGCTGGCTGACCTATGATTTCCCGCCCGGTGTGCTCGGCAAACGCTGGAAGAACGTCTATGGCGGCCAGAAGCAGAAGTGGTTCGCCCTGCGCCTGACCGGAGGCGAGGATGAGATCGATGTCCTGCGGCCCGGCGGCGGCGCGCACAAGGCCGAGTTCTCCGAATGGCGCTGGGAGCGTATGGAGCGGCTGCCCGAACTGGTCGTGCCCTTCAAGCGCCCGGTCTACGAAGAGGTCGTGAAGACCTTCGCGCATTTACCCGGCCGCTGAACGCCGAAACGAAAACGGCCGCCCGAGGCGGCCGTTGCAACAGGACAGGCTGGCGTCGGCAGTCAGTGCGCCGCGCTGGAGCTTCCCAGCGCATCCCGCAGTTCCCGGATTCGCGCCAGGCGCTCTTCCGCCTTGCGGCGGGTTTCATCGGTCGGCGCGTCCGCCACGTCTTCCTCGGCGTTCTTGACTTCCTGCGCCAGCCGCGCGGCATCCAGATCGTCGAACGAGATGGCCTCTTCCGCCAGCAGCGTCAGACCCTTCTCCGGCGTGACTTCGGCAAATCCGCCGCGCACGAAATAACGCCGCAGGGGAACGGAGCCGCCCTCGACGGTGACGACGCCGGGCTTCAGCGTGGAAATGAACGGTGCATGGCCCGCGAGGATCGAGAACTCACCCTCGGCGCCGGGCGCGATGACCACATCGACCTGCTCGGAGACGAGCAACTGCTCGGGAGAGACAAGTTCGAAGGGAAAAGCGGCCATGATCTGTCCTTCAAGCATGATCCCGGACGCTGCGGCGCATCGACCGGGTAGGAATAGGCATCAAGCGGAACGCTTACCCGCGTCCCCGTCCGGCCATCAAGCCGATGCCGAGACCGACGATGGCCCCAATCACGGCGAAGATGCCGATGTGCTGCATCTGGCCGCTGGTCAACTCACCGCCACCCGAGGCCGTTCCGGTCCCGGTGACTTCGATGTTGACGCCCGGAAGCTTGATCTGGGCGCTTTCGGGACGCGTCACATAACCGGTCAGTGCGCCGGCGACGAGACCCAGGAACAGGCAGACGACCTTGATGTTCATAGAGGTTCCCGTCGCTTTATGGGGTGATGATCAGGCGGCTTCCGTCGCCAGACGCTGTGCCTTCTCGACCGCTTCCTCGATGGTGCCGACCATGTAGAAGGCGGCCTCGGGGAGGTGGTCGTACTTGCCTTCGGTCAGGCCCTTGAAGCCCTTGATGGTGTCTTCGAGGCTGACGAGCTTGCCGGGCGAACCGGTGAAGATTTCGGCCACGTGGAACGGCTGGCTGAGGAAGCGCTCGATCTTGCGGGCGCGCGACACCGACAGCTTGTCCTCTTCCGACAGTTCGTCCATGCCCAGGATCGCGATGATGTCCTGCAACGCCTTGTAGCGCTGGAGGATTTCCTGCACGCGGCGGGCGACGGCGTAATGCTCCTCGCCCAGAACGCGCGGATCGAGCATGCGCGAAGTCGAATCCAGCGGATCCACGGCCGGGTAGATGCCCTTTTCCGCGATCGAGCGCGACAGAACCGTCGTCGCGTCCAGATGGGCGAAGGAGGCGGCCGGCGCCGGGTCGGTCAGATCGTCGGCGGGCACGTAGATGGCCTGCACCGAGGTGATCGAACCCTTGTTGGTGGTGGTGATGCGCTCCTGCAGCGCGCCCATGTCGGTCGCCAGCGTCGGCTGGTAGCCCACGGCGGACGGGATGCGGCCCAGAAGCGCGGACACTTCGGAACCGGCCTGCGTGAAGCGGAAGATGTTGTCCACGAAGAACAGCACGTCCTGG
>JBEBSP010000131.1:0-7718 GCA_040394255.1 Agaricicola taiwanensis | reverse complement strand
AAGAAACAGACAAGGGTGGAAAGACATGTCCAGATCATCAAGGCTCGCGGCGCTCTGCGCCGGCGCGTTCGCGCTGGGGGCCTCGGCCCTCCCGGCCCTGGCGCAGGTGGGCGAGATCCGCGTCGTCGCGGGCGGCCCCACGCCCAGCTCCAGCAGCCTGACCTATTACATCGCCAATGCCGCCGGCTTCTTCAAGCAGGACGGCCTGGAGACCAGCATCAACTACGCCACCAACGCCTCGGCGGCCACGCAGATCATCTCGGCGGGCAACGGCGACATCAGCCTGATGACCTTCGAGCCCACCATCCTGGGCTATGAGAAGGGCATCAGGGGCAAGATCCTCTTATCGATCTACTCGAAACTGATCTACAAGGTCGGCCTGCCCGATCCTTCCCCCGTCAAGGAGATGAAGGACCTGAAGGGCAAGACCATCGGCGTCTCCAACCTCGGCAGCTCCGCTCTGCCGATCGTGACCTCCATGATGGCCATGGCCGGCGTCAAGCGCGACGACTACACCATCGCTCCGGTCGGCGTGGCCGATCAGGCCGTGGCGGCGCTCCAGTCGGACCGGGTGCAGGCGCTCGCCCTGTGGGACAGCGCCTATGCCACCATCGAGCGCAACAAGGCGGTCAAGCTGACCTATGTCGAGCACCCCACGCTGGGCGATTTCGGCAACGGCGGCTACTTCGCTTCCAACGCGGCCGTGGAAGGCAAGCGCGACGCGCTCTGCGCCTTCGGACGCGGGATCATCAAGTCGATCGTCTTCATGAAGGAGAACCCGGAAGCGGCCGTCCGCATCTACTGGAAGGCCAATCCGGCCGCCAAGCCCGAGGGTCCCGAGGACCAGGCCATGGCCCGCAGCGTCGGAGAGGTCAAGTTCCTCGCCGCCGCCTACAGCGACGTGGTGGATTCTGAGTTCGGCAAGATCGACGAGGGCAAGTTCAAGCAATACGTCGGGCTGTTCAAGGAGGAGAAGCTGATCACCGCGGAGCCTCCCGTCTCCGACATCCTGACCAATGATTTCGTGAAATGCACCAATGACTTCAATCTGGAAGAGGTTCGCGCCTTCGCAAGGAACTGGAAGGAATGACGGCTTCGCGGCCAAGGACGTTCTTTGTCTGAAGAGAGGGAAAGGGCATGGGCATGAAGGGGCGGGATGGGAAGGCCGGTGCACGGTTGCCGGAGGCCGCGGTCCGCTTCCTTGTCAGTTCGTCTTTCCGTATGCTTACTGCCCTTTCCACACAGTGCGCTTTCCCGGAGCAAGGGGGCGGGGGCGCACATGTGTCCCCGGCCCTCCCTTGAGTGAAGTTTGAGATGATGACCGATCAGTCCATGCATGTGCATACCGTGGCGGCGCCCGTGCGGCAGAAGGTGTTCGAGGTGCTGCGCGAGGCCATCACCACAGGGCGCTTCAAGCCGGGGCAAAGGCTCATCGAGAAGGACCTGTGCGACCTGATGGGCGTCAGCCGCCCGTCCGTGCGCGAGGCGCTGCGGCACCTTGAAAGCGAGGGACTGATCGAGACCATCCCCAATCGCGGTCCCATCGTCACGGTGGTGACCGAGCAGGACGCCGTCAGCATCTATCAGGTCCGGGCCTCGCTGGAGGCGCTGGCGGCGGAGCTGTTCGCGGTCAATGCCGGCGACGACGAGATCACGGAACTGAAAAGCGCCTTCACGCAGCTGAACGCGGCCATCGACAGCAAGCACCTGCCGGCGATCATCGAGTGCAAGGACGCCTTCTATCGCTGCCTGTTCAAGGGCAGCCGCAACGTCACGATCGCCACCATCCTGCGTACCATCAACGCCCGCGTCACCTTCCTGCGCCGCATCTCCCTGTCGTCGCCCGAGCGCGCGCCGGTCACCCGCGCGGAGCTTCAGGCGGTGATCGACGCCATCGTCCGGCGCGACGCGCGCGCCGCCCATGACGCCATGGCGCATCATGTCGAGGAGGCGGCCAAGGTCGCGCTCGAAAACCTGCGCGCTCAAGCCGAAGGATAAGGAACCGATGCTGGAGATCGACACGCCCCAGGACATGGACGCCTATGCCGGCAAGGAGCTCGGCAAGAGTCCCTGGGTGGTGGTCGACCAGCGGATGATCGACCTGTTCGCGGAAGCGACGGGGGATCATCAGTGGATCCACACCGACACCGAGCGCGCCGGGCGCGAGCTGCCGGGCGGGACGACCATCGCCCACGGCTACCTCACCGTGTCGCTGCTGCCGCGGCTGCACGCCGGCGTGTTCCGCATCCTCAGACGCAGCCGCAGCATCAACTACGGCTCCAACAAGGTGCGCTTCATCTCGCCCGTCCCCGCCGGTTCGCGCCTGCGGCTGACGCTGGTGCTGAAGGAGGCGCGCCCGGTGGAGGGCGGACGTCAGCTGATCTTCGAGAATGTGGTCGAGATCGACGGCCAGGAGCGTCCGGCGCTGGTCGCCGAGACGATCGCCATCGCCTACGCCTGAGGGGCTTCACCGGCCTGTCCGGAGCGTCACGCGCCGGAGGCCGCAACCGGGATGGAAACACGCATGTCTGGACAGGAAATGCTGCGGGATAAGGTGGCGGTGGTCACCGGCGCGGGCGGCGGGATCGGCCGCGAGATCGCCATCGCCATGGCGCGGGCCGGGGCGCGGGTCATCATCAACGACATCGGGGCCTCGCTCACGGGCGACGGCCGCTCTGGATCGCCCGCCCAGGAAACCAAGGCCCTGATCGAAGAGGGCGGCGGCCAGGCCGAGATCAGCACCGATTCCGTCTCCACATGGGACAGCGCGCAGAAGATCATCCAGTGCGCGCTGGACCACTACGGCCGCATCGACGTGGTGGTGAACAACGCGGGCATCCTGCGCGACAGCATCTTCCACAAGATGACCACCGAGGACTGGACCTCCGTCATCGACGTGCATCTGAACGGTAGCTTCTTCACCAGCCGCGCGGCGGCGGAACATTTTCGCCGGCAGGAGAGCGGCGCCTTCGTGCATATGTCGAGCACCTCGGGCCTCATCGGCAACTTCGGCCAGGCCAACTATTCGGCGGCCAAGCTCGGCATCGTGGCGCTGTCGAAGTCCATCGCGCTGGACATGAAGCGCTACAACGTGCGCTCCAACTGCATCGGCCCCAACGCCTGGAGCCGGATGACCAGTTCGATCCCCTCGTCCACGCCGCAGGAGAAGGCGCGGGTGGAGCGCCTGCGCCAGATGACGCCGGACAAGAACGCGCCCATGGCGGTGTTCCTGGCGTCCGATGCCGCCAGCGAGGTGACGGGGCAGGTCTTCGTGACGCGCCACAACGAGATCTTCCTCCTGAGCTCGTTCCGGCCCGTGCGCGGCATCCATCGCAGCGAGGGCTGGTCGCCAGAACTGATCGCCGAACATGCGCTGCCCGCCCTGAAGGGCTCCTTCATGCCGCTCGACCGTTCCGCCGACGTGTTCGGCTGGGACCCCGTCTGAAAGGCGATCCCATGACAATCAAACGGCAGGCCTACATCGTCGGGGCCTATGAGCACCCCACCCGCAAGGCACCGGACACATCCGTGGCGCAGCTGCACGCGGAGGCGGCGCTCGGCGCGCTGCGCGATGCGGGGCTTACCAAGGACGACGTCGACGGCTATTTCTGCGGCGGCGACGCGCCGGGCATGGGCGCGCTGTCCATGGCCGACTACCTCAATCTGAGGCTGCGCCATGTGGACAGCACCGAGATGGGCGGCTGCTCCTACATCGCCCATGTGGCGCATGCGGCGCAGGCCATCGCGCTGGGCAAATGCAACGTCGCCCTGATCACGCTGGCGGGGCGACCGCGCTCGGAGGGGCAGAACACCGGTTTCGTGCCGAAGGCGGGCAATGCCGCGCAGCCCGACAGTGCCTGGGAAGCCCCCTTCGCGCCCGTTAACCTCAACGGCTACGCCATGTGCGCCATGCGGCACATGCATGAATTCGGCACCACCAGCGAGCAACTGGCCTGGATCAAGGTCGCCGCCAGCCACCACGCCCAGCACAATCCCAATGCCATGCTGCGCGACGTGGTGACGGTGGAGGATGTGGTGAATTCGCCCCTGATGGCTGATCCCCTGCACCGGCTGGACTGCTGCGTGGTGTCGGACGGCGGCGGCGCGCTGGTGGTGGCGCGGCCGGAGATCGCGCGCAGCCTCAAGCGGCCGCTGGTCCCGATCCTCGGCGCGGGCGAGACCGTAAAGGGACAAGGCGGTGGCGAGGTGGACCTGACGGTCTCGGGAGCCGCCTGGAGCGGTCCGACCGCCTTCGCCGAGGCGGGCGTCACGCCGGCTGACATCCGCTATGCCTCGATCTACGACAGCTTCACCATCACCGTGCTGATCCAGCTGGAAGACCTCGGCTTCTGCCGCAAGGGCGAGGGCGGGCGCTTCGTCTCCGACGGCAATCTGATCTCCGGGGTCGGAAAGCTGCCGTTCAACACTGACGGCGGCGGCCTATGCAATAACCATCCGGCCAACCGCGGCGGCATCACCAAGGTGATCGAGGCGGTGCGCCAGCTGCGCGGCGAGGCCCATCCGGCGGTGCAGGTGCGGAGCTGCGATCTGGCGCTGGCACACGGCACGGGCGCTCTGTTGGCCACCCGCCACGGCGCGGCCACCGTCATACTGGGAAGGGACTGACATGGCGAAGGTGCTCACGGCTCCCCTGGTCAATCCGGAATCGGCCCCCTTCTTCGCGGCGGCGGCGGAGGGGCGCTTCCTGCTGCGCCGCTGCGGCGCCTGCGGCAAGGCCCATTGGTATCCCCGTGCCCTGTGTCCCTTCTGCTTCGGCGAGACCCGCTGGGAGGAGGCCAGCGGCGAGGGCGTCATATACAGCTACAGCGTCATGCGCCGCGCGCCAGAACCCTATGCCATCGCCTATGTCACCCTGCGCGAGGGGCCGATCATGCTCACCAACATCGTCGACTGCGACCATGATGCCTTGACCATCGGCATGCCGGTCCGGGTCGTCATGAAGCCTACGGACGGCGGTCCGCCGATGCCCTGCTTCAGGCCGATCGCAGGTGGATAAATTACAGAAACGTGTAAGGCCACGCTCACCAGTTTAAGGAACGCGGATATCCTGTAGGCTCGCTTACGCGCTCAGGCGTAGCCGGGTTACTCCGCGGTTACCGTTATGCCGCTTACACAACATGCGGCCAGATGCGCATTAATTTGCTGTATGACGTTCGGTTGGATCATATATTTTGGATAGAAACGTATTGCAGTGAATAGGCTTTCAATATAATCAAGTATTACGACAGTGTAATTTGTCGCTTGCCAAGGTTGGGGTCGAGGGTTCGAATCCCTTCTCCCGCTCCAGATTTCCAATGCCAAAAAGCCTCAGGGTTTCCCGGGGCTTTTGTCGTTATGGGGTGGTTGAAATCGCGGTTGGTCGAAGTGGCTTAAAAGGTCGCGGTCACCAAACCGGCTCAGTATAGATGATCCTGGGAAACGATCCCTTATTGGACGCCGATCACCGGGATTGGCGGAACTCATTGCGCCCCGATTTCCTTCCCTGCCGTCCCGAGCCTCGAAGCCATGGCCGGAGGATGACGCTTACAAGCCTGCGGGCGTATGGCTCTAAACTCGCCCTTAACCTTGGTAGGTCATTGGGTTGGACCAATAGTGGCTTCGTGCGGGCTGTAACTGCCGTAGCGTGAGGGTGGTAAATCCATGCGGCTGATCGTCGGCACAATCATCGTCTTCCTCTGCGTCTTCGGCGGCTACGCCGCGATGGGTGGTCACCTCATCGTCCTTTGGCAGCCGTTCGAGTTTGTTATCATCCTCGGCGCAGCGATCGGTGCCTTCATCATCGGCAACCCCGCGCCGGTGCTCAAGGCCGTGCCCGCCATGCTCGGCACGCTCGTGAAGGGCCCCAAGTACCAGCAGGAATGCTATGTCGAACTGCTGGGGATGCAGTATTCCTTGTACAAGTTTGTGAACCAGAAGGGCCTGCTCGCGGTCGAGTCGCACATTGATAATCCGGGCGATTCGAAGCTGTTCAACGCCTTCCCGACTTTTGCGGCGAACCATCATGCGGTCGAGTTCGTCTGCGACTACATGCGCATGTTGACGATGGGCGCCAACAACGTCCACGAGATAGATGCTCTCATGGACGAGGAAATGGAGACGCACCATCAGGAGCAGGCGCGTATCGTTGCGTCCATGCAGTCTATCGCCGACGGAACGCCCGCGCTCGGCATCGTCGCCGCCGTGCTCGGCGTGATCAAGACGATGGGGGCCATCACAGAGCCGCCGGAGGTGCTGGGGCATCTGATCGGCGGCGCGCTCGTAGGCACGTTCTTCGGCGTCTTCGTCGCCTACGGCTTCTTCGGGCCAATGGCGCAGTCGCTCAGGAGCATCTTCGAGGCGGAATCCAAATACTATCTTTCACTCAAGGTGGGGCTCCTCGCCCATATCAGTGGCCAGCCGGCGGTGATGGCGGTGGAATTTGCCCGCAAGGCTCTGATGAGCGACGTCCGCCCGACCTTCCGCGAAGTGGAGGCGGCAACCGCCAAGCTGCCCGCCAACATCTAACCCAGTCTCCAACAGGGCCTCGATGACCAAACCCATCCAGCCGATTATCATCAAGAAGGTCAAGAAGGCCGCTCATGCGCACCACGGCGGGGCCTGGAAGATTGCCTATGCGGACTTCGTGACCGCCATGATGGCGTTCTTTCTGCTGATGTGGCTGGTTAACATGACGACGCAGGAGCAGAAGATCGGTCTGTCGGAATATTTCGCGCCGGGTAGCACCACTGGCGCTGGCGGCATCCTGATGGGCACTGCCCCAGACCAGTCAGGCGACAAGTCGTCGACGCCCCGCAACGCGCCGAGGGGGGCGAGCGGGCAGGAGGACGGAGCGGGCCCGACCAGTTCGGGCCGCGCCAGCGACCGCGACGTCAGCCGCTCGGTCGCCGACATTCAGGCCAACCACAGCGCCATGACCAGCATCCGGCAGGCGCTCCAGCAGATGCCCGACATTGCCGAGCTGTCGAACAACATCATGATCGAGCAGACCGAGGAGGGGGTGAACGTTTCCCTCGTGGACGAGGACGGCCGCTCCATGTTCCCCGAGGGCTCGGTACACCCCTACGAGCGCACCCGCCGCGTGCTGGAGGCGCTCGCGCCCACCCTGCGGCTGCTGCCCAACCAGCTGTCTGTCACCGGCCACACGGCCGCCGCGGGCCCGGGCTCGGTAAGGGCCGTCGATCCCTGGAGCCTCACCGCCGGGCGCGCGGTTGCCGTGCGCGAGATCCTGTCGGGTGCCGGTTTCCCTAACGACCGTTTCGTCTCCGTGGCTGGACGCGCCGACACCGAGCCGGTCTTCCCCGACAATCCCTACCTCGCGGCGAACCGGCGGGTGACGATCACGCTGCTCAATGCGGAGCCGCCGCTGCCCCCGAGCGTCTTTCGCTGACGACAAGGCGCACAATCTAGGCGAAACGTCGGCTTCGAACGCAAGCGCATGTCCGCTTCCCGGCCATTCTTATCGCTAGGCCGCCGTCCGTTCACGGCTCAAAGCGGCCATTAACGCGGGCCGTTGTGGTTAGATAACTTCCGCGACGCGGTTACCATCTCGCAGTTTTGCTATGGTTCATGTGAGTTCAAAAGCGGATTACACCGTCAAGCGCGCTTCGAAATAAGAAATTCAGAAAGAACGTTACCTCTTACATGCGGAATGAAATCTTAGGAATTCCTCTTTAATATATTAACACTGTAATTTTTTG
>JBEBSP010000130.1:0-7765 GCA_040394255.1 Agaricicola taiwanensis | reverse complement strand
CGAGCCGTCCATCATCACCGAGGTGAAGCCGTACTGGATGGCGGTGGCGCAGGTCGGCTCGTCGCTGCCGTGGTCGAGGTGCATGCAGACCGGGATGTGCGGGTAGATCTCGACCAATGCATCGATCATCTTCGCCAGCATGATGTCGTTGGCGTATTGCCGCGCGCCGCGGCTGGCCTGGATGATGATGGGCGAGTTGGTCTTGTCGGCGGCCTCCATGATGGCGAGGCCCTGTTCCATGTTGTTGATGTTGAAGGCTGGCACGCCGTAGCCGTGCTCGGCGGCGTGGTCCAGAAGCTGCCTGAGGGTGATGCGGGCCATGATGTGCCTCCGTTGATAGGGTGTGTCAGTTGCGCAGGGCCTCGACGCCCGGCAGGCTCTTGCCCTCGATCCATTCGAGGAAGGCGCCGCCGGCGGTCGAGACGTAGGAGAAACGCGTCCCCACCCCCGCATGGTTCAATGCCGCCACCGTATCGCCGCCGCCGGCCACGGACAAAAGCTTGCCAGCGTCGGTCAGATCGGCGGCATGCCGCGCGACGGCCACGGTTGCAGCGTCAAAAGGCGTCAATTCGAAGGCGCCGAAGGGGCCGTTCCAGACCAGCGTCCTGGCACCGTCGAGGATGGCGTTGACGGCGGCGATGGATTTCGGCCCGGCGTCGAGGATCATCTCGTCGTCGGCCACATGGCTGATGCCGGTGGTGCGGTGCTCGGCTCCGGCCTTGAACTCCTTCGCCACCACCACGTCGACCGGCAGCACGATGCGGCAGCCGGCGGCCTTGGCCCTGGCGACGATCTCGCGGGCGGTGTCGGCAAGATCGTGCTCGCAGAGCGATTTTCCGACCGAGACATCCTCGGTGGCGGCGAGGAAGGTGTTGGCCATGCCGCCGCCGATGACGAGGGCGTCGACCTTGGTGACGAGATTGCCCAGAAGGTCCAGCTTGGAGGAGACCTTCGCGCCGCCGACCACGGCGACCACCGGGTGTTCGGGTGCGCCGAGGGCGTGTCCCAGGGCGTCCAGTTCAGCCTGCATGGAGCGCCCGGCATAGGCGGGCAGCACATGGGCCAGCCCCTCGGTCGAGGCATGGGCGCGGTGCGCGGTGGAGAAGGCGTCGTTGACGTAGAGATCGCCGTTCTCGGCGAGCGCCTTGACGAAGGCCGCGTCGTTCAGCTCCTCGCCGGGATGGAAACGGGTGTTTTCCAGCACCAGCACGCCGCCGGGCGCCAGCGCCGCGACCGCCGCTTTCGCCACATCGCCGACGCAGTCGTCCGCGAAGGCCACCGGCTTGCCCAGTTCCCCGGCCAGCGCGGGGACAACCGGCTTCAGCGATTGCCGGGGATCGTGCTTGCCCTTGGGACGCCCGAAATGGGAGATGAGGATCGCCTTGCCGCCCTTGTCCGTGACCTCGCGGATGGTTGGCAGGATGGCGCGGATGCGGGTCGCGTCGGTGACGCGATCCCCATCCATCGGCAGGTTCAGGTCCACGCGGACGAGGACGCGCTTGCCCCCAAGGTCTGCGCCGTCGAGCGTGCGGAAGCCGGTCATGCCCGGTCCTCAGATCAGCTTGGCGAAGGCGACGGCCGTGTCCGACATGCGGTTGGAGAAGCCCCATTCGTTGTCGTACCAGCTCAGCACGCGCACGAAGGTGCCTTCCATGACCTTGGTCTGGTCGAAGGCGAAGGTCGAGGAATGCGGGTCGTGGTTGAAGTCGATGGAGACGTTGGGCTCGGACGTGGTGCCGAGGATGCCCTTGAGCGGTCCCGACGCGGCGGCGGCGCGGATCGCCTCGTTGATCTCCTCGACCGAGGTGGCGCGCCTGGCGACGAACTTGAAGTCGACCACGGAGACGTTGGGGGTCGGCACGCGGATCGACACGCCGTCGAGCTTGCCGTTGAGGTCGGGCAGCACGAGGCCGACGGCTTTCGCCGCGCCGGTGGAGGTCGGGATCATGCTGAGGGCCGCCGCGCGGGCGCGGTAGAGGTCCTTGTGCATGGTGTCGAGCGTGGGCTGATCCCCCGTGTAGGCGTGGATCGTGGTCATGAAGCCCTTCTCGATGCCGACCGTGTCGTGCAGCACCTTGGCGACCGGGGCGAGGCAGTTGGTCGGGCAGGAAGCGTTGGAAATGACCAGGTGGTCCTTGCTCAGCTTGTCGTGGTTGACGCCGTAGACCACCGTCAGGTCCGCGCCGTCCGCCGGAGCCGAGACGATGACGCGCTTGGCGCCGGCGTCGATGTGGGCCTTGGCCTTGTCCTTGGACGTGAAGATGCCGGTGCATTCCAGCGCGATGTCGACGTTCAGCTCCTTGTGGGGCAGTTCGGCGGGATTGCGGACCGCCGTGACGCGGATCTTCTTGCCGTTGATGACGAGGTTATCGCCGTCGACCTTCACCTCGGCGGGGAAGCGGCCATGCACGCTGTCGAAGCGCAGCAGATGGGCGTTGGTCTCGACCGGCCCCAGATCGTTGATGGCCACAACCTCGATGTCGGTCCGGCCCGACTCCACGATGGCGCGGAGCACGTTCCGCCCGATACGCCCGAACCCGTTGATCGCTACCCGAACCGTCATGTCGCCGTTCTCCTTCGCCTTGTCGCGCCGCCGGTCATCGACCGGTCTGATCCTGAACCCTCATTGCCGCCGTCTTGAGCAACGGCTTTTTGTCATTGTCATGGCCGGCATCCCGGCAATGACCGCATTCCTCAGGCGTTGCCGCCCAATCTCGTCATGGCCCTCGCCACCACCGCCTCGGTGGTGATGCCGAACAGCTCGTAAACTTCCTTGTAGGGCCCGCTGGCGCCGAAGCCGGACATGCCGACGAACTCGCCGTCATGGCCGATGATGGCGTCCCAGCCCATGCGGATCGCCGCCTCGATGCCGATCCGGATCGGGGCCGTGCCGATGACCTCCGAGCGGTACTCGGCGGACTGCTCCAGAAATAAGTCCATGCAGGGCACCGTCACGACGCGGGCGGGAACGCCGCGCCGCTGCAGTTCCTTTTGAGCCTCGAGGGCGATCTCGACTTCCGAGCCGGAGGCGAACAGGCTGACCCGCGCCTCGCCGTCGGCGGGCTCCAGTTCATACGCGCCACGGGCCGAAAGGTTCCGCTCCTGGTCAACCTTGCGCACCAGCGGCAGGTTCTGGCGGGTGAGGGCGAAGACCGAGGGGCGGTTCTGGCGCACGGCCACGTCCCAGCATTCGGCGGTCTCGACCGTGTCGGCCGGACGGAAGACCAGCACATTCGGGATGGCGCGCAGGGCGGCCAGATGTTCCACCGGCTGGTGGGTCGGGCCGTCCTCGCCGACGCCGATGCTGTCGTGCGTCATGACGTGGATCACGCGCAGGCCCATGAGGGCGGCGAGGCGGATCGAGGGGCGGCAGTAGTCGGAGAAGACCAGGAAGGTGCCGGAGACGGGCAGGATGCCGCCATGCAGCGCCATGCCGTTCATGGCCGCCGCCATGGCGTGCTCGCGGATGCCCCAGTGCATGAAATTGCCCGAGAAGTCGCCCGGCGCGATGGCCTTCATGGCCTTGGTGCGGGTGTTGTTGGAGCCGGTGAGGTCGGCCGAACCCGAAATGATCTCGGGCAGCAGCTCGGCGACGGTCTCCAGCACGGTCTCGCCGGACTTGCGGGTGGCGACGGGTTTGGCGTCCGCGCCGACCTTCTCCTTGAGCTTCAGCATGTTGTCGCCGAAGCGGGCGGGCAGTTCGCCGGCGAGGCGGCGGTTGAACTCGGCGCGGGTCTCGGTGTCGAGGGCGGCGAAGCGCTCGTCCCAGGCGGTGCGCGCCTTCTTGGACCTGAGGCCCGCGATGCGCCAGGCGTCGAGCACGTCGGAGGGGATCTCGAAAGGCTCCGCGTCCCACTTCAGGGCCTCGCGGGTGGCGGCGATCTCGTCTTTCCCCAGCGGCGAACCGTGGGCGGAATTCTTGCCGGCCTTGGCGGGCGAGCCATAGCCGATGACGGTTTTCGCCGCGATCATGGTCGGCCGGTCGGAGGCTTTTGCCTGCTCGATGGCGGCGGCGATGGCCTCCGGATCGTGGCCGTCGATGTGGACGGCGTTCCAGCCCGCGGCCTTGAAGCGCGCCACCTGGTCGACCGAGTCGGACAGGCTGAGAGGGCCGTCGATGGAGATGCCGTTGTCGTCCCAGAAGACGATCAGCTTCGACAGCTTCAAGTGACCGGCGATGGCGATGGCTTCGTGGCTAATGCCCTCCATCAGGTCGCCGTCGGAGGCCAGCACATAGGTGTGGTGGTCGACGACGCTGTCGCCGTAGCGGTCGGCGAGGATACGCTCGGCGAGCGCCATGCCGACGGCGTTGGCGAGACCCTGGCCGAGCGGGCCGGTGGTGGTCTCGACGCCCGGCGTCATGAAGTTCTCCGGATGGCCCGGCGTCTTCGAGTTGAGCTGGCGGAAGCGCTTCAGCTCCTCGATGGTGACGGCCTCCGATCCGATCAGGTGCAGCACCGAATAGATCAGCATGGAGCCGTGGCCGGCGGACAGCACGAAACGATCGCGGTCGGGCCAGAAGGGATCGGCGGGATCGATCTTCAGGAAGCGCGTGAACAGGACGGTCGCGATGTCGGCGACGCCCATGGGCAGGCCCGGATGGCCGGAATTGGCGGCTTCCACGGCATCCATGGCGAGCGCCCGGATGACGTTCGCCATGCGATCATGTTTCTCGCGCGTCACTGTCATGGGAAAATAATGGCCTTCCTGCGGAGCGCCGGACCCGGCACGCGCCTTGAACATCTTGGTTTGACGCTGTGAAGGCTGTCGACAGGCAGGCCGTGCCACAAGCGCGCGGGACCATTAGCACTTGGCGCATTTGAGTCAATCTTCGGTGGGGACAGAGCGCGGCCTTCGTGTTCGAACGCGTTGACGGTCGCTTCGCGTGCCCTCTAATCTTCGTGCCGCAAACCGTTCGGGGACATGATAAGTTTTGATTCTGTTCCCGATCACATCCTGGAACGCATGAATGGCGCCTTCCACCAATGTCCGGGCCGCGCTTCGCCGGCTTGAATCCGCGCTGTCCTCCATCGAGGCGGCGGCGGGACGGGTGCGTGCGTCTTCCGAACGCGACAGCGAGGTCGCGGCCTTCGCCGAGGACCGTGCCCGCATGGCCGAGGAACTGGACGCCATGAACGCGCGCATGCAGGGCCTGGAGGCCGCCAACCGCGAGGTGGCGCGCCGGCTCGACGGCGCCGCGGAAACGATCCGCGCCGTCCTTTCGGCGCATGAGGAGTAGTCCTTGGCTCAGGTAACCGTATCGATCGCCGGTCGCAGCTACCGGATGGCCTGCGACGACGGGCAGGAAGAGCACCTGATGGCGCTTGGCGCCATGCTGGACGCCAAGATCGAGGAACTGCGCGCCGGCTTCGGCGAGATCGGCGACATGCGGCTGGCCGTGATGGCGGCCATCACCATGGCGGACGAGCTGTCGGAGATGAAGCGGCGGCTGGCCTCCATGGAGCGCGAGCTGCAATTGCAGTCGTCGTCGGACCTGGAAGACCAGATCGCGCGGGCGCTGGACGGCGTCGCGGGGCGGCTGGAGCGGATCGCCGGAGACCTCAATGTCCGTACGCGCGGCACAGACAGCACTGGCGCCGGAGCCGCGTCGCGCCTAGATTGAATGGGCGGGGCTGTGAGGTGCGTTCTGGAGACATGCATCCCCGGGGCCTTATCGATCCGAACGGGAGCTGTACCTGATCTTGCCCGTGGGCTTGGTCAAACGGCGCCCACCTACTGTGTAGGTTTCCCGGGATCGAAAACTCCGACGGCCATCGCGGCTCCGCACATGTGTTTCAACCCTCTCCTTCGGGAGAGGGACATAACGGGTTCTGGCAGGATGGGCCGCGAACACCCGGTGTTTGCACGCCGTGCGGGCCGGGTCATGCAAAAGCGCCTCATGGGAATGGAAGCGGCGGCATACTCATTCCCGTATTGCGCAAAGCGCGTTCCCGCGCCATGACGTCGCCATGACAGCTTCCGCCCTTTCCAAGACCGAAATCCGCCGCGTCATGCGCGCCAGCCGCAGCGCCCTGCCGCCGGCGCTCGCCGCCGAGGCCGCCCAGCTCGCCGCCGAGGCGGCCGAGGACTGGATCATCGACCACAATCCGGAGTGCGTCGCGCTCTACTGCGCGCTGGGCGGCGAGATCGACCCCGCGCCGCTGGCCGAACGGCTGGCGCTGGAGGGCATCCAGCTCGCATTGCCGGCGGTGGTCGCGCCCGATCGTCCGCTGGCCTTTCGCGCCTGGCAGCCGGGCGGTCCCGTCATGACCGGTTTTGCCGGCATTCCCGAGCCCATGGCCGATGCCGCGCCCATGATCCCCGACGTCATCGTGGTGCCGCTGATCGCCTTCAGCCGCGATGGCCACCGTCTCGGTTCAGGCATGGGCTTCTACGACCGCACGCTGGGGCGCCTTGCCGCGCGGAACCGTGTCGCGACCATCGGGCTCGCCTTCGCCCTGCAGGAGAGCGACGCCCTGCCGGTCGAGCCGCACGACGTTCCGCTCGACGCCGTGGCGACCGAAAACGGCCTCATCCTCGGCGGAGCCTGACATGCGCATCCTGTTCATCGGCGACGTGGTGGGCCGCTCGGGCCGCCGGATCGTCAGCGACACCCTGCCGGAGCTGAAGCGGCGCTGGAAGCTGGACCTCGTGGTGGTCAACGGCGAGAACGCCGCCGGTGGCTTCGGCATCACCGAGGCGATCTACAATGAATTGCTGGAGGCCGGGGCCGACGCGGTGACGCTGGGCAACCATGCCTTCGACCAGCGCGAGGCGCTGGTGTTCATCGAGCGCGCGCCGAACCTGATCCGGCCCGGCAACTTCCCGGCGGGCACCCCCGGACGCGGCGCGGCGCTGGTGGAGACCGCGCGCGGCCAGCGGGTTCTGGTCATGAACCTGATGGGCCGGGTGTTCATGGACGCGCTGGACGATCCCTTCGCATTGGCCGACCGGGAGCTTGCCGCCTGTCCGCTGGGACTGGCGGCGGACGCGGTGGTCATCGACCTTCATGCCGAAGCGACCTCGGAGAAGATGGCTTTCGGCCATGCCTTCGACGGCCGCGCCAGCCTGATCGTGGGCACACACACCCATGTCCCGACGGCGGATCACCAGATCCTGACCGGCGGCACGGCGTTCCAGAGCGACGTCGGCATGACGGGCGATTTCGATTCGGTCATCGGCATGGAGAAGGACGAGCCGGTGCGGCGGTTCCTGACCAAGATCCCCTCCGGGCGCTTCGAGGCGGCCAAGGGCGAGGCGACGCTGTGCGGGATCGCGGTCGAGACCGACGACGCCACCGGCCTCGCGCTGAAGGTCGCACCGCTCAGGATCGGCGGGCGGCTGTCGGTGGCGGAACCGGATTTCTGGTGAGGTTTCAGGCGACCGCGGCTTTCGTGGCATAGCGCCCTAAAAAGACCAGTCCTTCATCCGTGATCGTGACGACATGCCCCTCGCGTGAGACGAGGCCGCGATCCAGTGCGTCCTCCCAGATGGTCAGCCTCGGGCAGGAGGTGCGCCAGGCTTCCATCACCTCGGCATGGGTCCGGGGTTTCGCCGCGATCCATTCCACGAGGTCGCGAACAAGGGCTTCCGTGCTTTCGGGCATCGCTGCCTCCTTGCGGGCTGCAAGGCCAGTCTACTTCCCTTGGCTGTTTGACGCTATTGCGGGCCGCCACGGAGGGACTGACATAAGATAATAATCCGCAATATTAGATTTTATTCCTTGACATTCACCCCGAAGCCATTATCCTCACCGCATCCTCGC
>JBEBSP010000129.1:0-7809 GCA_040394255.1 Agaricicola taiwanensis | reverse complement strand
AGCGGCAGGCAGATCCAGAAGGACCAGACTTCGAGGCCCGGCGCATGGTTCGGGATGACCACCGTGGCGATCAGCGCGAAGGAATAGGCGCCCACCGCGTAGAAGGCCACATAGCCGAGGTCGAGCAGGCCCGCGAGGCCGACGACGATGTTGAGGCCCCAGCCAAGCATGACGTAGGTCAGCACCAGGGTGCCGAGATCGATGTGGTAGCGGCCGACGCCCGGCAGGAAGGGCAGGGTGAGCGCGACCACCACGAGCAGGGGGCCAAGCAGCCACAGGGTCTTTCCGACCCCTGCGGCGACGCCGGCGGGGATGAGGGAGCCGCTTTTCAGCGCCGATCCGCCGCGCCAGACGGTCAGGTTGAGGATGAGCCGGCCGACGAAGATGACGGCGACGGCGATGAGCACCGGCTGCCAGGTTTCGCGCAATGCGAGGCCGCTCTGGTCCTGCACGGTGCGCAGGCCTATGACGGGCCCGAACAGGCCGAGCCCGATGAGGGCGGAGACGAAAGCGTCCTTGACGGCGGCAAGGACGCCCGAGCCGGGAGCGGTCGAGGTGGGTGGGGAGGTCGTGGCCATGATGCTCAAACCTTCTCGACTTCCGGCCGGCCAAGGATGCCGGTGGGCAGGAAGATGAGGGCGATCACAAGGATCGAGAAAGCCGCCACATCCTTGTATTCACTTGAGAAATAGCCTGCCCAGAAGGCTTCGATGAGCCCGATCATGAGGCCGCCGAGCATGGCGCCCGGCAGTGAGCCGATGCCGCCCAGAACGGCGGCGGTGAAGGCTTTCACGCCGGCGACGAAGCCGATGTAGAAGTCGATCACACCATAGTAGACGAGGTACATGGTGCCCGCGACCGCCGCCAGTGCCGCGCCCATGACAAAGGTCAGGGAGATGATGCGATTGGTGTCGATGCCCAGCAGGGAGGCCATCCTGAGGTCCTGCTCGCAGGCGCGCTGGGCGCGGCCGAGGGAGGTCTTCGAGACGATCAGCGCGAAGATGGTCATGAGGACGACCGTCGTCACGATGATGAGGATCTGGATGGTGGCGATGCGCACCACGAAGCCGTCGGCGCTTTCCATCAGTGGAAAGCCACCGGTCACGATCGGCTGGATCGCCTTGACCCGCGCGCCCTGAACGATCTGGATGTAGTTCTGCAGCACGATCGACATGCCGATCGCCGAGATCAGCGGCGCCAGCCGGAACGATCCGCGCAGGGGGCGGTAGGCAAAGCGCTCGACCGTCCAGCCGTAGAGCGAACTGACCGCCATGGCGATGAGCAGAACCAGAAGTAGCGCCAGGGGTACGGCCGTGATGCCGAGCGCCGTGACCAGGATCAATGCGATCAGCGCAACGAAGGCGCCCACCATGAAGATGTCGCCGTGCGCGAAGTTGATCATGCCGATGATGCCGTAAACCATCGTGTAGCCGATGGCGATGAGCCCGTAGATCGAACCCAGTGTCAGCCCGTTGATGAGCTGCTGGAGGAAATACTCCATATGGTGACACGCCCCTCTGCTTCACAGCGGTCGGCTTACCGAACCCGAAGGAAGTTGCCCATTGTTTGCGCATGCTCTTTTTTAGAGCAGATGAATGAGTGTTAGCAAACCGGAATGCGGGTCACAATCCTAAAGGTGAGTAAGACTAAAATTTGTAGGGAGAATTGCAATGCTGTTTGTCTTGATGCTGAACAGATTTCTTCAGAGAGCCGGTCTTGCAGCGCCGTGGATGCAGCATTTGATCTCAAGCCACATTGAATGTTGATGATTTCCACTGAATTTCGAACGATCAGTGCATTGAAATGCGGGTATTCCCGCCATTCCCGAAGATCAGCGCCCTGTTTCCTGTGTTTCGGGGAGGGGTTGGTGCGATTTTCCTGCTAATCACTTGTATTTAAACAGCGAAACGCATTTTCCGTGCCGGGTGCCTCGTTCAGTTGCCACGCGGACCGGCCGATCGGATGTGCCGGGCATGCGGTGACATTGATAGCACTCTCTCAAGTTTAGTGCTGATATATTCTCTTAAATACTTATTCATAATCGAGGCGCGTGATATAATTCATTCTAAGATAAATCAAGTCTTGTATGCGAGGTGTGGAAATGGCGTCGCATGATCTGGAGCTTCAACTCAAGGGCTATGGGCTGACAACGGCGGAAATCCTCTACAGGATGCCGGATCACCCGGATTTGCTGCAGACCTTCATCTGGCAGCACTATGATCTGGCTCCGAAATTCCCCGTCCTGACGAAGTTCCTGCTGTGGTGGGGCAAGGAACTGGCCGGGCCGCTGCACGAGGTCAGGGTGTCCCATTCCAAGCTGGTCTCGCCGGCTGAGTTCCGCGCCGTGGAGGGTATACTGAACCTGCATTGAAGGTTCGGTTTGCATCATACCTTCACGTGTGGTGGAACCGATCCGCCATGAGTGTTGTTCCTTCACGACCCCAGGTGAGGAGAGCATCATGAAAGGCATCCTGTTGTGGCTTATCGGCATTCCGATTCCGATCATCATCCTGATCTATCTGCTGTTTTGATCGCGGCCGTGAGGTTTGGAATGGGAGGGTCGGACATGAATGTGGCTGATGCCGCACGATCTGCGGGGCTTACCCCGAAAGCCGTTCGCTTCTATGAGTCGGAAGGCCTCGTGAAGCCCGTGAGGGCCGCGAACGGGTACAGGGTCTACGGCGATGCCGACGTCAACCGACTGCAGTTCCTCAGCCGGGCACGGTCACTGGGCTTCTCGCTGGAGGAATGCCGGCGGCTGCTGGACCTCTACGACGACAAGAAGCGGAGCAGCGCCGAGGTCAAATCCCTGACGGAATCCAAGGTGGAGGACATCGACCGGCGCATTGCCGAGTTGAGGGAGATCCGCAAGGCGCTGATGCAACTGGCCGTCAGCTGCAACGGAGACGACCGGCCGGACTGTCCCATCCTCGACGACATCGCGCGTCCCGCGAAAGCGCGATCTCAGCGCTGACCATAAGGGGGGCGGGGTATGGCCATGTGCGCCGCCCGGAGCGCCGCCGACCATCTTTCGCGCAGGTCGTGGTAATAGGGCTCGCCCGGTTCGATCCTGTGGCGCACTTCCGGGACGATGGTATCGCGCCGCAGGAACAGCACGTCGATGGGCATGCCGACGCTGAGATTCGACCGCATGGTCGAATCCATGGAGATCAGGCCGATCTTCAGGGCGTCGTAGGGATCGGTCTCGAACGACATGGCGCGGTCGAGGATCGGTTTGCCGTATTTGTGTTCGCCGATCTGGAAGAAGATCGTTTCAGGGGCGACCTCGATGAAGTTTCCGGCCGAATAGAGCTGGAACAGCCGCATGGGTCCGCCGGCGATCTGCCCGCCGACCATCATCTGAACGTCGAAGATGCCGCCCTGTTCCTCGAGGCCCACGCCATCGGCGTGCCAGACCGCGCGGATGGCCTTGCCCACAAGCTGCGCGGCCTTGAACATCGTGGGCTGGGTGTGGATGGTCTCCAGCTCGCCGGTCGCCGGGTCTTCCAGGCCATCGTTGACCAGGCTGATGACCGACTGCGTGATCGACAAATTTCCGGAGGTCGCGACGGCGATGAAGCGGTCCTCGCCCTCGAAGAAATGCAGCTTGCGAAAAGTCGCGATGTTGTCGACGCCCGCGTTGGTGCGGGTGTCGGCCACCATCACAAGACCTTCCCGCACAAGGATGCCGACGCAATAGGTCATGTGACTCCCCAGATTCCAGTGCTGCACATACCGTGGCTCGGCACGGGGAACAACGATCTCAGGCGGCGACGGTCAAAAAGACGTTGAGAACTTCCTCGCCGCCGCCGTAGCGGGTGCCGCGCACAGGGGCCGCGCCCAGATAGTCGAGGCTGACCGCGACGCGCACATGGGCGTCGGTGGTGGAAATGCCGTTGGCCGGATCGAAGCCGACCCAGCCGAAGCCCTCGATGTAGGCCTCGACCCAGGCATGGCCGGCCTCCTGATCCACCACACCGTCGATGCGGCGGAAATAGCCCGACACATAGCGCGCCGGCACGCCGATGCTGCGGGCCGCCGCCAGAAACACGTGGCTGAGGTCCTGGCAGACGCCGCGCCGCATGGCGAAGGCTTCCGCCGCCGTGGTGGTGACGCTGGTGGGGGAGGTGTCGAACACCATGCCGCGATGGATGCCGGCGAGCAGCCCGTGCAACTGCTGGAGGCGGTCACCGCGCACCTCGTGTGCGATCTCCTTGGCGAAGGAGGCGATGGCGCTGTCCGGCCTGGTCAGCGGGGTTTCCCGCAAATAGAGCATGGGCGGGAACCGCTCCGTGGTTCCGGTGATGACGCCGCCGGTGTCCTGGGTCTCGATCTCGCCCTCGGCAACAAGGGTAAGGCTGTCGCCGCCCTCGACGGTGAAGGTGTGCAGGATGTTGCCGAAGGCGTCCTCGGATGGCCACAGCCGGACCGGGCGATCGACGTCCAGCCGCCAGCCGGCGACATACTGGCCGTCGTGGTCGCGCGGGGTCAGGCGCAGTGTCTGGGTGACCCGCGTCGGCGGACCGGCGTAATGGTACCGGGTTTCGTGGCGGATCTTGATGCGCATCAGGTTAAGTACTGCTCGGATATGGCGGAGCCAAGGCGGTTGTTGACGTCGATGAAGTCGACGATGAATTCGTGCAGCCCGTTCTGGAAGATGGTCTCGATGGTGGCGTTGCCGAGCTTGGCGCGCATGGTGCGCGCCGTGCGCTGCGAGGGGCCTTGCATGCCGTAGTCCTGGGCGAGGTTGTCGAGATAGAGCACGATGTTGCCGTAGCAGGCGGCCAGCGAGCGCGGCATCTGGGCGTTGAGGATCAAGAGGTCCGCCACCAGCCATGGCTTCAGGCTCTCGCGGTAGACCCAGTGATAGCTGGTGACCGCCGAGACCGCGCGCAGCACCGCCGACCACTGGTAGTAGTCCAGCCCGCCGCCGACGCGCTCGATGGCCGGCAGCAGCACATGGTATTTGACGTCGAGGATGCGCGCGGTGTTGTCGGCGCGTTCCAGGAAGACGCCGAGGCGCGAGAACCAATAGATGTCGTTGCGCAGCATGGTGCGGTAGGCCGAGCCGTCGACCCGCAGCGACATCTCCTTCACCCAGCCAAGGAAGCGCGCGAGTTCCTCGCCCTCCAGGCACGACTTGCCGTCGAGATTCTTCAACTCCAGCCAGGCGCCGTTGAGCGCGTCCCACATCTCGCTGGTGAGGGCGGTGCGCACGGCGCGGCCGTTGGAGCGGGCGGCGCGGAAGCAGTTGCGGATCGATGAGGGGTTCTGGTCGGAGAAGACCAGATAATCGATCACGCTGTCCTGGGTCGCTTCCTCGTGGACGCTGTAGAAGCCGGCGACGCAGCCGGCGGTGGCGACCGCGCTCTCCCATTCGTTGGTGGTGCCGGCGTAATCGACCGGCAGGGACGACAGGCGCTGCGTCGCCTCCAGGATGCGGGCGAGCGATTCGGCGCGCTCCACGTAGCGGGACATCCAGTAGATGTTGTCGGCGGTGCGGCTCAGCATGTCATGCGTCCAGAACCCAGGTGTCCTTGGTGCCGCCGCCCTGGCTGGAGTTGACCACCAGCGAGCCTTCCTTCAGCGCCACGCGGGTGAGGCCGCCCGGAACGATGCGCACGCCGTTGGCCCCGGACAGGACGAAGGGGCGCAGGTCGACATGGCGCGGCGCGACGCCGCTGTCCACGAAGGTCGGGCAGGTGGAGAGCGCCAGCGTCGGCTGGGCGATGAAATCATCCGGATCGTCGGTCAGCTTCCTGCGGAACAGCTCGATTTCCGCCTTCGACGCGTGCGGGCCGACCAGCATGCCGTAGCCGCCGGAGCCATGGACCTCCTTCACCACCAGTTCGGAGAGATGGTCCAGCACGTAGGCGAGGGCTTCCGGCTCGCGGCAGCGCCAGGTCGGCACGTTCTTCAGGAGCGGTTCCTCACCGAGATAGAAGCGCAGGATGTCCGGCATGTAGCTGTAGATCGCCTTGTCGTCGGCGACGCCGGTGCCGACCGCGTTGGCCAGCGTGACGTTGCCGGCGTGATAGGCGTTCATGATGCCGGGGACGCCCAGCGTCGAATCCGGGCGGAACACCAGCGGATCGAGGAACTCGTCGTCGATGCGCCGGTAGATGACGTCGACGCGGCGCGGGCCTTCCGTGGTGCGCATGTAGACGATCTGGTCCTTGACGAAGAGATCGGAGCCCTCGACCAGTTCGATGCCGAGCTTGTCGGCCAAAAAGGAGTGCTCGTAATAGGCGGAATTGTACTGGCCCGGCGTCAGCAGCACGGCGGTCGGATCGGCGGGCGCGCCGTCCGGGGCGATGGATTTCAGCGTCGCCAGCAGTTCGTCGGAATAGTTCTCCACCGGCGCGACGCGGTTCCTGCTGAACAGCTCCGGGAAGAGGCGGATCATCACCTCGCGGTTCTCCAGCATGTAGGAGACGCCGGAGGGCGTGCGGGCGTTGTCCTCCAGAACGTAGAAGGTGTCGGCGTCGACCCGCACCACGTCGATGCCCGCGATCTGGACATAGAGATTGTGCGGCACCGGCTTGCCGGCCATTTCCGGGCGGAAGGCGGGGTTGGAATAGATCATATCCGCCGGGACGACGCCGGCCTTCAGGATTTCGGCCGGGCCGTAGATGTCGTTCAGGAAGGCGTTGATGCCCTTGACGCGCTGCTCCAGCCCCAGCGTCAGCCGCTTCCACTCGGTGGTGGTCATGATGCGCGGGATGATGTCGAAGGGGATGATGCGTTCCTGGGCTTCCTTCTCGCCGTAGACCGCGAAGGTCACCCCGATGCGGCGGAACAGCAGTTCGGCTTCCTGGCGGCGGTAGGCAAGGAGATCAGGCGGGGCGTCACGCAACCATTCGGCGAGGGGGGCGTAGGCGGGGCGGATGGTTCCATCCGCGGAGGTCATCTCGTCAAACGCACGCGCCATCTCGTTCCCTTCATGCCTGTGCGAACATGCTAACGGGCAATCGGTGTCGAAAGGAAGGGTGTTTATATTCTTGGCATGCACATATCGCGTGCAACGGAATGATCGCCGGCGGTTGTCTTCCTAGATCAGCCCCAACCCGCGAAAGCTGGCGTGGCCGTCGCGGCCCACGATGATGTGGTCGTGCAGGGCGATCCCCAGCGGCTTGGCGACGTCCTCGATCACCTTGGTCATGCGGATGTCGGCCGCGCTCGGCGTCACGTCGCCGGAGGGATGGTTGTGGACCAAGACCACCGCCGAAGCCGACAGCTCCAGCGCGCGCTTGACCACTTCGCGCGGGTAGACCGGCGTGTGGTCCACGGTGCCGCGGCCCTGCACCTCGTCGGCGATGACGGCGTTGCGCTTGTCGAGGAAGATGATGCGGAACTCCTCGCGCTCGGCGAAGGCCATGGCGGAGCGCACATAGTCGATGACGGCCGACCATGACGACAGGATCTGGCGTTTGCCGACCGCGCCGCGCGCCATGCGCCGGGTGGCGGCTTCGACGATCTTGAGCTCGGTGACGACGGCGGTCTTGACGCCCGGCAGTTCCGCGAGCCGGCCGGGCGGGGCGGCCAGCACCTCCGCGAAGGAGCCGAAGCGGGCGATCAGCTGCTTGGCCAGCGCCTTGACGTCGCGGCGGGGAATGGCCCGGAACAGGATCAGTTCCAGCAGCTCATAGTCGGGCAGGGCGTCCGCGTTTTCCAGGAAGCGGGCGCGCAGGCGGTCGCGGTGACCGTGGTAATGCGGTTCCTGTTCGTCGGGCTCTTCGGGCGCGCCCGGCTCCGGCTTCATGCAGCCTGCTCGAACACGGGATGATGAAGCCCCTTGGGCGACAGCGT
>JBEBSP010000128.1:0-7931 GCA_040394255.1 Agaricicola taiwanensis | reverse complement strand
CCGTTGAACAGCGCGACGTCGCCGTCCGGACCGATGGGCAGGAACAGGTCGGCGGCTTCCGCCGTGGCGGTGCGGCGCGGGTCGATGACGACGAGCTTCATGCCGGGCCGCGCGGCTTTGGCCGCCATCATGCGCTGGAAGATCACCGGATGGCACCAGGCGAGGTTGGAGCCGACCAGCACCACGAGGTCGGCCAGTTCCAGGTCCTCGTAGGTGCCGGGTACGGTGTCGGAGCCGAAGGCGCGGCGGTGTCCCGCCACCGACGACGACATGCAGAGCCGGGAATTGGTGTCGATGTTGCCGGAGCCGATGAAGCCCTTCATCAGCTTGTTGGCGACGTAATAGTCCTCGGTCAGGAGCTGGCCGGAGACATAGAAGGCCACCGAGTCGGGGCCGTGTTCGGCCACGGTGTCGGAGAAGGTCTTCGCCACGAGGTCGAGCGCCTCGTCCCAGTCGGTGTCGCGGCCATGGATGCGGGGGGCGAGGATGCGGTCGTCCAGCGACAGGGTCTCCGCCAGGGCCGAGCCCTTGGAGCAGAGCCGCCCGAAATTGGCCGGATGGGCCTTGTCGCCCGCGACGGAGGCCGTCCCCGCCGCGTCGACGCTGGCCGAAACGCCGCAGCCGACGCCGCAATAGGGACAGGTGGTGCGGGTGGTGGCCGGTGTGTGCGGCCGATCCTTCGAGACGGCCCTTCGGGCCTCCTCAGGATGTGGCGGAAGATGCTGACCCGCTTGAGCAGACGTGCAAAACCCACTGACCTAATCCTGAGGGATAGCGAAGCGATCGTCTCGCAGGATGGGCCGCACGCTCGATCTGGGGCCGTCCGGGCGAAGCTCTCCATCCTCGGAAGCCGGAGGCGGCATCTTGAAGGATGGGCCGCGCTCCTCCATGGCTCAGGCGGCCACCGCCGCCGCGAGGTTCGCGGGCAGGTCCAGCGACACCCGGCCTTCGGCGTCCACCGTCACGGCAATGGTGCGCACGCAGCCCTCGTCGGCCCCTTGCGCCTTGCCGGTCTTCAGGCTGATGACCCAGTTGTGCAGCGGGCAGGTGACGAAGCCGCCGTGGACGATGCCTTCCGACAGCGGGCCGCCGCGATGGGGGCAGCGGTTGTCGATGGCGTAGAATTCGTCGGTGGTGGTGCGGAAGACGGCGATCTCCATGATGCCGGCGCGCACCACGCGCGAGCCTTCGCGGGGGATGTCGTCGACATGGCCGATGGCGATGCGGATGGGAGCGTGGGCGTTCATTCGGCGGCCTCCATGGGCTGGATCGTGGCGAGGGGTGAGAATTCGTGGGCGTCGTGGCCCGCGACGCGCTCGGCCCAAGGGTCGGTCTGGAACAGCGTCTGCGAGTGGAGGAAGCGCCCGACCAGCGCCGCGCGGCCTTCGTGGTCCCCGGCGATGCGGCGGCGGACCTCGTCCATGCCGACGCGATTGGCCCATTTGTAGATGCGCTCCAGGTAGAAGCCCTGCTCGCGGTAGAGCTGGATGAGGGCGAGGCCGTGGTCGATGGCCTCCTGCTCGGTGGCGACCCGGCACAAGACCTCCGTGCCCTTGATGTCGAGGCCGGCCGCGCCGGCGAAGTGAAGTTCGTAGCCGGCGTCGGTGCAGATCACGCCGAAGTCCTTGCAGGTGGCCTCCGCGCAGTTGCGGGGGCAGCCGGAGACGGCCAGCTTGACCTTGGCGGGCGTCCAGGAGCCCCACATGGCCTTTTCCAGCTTGACGCCGAGGCCGGTGGAATCCTGCGTGCCGAAGCGGCACCAGTCCGAGCCGACGCAGGTCTTCACCGTGCGCACGCCCTTGGCGTAGGCATGGCCGGAGACCATGCCCGCCGCGTTGAGGTCGGCCCAGACGGCGGGCAGGTCGTCCTTGCGGATGCCCAGGAGGTCGATGCGCTGGCCGCCGGTGACCTTGACCAGGGGAATCGCGAACTTGTCGGCGACGTCGGCGATGGCGCGCAGTTCCGCCGCCGTGGTGACGCCGCCCCACATGCGCGGCACGACGGAATAGGTGCCGTCCTTCTGGATGTTGGCGTGGACGCGCTCGTTGATGAAGCGCGAGCGGTAGTCGTCCACCGCCTCGTCGGGCCAGGTGGCGATCATGTAGTAGTTCAGCGCCGGGCGGCACTTGGCGCAGCCGCAGGAGGTCTTCCACTCCAGCTCCTGCATGACGGCGGGAATCGACTTCAGCTCCTTCGCCACGATCAGGCGGCGCACGTCGGCGTGGGAGAGGTCGGTGCAGGCGCACATGGGCGTGACGCGTTTCGCCTCGAAGGCGTCGCCCAGCGTGGCCGCGAGAAGCTGTTCCACCAGCCCCGTGCAGGAGCCGCAGGAGGCGGAGGCCTTGGTGTGGGCGCGCACGCCGTCGAGGTCGGTGATGCCTTTCGCGCCGATCGCCTCGACGATCGCGCCCTTGCAGACGCCGTTGCAGCCGCAGATTTCCGCACTATCCGGCAAGGCTGCAACGGCCGCCGTAGGGTCCAGGGGGGCGCCCCCCGCGAAGGACCGGCCGAAGATCAGGGTGTCGCGCTCAGGCGTGATGTCGGCTTCCTGGCGCAGCAGGTCGAAGAAATAGCCGCCGTCGGCGGTCTCGCCGTAGAGCACCGCGCCGAGGATCCGGTTGTCCTTCAGGACGATGCGCTTGTAGACGCCGCGCGCGGCGTCGCGGAACACGATCTCCTCGCGGTCCCGGCCTTCCGCGAAGTCGCCCGCCGAGAACAGGTCGACGCCGGTGACCTTGAGTTTTGTCGAGGTGACCGAGCCGGTGTAGGCGGCCTCTGTATCCGTCAGCGTGGCGGCGACCACCTTGGCCATCTCGTAGAGCGGGGCGACGAGGCCATAGCACTGGCCGCGATGCTCGACGCATTCGCCGACGCCGAGGATGTTGGGGTCGCTGGTCAGCATCGCATCATCGACCACGAGGCCGCGGTTGACGTTGAGATCGGCTGATTTCGCGAGGGTGGCGTTGGGGCGGATGCCGACCGCCATGACCACCAGCGAGCAGGGGATGACCCTGCCGTCCTCCAGTTCCAGCCCCTCGACCCGGGTGTCGCCGAGTACGGCTTTCGTGTTGGCCTTGGTGACGACTTCGATGCCGCGCTGGACCATCTCCTGCTCCAGCAGCCAGCCCGCCGCCGGGTCGAGCTGGCGTTCCATCAGGGTCGGGGCAAGGTGGATGACCGTCACCTCCATGCCGCGCATCTTGAGGCCGGCGGCGGCTTCGAGGCCCAGCAGCCCGCCGCCGATCACCACGGCGCGTCCGCCCTTCTCGGCGGCGGCGAGCACGGCGTCGACGTCGTCGAGGTCGCGGTAGGCGACGACGCCGGGCAAGTCCTTGCCCGGCACCGGGATGATGAAGGGCGAGGAGCCGGTGGCGATCAGCAGCTTGTCGTAGGGCGCGACGATCCCGTCGGCGGTCTCGACGGTCTTGCGCTCGCGGTCGATGGAGGTGACGGTCTTGCCGCGGATCAGCGTGACGCCGTGGGTCTCGTACCACTCTTCCGGGTGGGTGACGATTTCCTCGAAGGTCTTCTCGCCCGAGAGCACGGGGGAGAGCATGATGCGGTTGTAGTTGACGCGCGGCTCGGCGCTGAAGACGGTCACCTGGTAGCGGCCGGGCGCGGCCTCGATGAGATGCTCCAGCGCGCGGCCCGAGGCCATGCCGTTGCCGATGACGACGAGACGCTGGGTCATCACGCCGCCTCCACGAAGCGGTTGCGCTCGTAGAGGAACTTCAGCACCGCCGCGCGGCAGGCGAGGTAGGAGGGATCGGTGACCAGCTCCAGCCGGCGGCGCGGTCGGGCCAGCGGCACGTCGAGCACCTCGCCGATGCGCGCCGAGGGGCCGTTGGTCAGCATCACGATGCGGTCGGACAGCAGCACCGCCTCGTCGACGTCGTGGGTGATCATCATCACGGTGTTCCGCAGCGTGGCCTGGATCTGCATGACCTGATCCTGCAGGTGCGCGCGGGTCAGGGCGTCGAGCGCGCCGAAGGGCTCGTCCAGCAGCAGCACCTTGGGCTCCATGGCCAGCGCGCGGGCGATGCCGACGCGCTGCTTCATTCCGCCGGATATCTCGGAGGGGCGCTTGTCCCTGGCATGGCCCATGTGGAC
Organism: Agaricicola taiwanensis; assembly: GCA_040394255.1. Classification (GTDB taxonomy): domain Bacteria; phylum Pseudomonadota; class Alphaproteobacteria; order Rhizobiales; family Methylopilaceae; genus Agaricicola; species Agaricicola taiwanensis_A. The sequence continues at coordinate 3,821 of JBEBSP010000128.1, read as the reverse complement.
CATCTCGAGGTTGAACATGGTCCAGTCGCGGCGCTCGGCGGCGCTCTTCTTGCCCTTGAACACCTTGTCGACGCCGAGGGCGACGTTCTCGCAGACCGTCAGCCAGGGCAGCAGCGAATGGTTCTGGAACACCACGGCGCGGTCCGGTCCGGGCTCGTCGACCACCTTGCCTTCCAGCAGCACCACGCCGGTGGTGGCGGGGGTCAGGCCCGCCACGATGTTGAGCAGGGTGGACTTGCCGCAGCCGGAATGGCCGATGATGGAGATGAACTCGCCCTTGTCGACGGTCAGCGACACGTCCTTCAGGACCTCGGTGGTCGCCGCGCCGCGCGTGAAGCTCTTGTCGACGCCTTCGATGGAGAGATAGGCCCTGGCCATGTCCGGTGCTCCTTACGATGCGGCCGTGCCGCGGGTGACGCGGTTGCCGATGAAGGCGACGATCCGGTCCAGCACGAAGCCGACGAGGCCGACGTAGACGAGGGCCAGGATGATGTCGCTGATGAGGGACGAGTTCCACGCGTCCCAGATGAAGAAGCCGATGCCGACGCCGCCGATCAGCATCTCGGCCGCCACGATGGCGAGCCAGGACAGGCCGATGCCGATGCGCAGGCCCGTGAAGATGTAGGGAGCCGCGGCCGGCAGCATGATCTTGGCGAAATATTCGAAGCCGTTGAGCCGCACGACCCTGGCGACGTTGCTGTAGTCGGAGGGGATGTTGCGGATGCCCACCGCCGTGTTGATGATGATCGGCCAGACGGCGGTGATGAAGATCACGAAGATCGCCGAGGGCTCGCCGTCGCGGAAGGCGGCCAGCGACAGGGGCAGCCAGGCCAGCGGCGGCACGGTGCGCAGCACCTGGAAGATCGGGTCGAGCCCGCGCATGGCCCAGGTCGACTGGCCGACGAGGACCCCGAGCGCCACCCCGGCCACCACCGCGAAGGCATAGCCGAGCATGACGCGTTTCAGGCTGGCGACGATCTGCCAGGCCATGCCCTTGTCGGTGCCGCCATTGTCGTAGAAGGGATTGGCGATCAGCTCCCAGGTGTCGGTCACGACCTGCGAGGGCGGCGGCAGGGCCGAGCCCGCCCGCGAGCACAGCACCTCCCAGACGAACAGGATCACCGCCAGCGTGATGAGCGGCGGCACGACGGCGCCGAGGATGTTCGCAAGGTCGGTGGAGAGTTTCGGCAGGCGCGGGGCGCGGGGCCGATGGAGGGTGACCACCTCCGCCGGTTTGGGCTCCGCCGGCTTGGGTTTGGCCGTCGCGGGAAGGGCGATGACGGCGGAGCTGATTTTCGCGGGCTGGTTCATGAGAGGCTCCCTCACGCCACGCGCTTGATGGCAAGGTCGGCGAGATAGGCGGCGGGGTTGTCGGGATCGAAGACCTTGCCGTCGAAGAAGGTCTCCTTGCCGCGCGAGGTCGAGGCCGGGAGATCGGTGACGCCAAGCTCCTTCGCCGCCGCCATCCAGATGTCCTCGCGGTTGACCTTGGCCACCATGGCCTTGACGTCGGTGTCGGGGGCGAACTTGCCCCAGCGGATGTCCTCGGTGAGGAACCAGGCGTCGTGGCTCTGGTAGGGATAGGAGGCGTGATCCTTCCAGAACTTCATCAGGTGCGGGCTGGCAGTCTCGACCCGGCCGGTGCCGTAGTCGTAGTCGCCCTTGAGGCGGCCCACGATGTCTTTCGCCGGCACGTTGAACCAGGCGCGCTTGCCGACGATCTCGGCCAGCTCCTCCTTGTTGGCCATGTCGTCGCACCACATCTGGGCTTCCTGCACGGCCATCAGCAGCGCCTTGGCGGCGATCGGGTTCTTCTCGACCCAGTCGGCCCGCATGGCGAAGCTCTTCTCGGGGTGTTTCGCCCAGATCTCGGCGGTGTTGACGGCGGTGAAGCCGATGCCCTGATTGACCAGCTGGGCGTTCCACGGCTCGCCGACGCAGAAGCAGTCCATGGTGCCGACCTTCATGTTGGCCACCATCTGCGGCGGCGGCACCACGATGGTCTCCACATCCCTGTCCGGATCGATGCCCCCCGCCGCGAGCCAGTAGCGGAGCCAGAGGTCATGGGTGCCGCCGGGGAAGGTCATGGCGACCTTGGCCGGGCCGCCGGCGGCCTTCTTGCGGGCGAAGGCTTCCTTCAGCACCGAGGCGTCGGCCCCGACCTTCAGGTCCTTGTAGGCGGCGGCGACCGAGATCGCCTGGGCGTCGAGGTTGAGCCGGGCGAGGATCGCCATGGGCAGCGGCTGGTTGTTCTGGGTCACCTTGCCGGCGGAGATCAGGTAGGGCATGGGCGTCAGGATGTGCGCGCCGTCGATGCCGCTGCCGGCCGAGCCGAGCACGAGGTTGTCGCGCGTCGTTCCCCAGGAGGCCTGCTTGACCACCTCGACGTCGGGCATGCCGTGTCTGGCGAACAGGCCCTTTTCCTTGGCGACGATCAGCGGCGAGGCGTCGGTCAGGGCGATGAAGCCCAGCACGGCCCTGGTGGTCTCCGGCCCCGACCCTTGCGCATGGGCGCCGCTCGGGAAGCCCAGCCTGATCGCGGAGACCAGCGCGGCGGTGCCGGCGGCCGATTGGAGCAGCCCGCGGCGGGTCAATCCCGTGGTCGTCGGCTTTGCCACCTGTCATCCCTCTCGTGTGTCCAAAACAAAAAAACGCCGCTGAACCAAGAACACGCGCCAATGATCTGGCGGCGTTGTTTCCGGTTCGAGCGACGTCGTTGTCGATCGCGCGGGATAACCCCAGTCCCGCGTTCGGCCCGATCATCATTGATCGGGACATTACTTGGATGTGCTGCGAGGATGCCCGGCACACCTTTACTTTAGGCTGGTTCCAGTATGAGGCTGCCGCTTATTTTCGCAAGTTGATAGTTTGTGCAGTGCGTGATGAATTTATGGGCATGAATGGTGCGGTGCGGGGAGCATGGTGTTCCCTTCAGCCGCCCAGCAGCGCAGCGGTGGTCACCACGCTGCGGGCGATGTCGGCCATGCGCCGTTTCTCGTTCATGGCGGTCTGGCGCATCAGCGCGTAGGCCGCCTCCTCGTCGAGGCCGCGCGACTTCATCAGGATGCCCTTGGCGCGCTCGATCACCTTGCGCTCCTCCAGCCGGCTCTTCGTGCTGTCCAGCTCGCGCTGGAGCCGGTCGAAGGCGTTGAAGCGGCTCACCGCCATGTCGATGATGGGTTTGACGCGTTCCTTGCGCAGGCCGTCGACGATGTAGGCCGAGACGCCCGCGTCCACCGCCGCCCGGATCGTGGCCTCGTCGGAGGCGCCGACGAACATGGCGACGGGCCGCGAGACCATGCGCGCGATCTGGAACATCTGCTCCAGCCTGTCGCGGCTCGGGTTCTCCAGGTCGATGATGACGACGTCGGGGTCGATCCCGGTCAGGCGGAGCAGCAGGTTGTCCGTGGTCGCGATCTCGTGGATGCGGGTGATCCCGGCCGCCGTCAGGCCTTCCACAAGGATCGCGGCGCGCAGCGCATTCTCGTGGATGACGGCAACCTGGATGGACGGCGCGTTCATGCGGTGGCGTGGCCCCGGACTGGTTCGACAGCCTGCGACATGCAAGCCGGGTGCCAGATGCGGGGCCTTGGTCTAGGCTGCATTCCATGATCCGGGTGGTGAGCGTCCTGCTGATTGTCTGTGCGGCCGACGCGCGCGCCGGGACGCCGTGCCCGCCGCCGGAGGCCGATGCCGTGGCCGTGGCGGAGGTGACGGACGAGGCCGACCTCGTGCTCGCCGACGGGCGCCGGGTGATGCTGGCGGGCGCGGAGCCTGCCGGGGATCTTGCGGCCTATCGTGCGGCGCTGGAAGCCACGATC
>JBEBSP010000127.1:0-8000 GCA_040394255.1 Agaricicola taiwanensis | reverse complement strand
TGAAGAAGGGCTCCAAGGTCTACATCGAGGGCCAGCTCCAGACCCGCAAATGGCAGGACCAGTCCGGCCAGGACAAATATTCCACCGAGGTCGTTCTCCAGGGCTTCAACTCGACCCTGACGCTGCTCGACGGACGCAGCCAGGGCGGCGGAGAGGGCTTTGGCGAAGATCGTGGCGGCGGCGATTTCAACCGCTCCAGCGGGTTTGAATCCGGCATGGCGGGTGGCGGGCGTTCAGGCGGCGGCAACACCTCCGCGCCGAGCGGCGGCGGGCGCTTCGCCGATACCGTGGACGACGACATCCCGTTCTGACACCTGGGGTCCGGCCTTCCGGGTCAGGCGAGAAAGCGGCCTTCCACGGGATGGGAAGGATCGGTGAAGCCGTGGGTAGAAGAATGGCCGGCCGCGACCAGGCCATCGACGAAGGCATCGTCCTCGGCCGTCAGCTTCACATCGAGCGCGGCAAAATAGCTGTCCCATTGTTCCTGGGTTCGCGGACCGGCGATCACCGCTGATACGGCCTTGTTGGCGAGCACCCAAGCCAGGGCGAACGCGCTGGCCGTGTATCCCCTGCTGGCGGCGTATAGCTGCAGTTCCTGGGCGATGGCGAGCGATTCCCCCCGGAACTCGACTTCGTGTATGCGCCGGTCCTTGCGCGCGGCGCGGCTGCCGTCTTCGGGCGTGGCGCCCGGAAGATACTTGCCGGTCAGCACACCACGGGCAAGCGGGCTGTAGGGCACGACGCCCAATCCGTAGTGGCGGGCAGACGGCAACTCCTCGCTCTCGGCGGAACGATTGACGATGTTGTAAAGCGGCTGGCTGGCGATCGGGCGGTCCAGCCCGTGAAGGTCGGCGATGCGAGCCACCTCGGCGATGCGCCATCCACGGAAGTTGGACACGCCATAGTAGCGGATCTTGCCCTGCGAAATGAGGTCGCCGAGCGCGCGCACCGATTCATCGAGAGGCGCGTCGAAGATCGCGCGGTGGAAGTACAGCAGGTCTATGTGGTCCGTGCCGAGCCGGCGAAGGCTGTCATCCACGGCCTGGAAAATCCATTTGCGGGAGATGCCGCCCTCGTTGGGCCAGTCGCTGAGGGAACTGCCGAACTTGGTCGCGACGACCCAGCGGCTGCGATCACGATGCACGGCCCGCCCGATGATCTCTTCCGAGCGGCCGCCGGTATAGGAATTCGCCGTATCGATGAAGTTGACGCCTCGATCGCGCGCCGTGTCGATGATACGCGCCGCATCGCTTTCACCAGTCGGACCCCCGAACATCATGCCGCCGAGGCAAATGGGTGAAATCTTCAGGCCGCTGCGGCCGAGATAGCGATGGTGCATGGGCGTTCCCGGGAATGATGCATTCGCGGGAACATCTATCGTTGCGCAGGATATATGTCTATTGAAATGATGGCTAATTAATGCAATTTTCCATAATTAAAGCGATGATAGATAATTCAACATAATAAAACGGTTTAAATTGGTGCCGTAGCACGACAGCGGCATCTTCAGATCACGCCCGCAAGCCGGGCCGTCCACGCAGAGAAGGAATCGGAATGGATTATCGCAGGCTTGGCCGCAGCGGCCTCAAGGTCTCGGAAATCGCGCTCGGCACCATGACCTTCGGGCGGGAAGCCGACGAGGGAGGGTCCCGAGAAATCCTGACGGTCGCGCTCGACGCGGGGATCAATTTCATCGACACGGCGAACACCTATGCCAAGGGAGCGTCCGAAACCATCCTCGGGCGCATCCTTCAAGGCAACCGCAGGGATGTCGTGATCGCGACCAAATTCGCCAATCCCGTCACAAAAGGCCCGAACGATCACGGGACATCGCGTCTCCACATCCTCAACGCCGTCGAAGACAGCCTGCGGCGACTGCAAACCGACTACATCGACCTCTACTACGTCCACCACATCGATCCGAACACCCCACCGGAGGAAACTCTTGGCACGCTCGACCTGCTCATCAAGCAGGGCAAGGTCCGTTATATCGCCTGCAGCAACTTCGAGGCGTGGCGGCTGCTGGAATCGATCTGGACCAGCGATGCGAATGGCTACGAACGGTTCATCGCGCATCAGCCCCAATACAATCTGCTGGTGCGCGATATCGAGGACGAGATCGTGCCCGTCGCCGAACTCAAGGGCATCGGACTCGTTCCATGGGGGCCGTTGGCAGGCGGTCTTCTGACCGGGAAATACAGCCAGGACACCCAGGTTCTGGCCGGCACCCGCTCGGAAGGATCGGGGCAGGGGTTCAGCAACCGTCAGCCCTACCTTGCGCCAAACAAGGACGCCATCATCGCCAGACTGTGCGAACTGGCGGCCGATCTCGGTCGCACGCCGAGCGAAGTCGCCCTGCGCTGGGTCCTGGAGCGCCCGGCTGTGGCGAGCGTCATCATCGGCGCCCGTTCGGCGGATCAGGCCCGTGAAAATCTTAAGGCGGCCGGCTGGTCGCTGCCGGATGAGGCGCGCACGGCCCTCGACGAGATATCCCGGCCGGCCCCGCGCTACCCCAAGGATGCCGAAGTCACGCGCGGACAACGCTAAAGCGTTTTCGGACAAGGCGGACTTCGGTTCTGCGTCGAGAAAACGCGGTGCAACAAAAGGAGACCCTGCGATGGGCCACAAGCGACAGCTCCATCTGAACCTCAATTTCATGAACGCCGGTTCCTACACCTCCGCCTGGCGCTGGCCGGAAAGCGATCCCCGGGATTTCCTGACCGCGGACTATTTCGTCCGGCAGGCCCAGCTCGCGGAGCGTGGAACCTTCGATGCCATCTTCCTGGCCGACAATCCGGGGCTGCCCGAAGGCATCGAGTTCCGGCCGTTTCAATCGCTCGAACCGACGGTGGTGCTCGCGACGATCGCGGCGGCGACCAGGCACATCGGTCTGATCGCCACAGCCTCCACCAGCTACAACGAGCCCTACAACATCGCGCGCCGCTTCGCCTCCCTCGATCACCTGAGCGGAGGGCGCGCCGGCTGGAACATCGTCACCACGGCGGAGCCCCGCACGGGCGCGAACTTCGGCCGTGCGGAGCAGACCCCCCATGCCGTCCGGTATGAGAAGGCGATCGAATTCGCCGACGCCGTTTCCGCCCTCTGGGACAGCTGGGAGGAAGAAGCCTTCATCGGCGACCAGGAAGCCGGGCGTCTGATCGACCTCGGACGAATCCACCGCACGGATCACAAGGGCACGTATTTCTCCGTCGCGGGGCCTCTCAATGTACCGCGCACGCCCCAGGGGCGTCCGGTCTTCGTTCAGGCCGGCGGCTCGGACCACGGCATGGAACTGGCCGCGCGGCATGCCGACCTGGTCTTCTCCGTCGCCTATACCCTGCAGGACGCGATCACCTTTTCCGACAAGCTGAAGGGCCGTCTGCGTCAGGCGGGGAGGCCGGAGGATGCGATCGTGATCTGCCCGGGCCTCGTCGTCATCATCGGCGGGACGGAACAGGAAGCCAGAAGGCGCGAGCAGGAGCTGTGGGAAACGACCCCCATCGAATACGGCCTGCACCGGCTGGCGGAGAAACTTCAGCTCGATCCCTCGATTTTGAAACTGGACGAACCGCTTCCGGAGGACATTCCGTTCCCAACCGACCACCGCCAGACCTTCTTCAAGGAAACCGTCAGCCTCGCGCGTCGGGACAATCTGACGGTACGCCAGCTTATCAAGGCGCAGGGCGGCGGCGGAACCGCGCATCGCGTGGTCGTCGGCACGCCCGAACAGATCGCGGCGGGCATCGAGGAATGGTTCCTGTCGGGCGCCATCGGCGGTTTCAACGTCATGCCCGACGTCACGGTCTCGGGACTGGCGGCTTTCGTCGAGGAGGTGGTTCCGATCCTGCGGCGGCGCGGCATCTTCCGCACCTCCTATGAAGGCACGACCCTGCGCGAACATCTCGGGCTCGCCATTCCCGGAAACCGCTTCTCCCCGGCGCCGGAACCCGCCCTGGCGATTTGAGCCTCGGGCCAAAAGAAAACCGCGCCGTGAGTGATCACGGCGCGGTTTTTTATGTTGGCTGTGACGGGCTTAGTGGCCGGCCTTCTGGCGCTGCCTGGCGATGTCGTCGTTGAAGCGCGTGTCATACTGGATGCGGACATCGACCTTTTTGGGAATTCCGCCGGCCTTGGCGACGACGTCCGCGATCCGCTGCTCGACCTTGAAGAATTCCTCGTCCAGGACGACGACGTTGTTGACGTTGGCGCGGGCGTAATAGGCGGCATCCTCCGGCTTGAGATGCGTGGCCTCGACCAGGACCTTTTCGACGATCTCGACATTGTTGGCTTTCCAGTCGTTCCACTTCTGGATGCGCAGGACGAAATCCCGGAAAATCTCCACCTTCGCCGGGTCCTTGAGATCGGCGGTGCGCACAACCGTGGCGGTGCTGGAGGGAAAGCCGACATCGGTGTTGGTCAGCAGCACGCGGGCCTTGCCGGAGTTGATCAGTGGCGTCAGGCGGCCGGGATTGTTCGACAGCGCATCGACCTTGCCGGATCGGAACGCGACCAGACCGTCACCGGGATTGAGGTTGATGAAGTTGACCTCGCTCGCGTCCAGTCCGGCATGTTCGATGCTGAGCATGGCCTGGGTGTACATGTTGCCACCCTCCTTGGCCGTGATGGAACGGCCCTTCAGGTCCTTGGGCTCCTTGATCGGGCCATCGGGATGCACGATCGTCACCATGGTCTTGTAGTTGTCGGGATCGCGCGGACTGTGGGCGGCGATGACGGTGACCGGGGCCTTGCCGTCGGTCCAGGGCTCGCGGCTGTTGGCCTGCTGGAGCGTGACCGAGATCGTGCCTTGCGTCACGTTCAGGTCCACGGAGTTGGCCAGTAACGCCGCGCTTTCCTCCGTGGCGGTGGGAAGCAGCGACCATTCGATCCGGTAGGGCGCGTCGTCCGACACGCCCGAGGCTTTCCAGAGTTCCAGCGTGTCCTTGTTCTGCGTCGAGACGCGCAGCACCGGACGGCTGTCCTGGGCGAAGGCGGATGCCATCGGAGCGGCGGCGAAGCCCGCGATCGCGGCGCTCGCCAGAAGCAGTCTGCGCGTCAGGCTGCCGGCTTTGGCACGGTCTGAAAGAAGGGTCCTGTTCATGTCGTGATCCTGCGAAGGGTTGATGTGTGGTGATGGAATGGATGAAGGCCGCGTCACTGGCTGGCCTTCGCCCGCAGCCGGGCGATGTCGTCGTTGAACCGCGTGTCGTATTGCAGCCTGACGTCGACCTTCTTCGCGATGCCTCCGGCTTCGGCGACCACGTCGGCGATCCGCTGCTCGTTCGCGAGGAATGCTTCGTCCACCAGATCGATCGAGGCGATGCTGGTGCCGACGTGATAGGCGGCATCGTCGGGCTTGAGATGCGCGACATCGATGAAGATCTTCTCGGCCGCCGCGGGATTGGCCGCGATCCAGTCGTACCATTGCTGGATGCGCCCCACGAAATCCCGGAAGATCTCGACCTTCGCCGGGTCCTTGAGGTCGGCGGTCCGCACCACCGTGGCGGTGCTGGCGGGAAATCCGACATCGGTGTTCGTATAAAGGATGCGCGCCTTGCCGGAGTCGATCAGTTGCTTGAGCTTGGCCGGGCTGTTGGTGAGGGCGTCGACCTTGCCGGTGCGGAATGCGACGAGGCCGTCCGCCGGATTGAGATTGATCAGCTTCACGTCGCTGGCCTGAAGCCCCGCCTGCTTGATGCTGAGCAGGGCCTGGGTGTTCATGTTGCCGCCTTCCTTGAAGGTGATGGAGCGGCCTTTGAGGTCCTTGGGTTCCTTGATGGGACCATCGGGATGGACGATGGTCACCATGCTCTTGTGGCTGGCCGGATCGCGCGTGGTGTGGGCCGCGATGATCGTGACGGGAGCCTTGCCGTCCGCCCAGGGCTCCTTGCTGTTGCCCTGTTGCAGCGTGACCGAGATGGTGCCCTGCCGCACGTTCAGGTCGACCGAATTGGCGAGCAGGGCCGCGCTTTCATCTGTGGCCGTCGCCAGCAGGAACCATTCGATACGGTATGGCGCGCCCTCGGCCACTCCGGAGGCTTTCAGGGTTTCGATCTGTTCCTTGCTTTGGGCGGAGACACGCAGGAGCGGTTTGTCGCCGGAGGACGACTGGGCCATGGACGCGCTGCCGCCTGCCCCGAGGAGGAGCGCCGCCGCCAGCAGCGCCTTGCCCGCCGGGGCGAGGCCGGAGCGGCCATTGTGGAAGATGGAATGCATGTTCGTTTCCGATGCTCGGGTTGAAACAGAAATCAGGAATGGACGCCCAGCTCGCTCAGCAGCCTGCGGCGCAGCTCTCCGGCCTCGGGAGAGCCGGCGGAGCGCGGTTCGGGCAGCTCTATGTCGATGTCGAGCGAGATACGGCCATCGGTGAGGACCACGATGCGGTCGGCCAGTTGCAGCGCCTCGTCGACGTCGTGGGTGACGAGAAGCACGGCCGGTTGATGACGTCGGCACAGTTCGCCCAGCAGCGTCTGCATCTTGATGCGGGTCAGGGCGTCGAGCGCGCCGAACGGCTCGTCGAGCAGCAGCAGGTCCGGCTCCCGCACCAGGGCCCGCGCCAGCGCCACGCGCTGCGCTTCGCCGCCCGAAAGCGTTCCGGGCCATGCCCGCAGGTGGTTCGCCAGCCCCACCTCCCGCAGCGCGCTTTCCGCGCGGGCGGTCACATCGTCGCCGTCGAGCCCGAGGGTGACGTTGTCATGCACGCGTTTCCAGGGAAACAGCCGCGGGCTTTGGAAAACGACGGCGCGCTGCTCGGCGACCCGTGTCTCGCCTTCCGCTTCCAGATCAAGACCGGCAAGGGCTCGGAGGATCGTGCTCTTGCCGGAACCGCTGCGCCCGAGCATCGCCACGAACTCGCCGCGCCGCACCGTGAGGTCGAGCGAGTCGAGGACGACGCGGCCGCCGAAGGCGCGCCGCAACCCCCGTATGTCGACCGCGAGATTGCTCGAAGGGGGATGATGAAGTGCCGTGTCCACTATCACAGCCCCTTGAAGCTGCGCCGCCAGGGCAGGAGCACGCGCTCCAGGCCGAGCACGATCGCATAGCCCCCGATGCCGACCAGCGCATAGATGCTGACCACGAGCACGATGATGTCCATGCGGAAGGCCATCTGCGCCTGGTGCATCAGGAAGCCGAGGCCGGACATGGCGTTCACGGTCTCCGCGAAGATCAGCGCCAGCCAGACGGAGGTCAGCGAATAACGCAGTCCGGTGAGGAAACCGGCGGCGCTGCCCGGCAGCAACAGATGGCGCACCACCTCCAGCGGGTTCAGCTTCAGCACGCGCGCGACCTCGGCGAGATCGCTGTCGACGTTGCGGATCGCGCCGTAGGTGTTGATGTAGATCGGCAGCGAGGTCGCCACCGCGATCAGCGTCACCTTCGGCATCTCGTCGATGCCCATCCAGACGATGAACAGGGGCAGCAGCGCATAGACCGGAATGGCCTTCACGATCTGCATGACCGAATCCAGGATGTCGCCGGACTGGCGCCGCAATCCGGCGAGGACCGCGAGCGACGTTCCCGCGATCAGGCCGATGGCCAGGCCCTTGAGGACCCGATCGAGCGAGGCCCAGAGATTTTTCTGGAGCTCGCCGCTTTCGATGAGGGAACTCGCGGCCGCGAGCACGTCGAGCGGACCGGGAATGATGTCCCGGTCCACGCCGCCGGTACTGACCGCCGCTTGCCAGAACAGCAGCAGCAGGACCGGACCGGCAAGACGCAGCAGCCAGCCCGGGGCCTCGAAACGGAACCGCTTCGCACTGCTGCGGTCAAAGGCGTCGACAAGCCCATAGGGCCGTGGCGGCGCCGTGTTTGGACGGATGGGCAGGGCCACTCCGACCGACAGGTTTTCAATCGCGCTCATGGTTCGCTCCTCAGTCGATCGCCCGGAAACGGACGAGTCCGTCGCGCTCGAGCTGTTCGGTGATGACGTCACCCCAGGCGACATAACCGGCGAGATATGTGCGCCGCTCGTCGAGGGTCAGCGGTTGGGTCAGGGCTTCGGA
>JBEBSP010000126.1:0-8059 GCA_040394255.1 Agaricicola taiwanensis | reverse complement strand
TTCTAAGACGCGTGAGAGATTTCGTGACACGGGGAGAAATCGATATCGCGGCGGTGCGAGTGTCGGAGATCGTCAGGGAAGGATGTATGCTCGCTCTTGTCGGGTATGGAGACGATGGCCCGAGCGTTCAATACAATTTCTGCGAGGATGCCGACATGGTGTTCGCGGATAATGTCCAGATACAGCAGGTCATCGTCAATCTTATGCGCAATGCATCCGAGGCGATGCGGGATAGCGCGCATCGTGAACTGGTCATCATCACCGAACTGTCTGGTGACGGCATGTCGATGATAAGCGTTGTCGACACGGGGACGGGGGTGGTGCCGGATATCGCGGAACAGGTGTTCCATCCTTTCGTCACCACCAAGCCGAACGGCATGGGCATCGGACTCTCCATTTCAAAGAGCATCATCGAGGCCCACGGGGGACGAATTTGGGCCGAGAATGTCCCGGGGGGAGGGGCAGCCTTTCGTTTCACCTTGAGGCGGGTTCAGGAGATGGCTCATGCCGGATAGGAGGATCGTATACGTTATCGATGACGATGCGGCGCTTCGGGAGTCATTGTCGTTTTTGCTGGAGGCGGCGGGCTTCCAGGTCACGGCATGCCTTTCAGTGGATGAATTCCTGCAGCTTTTGCCCGCGGAGCAGGGGTGTGTGATTTCCGACGTCTGCATGCCGGGGACCACGGGCCTCCATCTGCTGCGCAAGTTGAAGGAGAAGGATGTTCGATTGCCGGTGATCGTCATGAGTGGTCGAGGCAACATCCCGATGGCGGTTGAGGCCATCCGCCACGGAGCCGTGGATTTCATCGAGAAACCGTTTTCCGACGATGTTATTCTTCAGGCGGTCATCTCGGCTTTGAGCTCAGCCGCTCAGGACACCGGAACGCCGGAAGCAATCTCGGCTCAGCGCCGCATGTCGTCGCTGTCGGTGCGGGAAAGGGAGGTCTTGAATGGCTTGCTGGCCGGTCATCCAAACAAGGTCATCGGGCATAACCTCGGCATCAGTCCACGCACGGTTGAAATCTACCGCGCAAACCTGATGCTTAAGATGGAGGCGGACAGCCTGTCGATGCTGTTGAGAACCGCGCTTCTTGCGGAAAGAGGCCGTTCGGATCCTGCATACTGACGCCATGCCACTCGTGAGAATGCTAACGGTGCCGAACCCATGCCGTTAACCGGCAACGCTGTTCTGTTAAGACGATGCCATCATTGCTTTGCTTTGGCGCTTTGTTTTTCATCAAATCTTTATCGCCGCAATGGAGACATGTTTCCATGTTAGGCGGATGTCATGAACACCCAGACAAGAAACACTTTTCTCCTATGTGTGATGGGATTGCTCGCAGCAGCCGTAGTACTGCTGAATGGGCCGCAGCCTCTTGATATTGGAAATGTCTACAATCAGGTCGTTTCAGGATCGGTGTTCAAGCTCTGAGCGCATCGCCGAGTGTTGAGTGCCGTAAGCCGCCAGAAACACCTGTACCGCCCCTGCCACAACCTCTTGCGCGCGTTCCGGTGCGGGCGCTGGTAGATTGGCAAGCATCGTCGGCATGACGCCGCATGTCATGAGCATGCCAAGAAACTGCGCGGCCGCGAGTTCGACATCGTTGATCTTCAGAATGCCAGCCTCCTGCTGGCTGACAAGGTAAGCACCAAGGCGCTGGATGCCGATGCGCGGTCCTGACTCGTAGAGCGCACGCCCGGCCTCCGGAAATTTTTCCACAACCCCGATGACCGCCCTTATGGATGCCAGGTGATCCGGCCTCAGCATCAGGTCGAGATAACTACGGCCCAAGCGTTCCAGAACCTGGGTGACGTTATGGTTGTCGGCATCGAGCTCGAACAGTTGTTCCGCGCTCTGTCGCTTTTCTTCCGAGACGAGAGCGGCAAACAGAACCTGCTTGCTCTCAAAGTAAACATAGAGGGTGCCCTTGGACACTCCGGCGGTTTTGGCGATTTCCCCCATACTGGCGCCGTCAAAACCCTGCGCCAGGAAAACAGAACGTGCGCCATCCAGGATTTGGCGGCGTTTGTCCCGGTCCAGATGAGCATCGACGGTGGTCAAGATAGGGCCCTTCATAAGTCGCGAAATTGACCGAACCGTTCGGTCATATTGACAGTGCTTGTCAGGGCGCTATAAGTCAACTCTGACCGAACCGTTCGGTCATCGCATTGCGCTTCAGCGGCCGTCTTCTCCATGCGGCTGGCCGAGGTGCAGGGCATGGAGACGGGCGATGCGTACGGAAGACGAATCCCGCAGGCAGCCGGACAGTCAATATGAAGGCACATCCGTTGCCTCATCGGTCGAGACCGCGTCCTCCCCTCCCTCCAGGCGGAAGCCGGTGCTTTTGGGGGTGATGATCGTAGCGGCGCTCATCGGGGGGTATTACGCCTTCAACTGGTGGACGGTCGGGCGCCATCTCGTGTCGACGGAGGATGCCTATGTCCACGCCGACTTCTCGATCCTTGCCCCAAAGGTGTCGGGTTATGTCGCCTCGCTTCCCGTCGCGCAGAACCAGCATGTGAAGGCGGGGGAACCCCTGGTGATCCTTGATGGCGGTGACTACAAACTCGCGCTGTCCAGCGCCGAGGCAAGGATCGCGAGCCAGAAGGCGACCCTTGACCGTCTGGACCGTCAGATTTTCGCCAGCGAGGCAACTGTCGATCAGGCCAGGGCCCAGAAGGCTGCCGCCGATGCCGATCAGGAGCGTTCAAGCGCGGATTTTGCGCGCTATCAGACCTTGGCCGCCTCTGATTACGCCAGCCGTCAGCGTCTCGAGACGGCAAAGGCGGACCGCGCACGGGCTATGGCGGGCGTTTCCCAGGCCTTGGCGGGGATTGCTGTTGCCGAAGCCAACCGTGATGTGGTCAAGGCGCAACGCGTCGAAGCAGAGCAGGGGCTGAAAGAACTTGAATTCACGCGGGACCGCGCGCTCCGCGATCTTGAAGGGGCGACAGTGCGTGCGCCCTTCGATGGCGTGGTCGGCAATCTCGCCGTGGCCGCCGGCGACTATGTCACGCCGGGCAAGCGCCTGCTGGCGGTGGTGCCGCTGGACGCGGTCTACATCGACGCCAATTTCAAGGAAACGCAGATCGCCGATCTGAAACCGGGAACGCCGGTGGAGATTGAGGTCGATGCCTATCCGGAGCGCACCATCCACGGCGAGGTTGCCAGCGTGGCACCGGCCTCCGGAGCGGTGTTCAGCTTGCTGCCCCCGGAAAATGCCACCGGGAATTTCACCAAGATCGTCCAGCGCGTTCCCGTCCGCATCAAGGTGCCGGCCGACGTCGCGGCCGAAGGCTTGCTGCGGCCGGGGCTGTCCGTGGTGGTGACCGCCGACCCGCATGGGGTTTCGGAGATTTCGACCGCTCGGGCCCACTAGTCATGACCGCAGTTCCGGACGAGCCGAAGGTCACGCCGCGCCGGCTCATCGCTTTCTCGGCGCTGGTCTTCGGCATGTTCATGGCGATCCTGGACATCCAGATCGTGTCTTCGTCGCTGGCTGAGATCCAGGCCGGGCTGTCCGCCAGCGTCGAGGAGATTTCCTGGGTCCAGACCAGCTATCTCATCGCCGAAGTCATCATGATTCCGCTGTCCGGTTTTCTGGCCCGGGCGCTGTCCACGCGCATCCTGTTCTCCATCTCGGCGGCGGGTTTTACTCTGGCAAGTCTGCTGTGCGCCACGGCCACCACGCTTCCCGAGATGATCGTCTATCGCGCCATCCAGGGGTTCATCGGTGGCGGCATGATCCCGACCGCCTTTGCCGCCTCATATACGATCTTTCCCAAGCGGCTGCTGCCGCCGATCATGGCCGTGGTGGGTTTGACGGTCACGCTCGCTCCCACCATCGGCCCGACCGTGGGTGGTTATCTGACGGAGCTTTTCTCGTGGCACTGGCTGTTTCTGGTCAACATCGTGCCGGGAACCATCGCCACGCTAATCGCATGGAATTTTGTTGATTTCGACGAACCGGAATGGGGGCTGCTGAAGAATTTCGATTACATCGGCCTCGCGGGCCTCGCGATCTTTCTGGGCAGCCTGGAATATTTCCTCGAGGAAGGCGCCAGCGAGAACTGGTTCGAAAGTCCGCTGATCCAGTTCTTTGCGCTGCTCACCATCATCGGTGGGGCGATTTTCTTCTACCGCGCCTTCACGCGCGCGGTGCCTCTGGTGGACCCCACGGCCTTCCGGGATCGCAATTTCGCGGTTGGCTCGCTCTTCACCTTCGTGCTTGGCATCGGACTCTACGGTCTGACCTACCTTTACCCGGTCTATCTGGCGCAGGTGCGCGGCTACAATGCGCTGGAGATCGGCGAGACGGTCTTCGTCACCGGCATCTTCATGTTTCTGGCGGCGCCGGTGGTCGGCATCCTCGGCCGTAAGCTCGACCCGCGCATCGTCATATCGGCCGGGCTCGTCGGCTTTGCCCTGTCGTCCTTTGAACTGCTGCCGCTGACCAAGGACTGGAGCTTCTGGGAACTTTTCGCTCCTCAGGCGCTGCGAGGCGTCTCCCTGATGATGTGCATGGTGCCGATCAACATCCTCGCGCTCGGCACGCTTCCGCCGGATCGCATCAAGAACGCCAGCGGTCTGTTCAACCTGATGCGCAATCTGGGCGGCGCCTTCGGACTGGCGGGCATCACCACGGTGTTGAACAACCGGTGGGATCTGCACCTCTCGCGGCTGCGCGAGTCGGTGACCTGGAGCCGCGACGTCGCGGCCGAGCGCCTGGCGGCGATGACGCTCGGTTTTCAGGACCGGCTCGGCTCGGATGCCGAACGGGCGGCGATCAGCCAGATGTCGCAACTGGTCCGGCGCGAGGCGCTGGTCATGGCCTTCTCGGACGTCTTCCTGATCCTCGCGGTGATTTTCCTCGCCATGGTCCTGCTGATCCCGCTGGTGAGCAAGCCACGCGCTGGCGAGGCTGCTCCGGCTCATTGAATGTGAAAAAGGCCCCGGTTGTGCCGGGGCCTCCATGTCCGTACCGGCGATTCACGATCAGATGGCGCGGGCGCTGACCAGATAGCCGTTGCGCGTCTCGCAGACGACACGCGAGGTGCGCGTCACACGGCCATAGCGTACGCTGGCAAGCGCCTGTACCTGATGGCCGCCGCTGCGGTTCGGCTGCACGCGCAGGATGCGCTCCAGCGAGGTGTTCCGCGCGCCTTGCCCGCGCGCCGCGTCGCGGATGCCCCGCTCGCAGGCGCGCACCGCCTGATCGGCGGTTTCCGTGTAGAGCGGATAGCGGCCGCGTTCATAGCCGCGCGGCGGTGGCGGCGGTGCGACATGGACCGTGCCGGGAAGCGGTTTGGCATTCGCGCTCGAGGCTCCCAATATGCCGAGCGCCACGGCGGCTCCTGCGACGGCGCCAATGGCGGCTGCGCGGTTGCGGCCTTCCGCGGCATGGGCCGGGGCAAACGATGTCGCGATTGACGCGGCGAACAGCGCCGCGGCGGCGGCTGTCCGAAGGGTGCGGTTAAGGGTCATGGAATTCTCCGTTGAATGCGGGAGCACCATGGCGGTGGACTGCTGAACCTTGTGTGAACAGACCGTTCAGATCGCATGCGGCATGAAAAAAGCCCCGGCGTGAGACCGGGGCTTTCGGAAAAAACTACGCGTCAGCTTGCGCGGGCGCTGATGAGATAACCGTCCGATGTCTCGCAGGTGACCAGCGAAGTGCGGGCATAGCCGCGGTAATAAGCCGTCATTTCGGCGCGCACACGGTGGCCGTCGCCGCGAGGGCGGACATTCATCACGCGGTTGAGGGAAACCCGATAGGCGCCCTGCTGGCGGGCGGCGTCCTCGATGCCGGCCCGGCAGGCCTGGACGGCATCGTCGGGGGATTCGCCATACACGGGGGCGGGCACATACACAGTCGGCGGAGCCGCGTGGTAGACCGGCGGCGGCTCGCTGTAGACGCCGGGAGGCGGGGGCGGCGCATCGTAGATGCCGGGAGGAGGGGCCTGGCGCGCATTGGCGCTGGCGGCGAGGCCGAGCGCGCCCAGGGCGATGGCTGCGCCAGCGGCGACGCCGACGGCGGCCGCGCCGTTGCGGCCATTCTTCGCCTCGACGGGCGCCGTCACGGCAATGGACATGGCCGCGAGCGCTGCGGCCGCAACCGTTGTTCTGAAGATGCGGGATGTGGTCATCATCGAAATCTTTCCGGAGAACGCTCCACGAGCGCCAGTGGAAATCATTCTAGGCGCTCATGCTGAACGGTCTCTGAACAGCCTGCGGCTTTTGTATGGCCGCATGCCCTGCGCTAGGATGCCATGATCGCAAGCTGATACTCACTTCATGGGGAAACCGGGCATGGGCAGGATCGGTCTGAAGCGCGCCTATGAGACAGTGGCGCCGGACGACGGGATGCGGGTTCTGGTGGACCGGCTCTGGCCGCGCGGGCTGTCGAAGGAGAGGCTGGCCATCGATCTGTGGCTGAAGGAGGTCGCGCCCAGCGCCGGGCTGCGCCGATGGTTCGGCCACGATCCGGACAAGTGGGACGAGATGCGCGAGCGCTACCGGCGCGAACTGGCATCGGGCGCCTCCGCCGAGGCGTTCGGCCAGCTCCGCGATCTCTGCCGGGCTGGTCCGGTCACCCTTGTCTTTGGAGCCCGGGACGAAGAACACAATCAGGCGGTCGCCTTGAAGGGGTTCCTGGAGCGTGAAGGCCTTTCCTAGAGCCGGTCCCGGAGCGCGAAATAGCTCATGGCGGCGATGAGCAGGGGTTGGCGCAGCCAGCGGCCTCCGGGGAAGGCGGGGTGGGGCAGGCGGGTGAGCACGTCGAGCCGGGCATCGGAAGCCGTTCCGGCCTCCGCCAGCAGGCTTCCGAAGTAGGGCGCGAGGCCGAGGCCCTGGCCCGAATAACCCGCCGCGACCAGCACGTTCGGCCGCACGGACCGCACGATCGGCAGCCGCGTCGTGGTGATGCCCACGAGCCCGCTCCAGGCGTGGTCGAAGCGCACGCCGGCAAGCCCCGGAAAGACCTGGGCCAACGCCTTGCGCACCAGCCGGCCCGGATCGGCGACCGGCCGCGTGGAATAGGATTCGCCGCCGCCGAACAGCAGGCGGCCGTCCGGCGTCGGGCGGAAGTAGTTGACCACGAAGCGGCTGTCGGTCACGGCGGCCTCGGTGGTGAGATAATCGTGCAGCCGATCCCCCAGCGGCTCGGTCACGGCCACCGTCGATGCGATCGACATCACCCGCGCGTCGGTCGCCGGATCGAGCCCGTGCATCAGCGCATCGCCCGCGATGATCGCCCTGGACGCCCGCACGCGGCCCAGCGGGGTGAGGACCGTGACGCCGCTGCCTTCCCGGGCCAGCGCCAGCGCTTCGGAGCCCTCATGCAGCGCAACGCCGGCCTTGGCCGCGGCGGCCGCCAGTCCGCGCACGAGCTTCACCGGATGGAGATGGCCGGCGCCATGGTCCAGCGTGCCGCCGTGGAAGTCCTCCGAACACACCAGCGCGCGCAGCGCGTCGCGGTCGAGCGTCTCGATCTGCCGGTAATCGTAACGCTCCCTCAGATGGCGCGCATAGGCATGGCTGCCGGCCACCAAACGCGCGCGATGGTCGGCGTCGATCAGCCCCTCGCGCCAGTCGCAGTCGATCCCGTGGCGGGTGATGAGGCCCTTCAGATGCGCCTTGGCATCCTCCGCCATGCGCCAGAGCGCCAGAGCGTCGGCATGGCCGACCGCTTTTTCCAGATAGAGCTGATCCTGCCGCTGGCCGGAATGAAGCTGTCCGCCGTTGCGGCCCGAGGCCCCGAGGCCGATGCGGGATTTTTCCAGCACCACGGCGCGGTGCCCCAGTTCCGCCAGCCTCAGCGCCGCGCCGAGCCCGGTCAGCCCGGCCCCGATGATGACGACGTCCGTGTCGACCGTGCCTTCGAGCGCAGGATGATCCACCTGGGCAGGCGCGGTGGCGTGGTACCAAGTGGCGGGGGGATGCCCACTCATGGAGTCGGCGCGCTGGTGCCGTGTGAAAAAAACATGGCGGCTATCTCACTTCCGCAGGCGCTCGATTTGCCGCGAAAGATCGCGCCGCGCCTCGTCATAATCCTTCT
>JBEBSP010000125.1:0-8088 GCA_040394255.1 Agaricicola taiwanensis | reverse complement strand
CCCGCGCGCAGGGCCAGGGTGCGGAGCTGGTCGGCATTGCTCAGCGCGACATCCACGATGTGCCGATCTTCGGGAAGCGCTTCCGAAGACAGATTGTAGGATCGCAGGATAAGCTTCGACAGACGCGACGACAGCCTTGGAACGGTCAGAAGCCGGGCGCATCCGTCGGGACCCAGTTCGCCGCCGAAGCAGGGAACGAGGCGCAATGGATCGGCATAGGTGGAGGGAGCGTCCATGAAGGATGACCAGCGGTCCTGCAGCGCCATGTCTCTGATCCCATCCTGATTGTTCACTTGGTTCCTGCCGTGCTCTGCAAGGGGTAGACGCGTTGGCGGCGCTGCCAGGCAAGGAATGCGAGGAAGGCCAGGCCCACGATCGCAAGACCGATCAGTGCATAGACGGCCCATCCGGTAATGCCGCCCATGTTTGAGCCGGCCATCCCGGCCTGCGAAGCCTCGATCTTCTTGCCGGCGACGGAGCTGTCGACGGGCACGAGCACTGTCGACACCTTGTCGTAGGACAGCCCGGCCACGCCGTTCGCCACCAGCATCTTGATCTGCGGGACGAGCTCGGCGATCGGTGCGTCGGCATGATGCCGGATGAAGATCGATGCCGACGACGGCAGGAGATTCTGTTTGAGCGGGTCATTCTCGGGCAGAACCAGATGCACCCGCGCGGACACGACGCCGTCGATGTCCGAAACGGTCCGGGACAGTTCCTGGCTGAGCGCAAAAATCATCTGGGCGCGCTCCTGGACGGGGGATGCCACGAGGCCGTCTCTCTGGAAGACGCTGCCGAGCGTGGCGAACTCCTGTCGTGGCAGGCCAGCCTGCTTGAGGATATCCACCGCTTGGGCAAAGCGGTTTTCATCGACGGCGATCGTCATCGTGCCCGCCTGGTTGAGCGTGCGGTTCGATGCAATGCCGTTCTGCTGAAGAACGGCAACCATCTCATTGGCCTGCCGCTCATCGAGATTGGTGTAGAGATCCACCTTGCAAGCGGACAGGGCAAGGCCGATGAACAGCACGGCTGCCGTTCGACGCACACGCGACGAAAGCGGAAAGCTCTTGGAAAAACCAGGTTCCTGCAACATCACTGACCTTTTATCAAAGCGTTGATCGATGCAGCGAAGTTGCCGACGGTGGTGCCGATGAGGGCGCTCTGGGTGGCGAACTTTGCGGACGAGAGCATCATTTTCCGAGCAAGAGGTCGGTAGTTTTCATCGTGCGAATTCAAGGAATGACTGAGCGACATTCCAGTCGAGGCCGGAAAGAGACCATGGCGTTGCCCCAACCCCTGGTCCGGGCCGTAGCCTTGCCCCCTGAATGAAGTCGAATGATTGTCGTAATAGGCCGCGGCATAATCGCTGCCCCGCAGAGACTCCAGCTGGGCGGTCGAATTGTCGATATAAAATTCCGCCGATCCAAGTATCTCGGTGAACAGTTCCGATGGATTTGCGAGCTTTTCCATTTCGGGGTTGGACACCCCATGCTTCTTCACCTGTCCTGAATACTCGGACAGTTCCTGTTCCTGGGTGACACGCGGTTCCTGCGCCGCCACGGCACCCTTCGCCAGTGCCGATGTCTCTGATATCGCGCTCATGCTGCGTGCCCCCTTATTCCAATCTGACATTGCGATAAAACATATGAAATTATCATTTCATCGCATTCTTATCGGCGTGATGTTGAATAGATTCCGTCTAAAACAGTTACTCATAAGTCATCAAGACGCAGCCGGATTGCCGCGGAAAACACGAACGCGCTCCACGGTCATGGTTGACAAGACGCCCTGCACGGCGGCCCGATAGGCGGGAGGACCGGAGATCGTCGCCGAGAGGCCGTCCGGAGAAACCTGGAAGCCATAGCGGTCGTCCAGAAGGCCCATGTCCTGCAGCTTAGTCTTGGCCGCTGCCGCGCTGCCTGCCGCGGGGCGTACGATCTCGGTCGTATTCTCGGCTTCCGAGCTGATGTGCAGCAGATTGCCGTCGTAGTACCAGGCCAGGCTGTAGTCCTCGGTGATTTTCTGGAGAAATTCCTTGGACGGAAGTGTCGGCAGCTTGCCCTTCACGCGTCCCTTGACGCGAGGGCTGAGATTGACGGGAATATTGTTGTTGCGTCCGAACTCCGTGAGCGTGTCCCGTACATTCTGGTCGACGACGATGAAGTTGTAGGGTTCGGTCGGCCATTTGGGCTCCGCCGCCTGAACCAGGCAGGAGGGAAGCACAAAGGTTGCGATAACAACTATTCGCGTGCTTAGAGCCGACAGTCCTAATGATTTGGTCATCTCATTTTACCTGAACAATAGGATGTGTGAGTAGTGTGAAGCACCGTATTTGCATAAAATTTTCATCGCATTATAGGTCTTTTGGTCTGGCTTATGTCAATTGCACGAAGGCGCTAAATTAAAAATGCGTTAATATGCCGATGCGCGGCCGAATGCTTTAAAATTGACCGTTGAAGTTAAGTATTTGTTTACCGAGATTTTTAAGGGATCCCGGTGCCATGAGCGACCTCAGCACTGAATTCAGAGCATTCTAGGTCGGTCTCAGGGCCGGGAATGCCTATGCGATGCCGTAGCGGACGAGGATCTCGGCCATGCTCGCGAACATTTCACGCCGCACTCGGTCACCAGGTCGATGCATCTGAGCCATGGCTGCGGCAGCAGTGCTGTCCCTTGTGACCGGGATGTTCATGCTGTAGGCGGCCTGCGCCATATCCGTCACTCCATCCCCCGTGGTGATTGCAACGACCACGGGCACGGGCGTTTCGCCGGCGACATAGCGTATGCCGACGATCTGGTTGTCTCCCAGAATGGCAACGCTTGAATGCTGCATGCCGAGCCGGACGTTGGGGGCGGTGAGGGCGCGACGGCGAAGACGCCTGAATTCCTTTCGAATCAACGGGTTGCCGTCTTGATTCTTGCGCTCCTGCTTGAGTTCCGTGTGCGTCATCCGCATCTCGCGCAGGAACAATGCACGCTGAATCAGGAGATCGATCAGGCCGATGACAAAGAGGGCGATCGCCGCGATGATGGCCAGTGGCGTAAGCATCTCGAGCAGCACCGGCCCCGGACAACTCTCGCCACAGTAGGGAATGCGGAAGAGCGAGTTCACATCCGCGCGTATCAAAAACCAGAAGATTGTTGCAAGGATGCAGACCTTGACGATGGCCTTTAGGATCTCGGTGAAGGACCGGACGGCGAACAGTCTTTTGAAGCCTTCGATCGGGTTGATGCGCTCGATCTTGGGCTTAAGCGGTTCGACCGAGAAGACCGGCCCGAACGTGCTGAACATTCCGCCCAGGAGAACCGCGACAACCGTGATGATCGCAAATCCGATGACCGCTGGCACCAGAATGTAAAGGAACAGGATCAAGCCGTCGTTCAGGGCTTGTGTGAACGGTTGGCGATGAACCGTGCCGGCAAAATCGATGAACTGCACGATCCTGTTATGAACCAGCGGCCATACGGTGAAGATATAGATGATCGCTAACAGAAAGCTTGCGCCAGAGATGAAATCGGCGCTTCGGGCAACCTGTCCTTTTTTCCGGGCCTCTCTTAACTTTCTTTTGGTGGCCGGTAATGTGCGTTCTTCTGAAGGTTGTTCCAATGATATCTGCCAATAAATTAAGTATCCATTGGCTCAATATATCCTAGCAGCCCATGTTATGGCAATCTCCATCTACATTCATGATTCGCGGGCCGTCTGGTCGCCTATTGCGGGGAAATGCAGAGTTATGAAGTTTCTGAATCATGCGCTGTTGGGGGGGGTGTGCTGCTTCTTGGGAGCATGCGCGAATACGGAAACAACCGGCTCCCTGCGGTCACAGGATAATCGCTCCGTCGAGAGTATCAGGCAGCTCGCCGCGGACATCGAGCAAAAAGGCGATGATGACACCGCCATCGCTGTTTATCTGCGCGCGGCCCAGTTGTCGCAGAACGATCCCGCGATACTTGTGCGGCTGGGCGACATCTACATGCGCCAGAAGAAGTACGCCGAGGCGGTTGCCGTCTACCGCAGTGCGGTCGGGAAGGAACCGGCCAATGCCGACGCCATGATCGGGCTGGGAAGCGCGCAGATCGCTAATGGCGATGTCGAGCAGGGGCTGGCAACGATGACGCGCGCCTCATCCTTCGCCAAGACGGCCTCGGCGCACAACCGCATGGGTGTCGCCCAGACTCAGGCAGGGCGTTTTGACGATGCGCTGGCCTCTTACGCCCGGGCCATCGCCTTGTCGCCATCCGACATCGATATTCGCACCAACATGGCGCTGGCCTCAGCGCTGGCCGGGCGGGACGAGCAGGCCATAGGAATGATGCAGCAGATCGTTCAGTCCCCGACCGCGGGCAACAGGCATCGGGCCAATCTCATGCTCGTGCTGGGTATTGCCGGGCGGGATCAGGAAGCGCGTGCCGCTGCACCGGCCGGCATGCCGAAGGCGGACGTGCAATCGATCCTGAAAGGCTCGCAATCGATCCGCGCGGCGAAGGATCCCGCCACACGCGGCCGCGCCCTGAGCATCATCGTGGCCAGTTAAAGCCTGACGATCGATTTTGAAGGGATGGGACGGCAGTGGTTCACGCCGCCCGAAGCGACGTATCCGGTCTCAAGGCCTGGTGGGGTCCGTGAGTTCACGGCCTGGCGGGACTTCCACGCGCGACGGCAGCTCTCGCGGTTCGTCGTAGAGATAGCGCTTGGCAGCCCGCGATGCCGGTGCCGCGGGTGCCGGACCCATGGAGCGTCCCTGCACGAGATCCCTTTGGCTTTCGACCATCTGCTGAAGGTTGTATGCGTTCGCACACCCAGGAGGCAGAACCCCGCCGGGCTGAGCGCCATTCCAGACGCAGGCATCGGGCATCAGCATGCCCTGGTCGGCATAATGATAATAGGGGGAATACTCATCCGGACTGCTGTTGCAGGCGGAAAGCCCGAAGCCTATGGCCGTGAGCAGGGCAAGAGACGTGCTGCGCCGGAGGGAATGACCACAGATCATCATTTAACAACCAATCCATATGCGTTGGATGCTCTCTTGCGAGGTTCCGAGGCGACCCTGACGTCACCATCCTGCACAAGCCTTGAGCGATCCGACGGTATTGCGAGCGATTTGTCGGACACCGGCTCGACAAGATAGGGCGTGACCAGGATCACGAGCTCCGTCTCGTCCCTTTGATAGCGCTTGGAGTTGAACAGTGCTCCGAGGATCGGCACATCGCCAAGGATGGGAAACTTGGCCATTTCCTGTGACATGTTGCGCTGGAAGAGACCGGCGATCGCAAAGGTCTGGCCGCTTGCGGCTTCAACCATGGTGTCGGCGCGGCGGATGTTGAAGGATGGCAGCGAAAAGCCGCTGACCTGCACGGCGCCCGCTGACGACAGTGTGCTGACTTCGGGGCGGATGCGAAGACCGATGCGGTTGTTCTTCAGCAGCGTGGGTGTGAACAGCAGTGAAACACCGAAGGATTTGTAATCGACGCCGATCCGGTCCCGATCCTGTGGAATGGGCACGGGGATTTCACCGCCGGCGAGAAAGCTCGCCGTCTCGCCCGTGACGGCCGTGAGGTTCGGTTCCGCGAGAACGGTCAGCACGCCCGTGCGCTTGAGGGCATCCACGAGGACGTCAATGTTGACCTTCCCGGCGGAGAATTTGCCGCCAAGGGTGCCGGTACCGGCGCCAAGGGCGTCGTTCTTCAGGAGACCGAAGGAAAAGTTGCCGGCGCCGGCAACAGCGCTCCAGTTGATTCCAAGGGCTTCCAGTCCGTTGCGGGATACCTCGGCGAAGCGGACGCGAATGTTGACCTGGTTGGAGCCGTTGAACGAGCCCGTATTGAGCGGTGTTTCGCCTTCCTTGGTGAAGGTTTCTCCGACGCTGGCCGTATCGATGGCCTCATCGACGTTCCTGGCATTGCCCCGAACGACCGGCCGATTGCCGAAGAAGGTGATGTCGGGCGTTGACGCCAGCCGCAGTTCCCGGCGTGCCTCGTTGGCGGTCTGGGCGTCCATGACCACGTGGAGTTTGAGGGCGGCCTTGATCTTCTTGTCTGCGGACATCGCGACAAGATCGGTCGTGCCGGCTTTGGTCCCGAAGATATAGACCACATCGTCTGAAACGATCTTCAGGTCCGCAATGGAGGGGTCGGAGAGGACGACGGATTCCACAGGACTGTCGAAGCGAAGAATTCGCCCCTGGCTGACGGGAAGATCGACTTCCGTGGATGAGCCGGGAAGTATTTCCATCGTCTGAGCGGCAGCCTGTTCTGCTCTCATGGGGACAGAGGCGAACAGAAGCATGGCAAGAATGATCCAGTCGCCGCGCATAGAGGCTCCACCAGCAGGATATGAGCGCGGCCTGTAAAAGAACCTTTATCCAGAGTTCCTAAATCAGGATGGCGCTAACCATGGAGCGATAAGACCTAATTAAGCTTAACGGGGGCTTAATACCGGTCTTCAGGCTGGTTCCGGCGCAGGAGAAGGAACGTGGTTGTCCTCGGAGTGATCCGGTGCGTTCGCCTGGATGCTTGCGATGGTTTGCACGCTGAATTCCGAGGCAATTTCCTGATACGACAGCACGGGTATATCAAGATCGTTACGGATCAGCACGTTGCGGATCGGGCGACGGACATCGGGTGTGGTCAGAACAACAGGCGTCGTATTCGGAGCGGCGTTCACGACCGCGTTTCTGATCTGCTCGACGATGGCGCGCACAGAGGTGTCCGCAGACGGTGTCGCACGTGATCCGCCGGGCGTCGGACGTTCTGCTCTCAACAAATCCTCGACCCGGCGCTCCAGCGTAAAGGCGGCGATGACACGGTCGGAATTCGCCCAGCGGAAACCGATCTGGCGCCGAAGAGACATACGCACCCGTTCGGAGAGCGCCGCGGCATCCTTTTCGCCACTCGATTCGATGAGTGACTCCAGGATGATCCGCAGATGCCGGATCGACACCTGTTCTTCCACGAGGCGGCGAAGGACGTCGGCGATTTTCTGGAGCGGAATGCCTTGCTGGACTTCCTTGACCAGTTCCGCGTAATCCGTCTCCATCGTGGCCAGAAGGTCGCGCGTCTCCTGAATGCCGAGGAAATTGGCCGCATAGCGGCGCAGCATGTGAGCCAGGCAAAGGCCCACCACCTCATAGGTTTCAAGCACGCCGATACCAGCTTGCAACAGGCGGTCACGATGCGCCTTGTCGACCCAGATGACTTTCTTGAGGCCTGCGATCTCTGCCCCTTCTTCGTAAGGTACTGTCATCAGATCGAGGTGAATTTCGTCGTCACGCAGCAATAGGCGATCGGAGGGGATGTCGACCTCAATGACAGGGACGCCCGCGAAATCTATTCGCAGTCTATCCAGGCCGATGGTGGCGTTGTGCATCAGTTCTATTGCCGGAGGCTGAATACCCAGATCGTCATAGAAGTCCTGACGCACAATATTCGCATGGTCGTGGAACTGGGCTGTGGGAATGGCGTCCACAAGTGTTTCACCAAGATGGACCTGGACCTGATGGCGCGAGCGGGCAGGGGTCGCCTTGGCCACCGAGACGGCTTCCTCGGCAAGCGCCAGGGCTTCGGCTTCCTCACGGTTGATCCGTCGGTTCATCATATAAGCGCCCGCGGCGAGAGCGATGGCCGTCGCCAGGAAGATGGCGGTCGGGAAGCCCGGGATGAAGCCCAGCACGAGCACGAGTCCGGCGGCCAGCGAGAGCACGCGTGGATCCCGCAGGGCCTGCGAGGTGATGTCACTGCCGAGATCCGCCTTCTCCGCCGATGCAACACGGGTGACAATGACGCCAGAGGCGATACAGATGATAAGGGCGGGAATCTGGGCGATCAGGCCTTCGCCGATGCTGAGCAGGGAATAGGTGTGTCCTGCGTCCGCGAATGACATGTCACGCTGCAGCATGCCGATGGCAAGGCCGCCGATGAGGTTCACCGTGATAATGATCAGGGTGGCGATGGCGTCGCCCTTGACGAACTTCATGGCACCGTCCATGGCGCCGTAGAGCTGGCTTTCCTTCTCGAGTAACTGGCGGAGCCTGCGTGCCTGAGCCTGGTCGATATCGCCGTTGCGCAGATCGTTGTCGATGCTCATCTGCT
>JBEBSP010000124.1:0-8156 GCA_040394255.1 Agaricicola taiwanensis | reverse complement strand
CCGGCAATCTCTATGACGCCTCTGTGACAGTGAGATGACAGTTCCAGACAGGACGGTTTGCGGAGGCGGATGCACACCGCCCGCATCTATTTACGCAATCTTGAACATGTTCTGGCGGGAATTCGGACGGCTCCTATACTGATCCACATGTGGAACACGGGGGGAATGTCCATGCGCGATGCGCCGCGTCTGACCATCGGCGGGATTATCCGCATCGGCCATCAGGCGGAAGCATACGAAATCTTCGTCGCCGACCCGCGTGACCACATCGCCGGCGAACTCCTCAAGGGCGGTTTCTATGAAACCGAGGAACTGGAGATCATCGCCCGGCATGTGAAGACCGGTGCGCGGATCGTCGAGGTCGGGGCCAACATCGGCAATCACACCGTCTATTTCGAACGCGTCATGAAGTGCAGCCGCAATACCGTCTTCGAGGTCAACCCCACCGCCATACGGGCCCTGGAGATCAACATCCGGCTCAACGAGCTGCAGGGGGTGGACACGCGCTGGCTCGGCATCGCGCTTTCAGACAGGGACGGCGTTGGCGAGATTCATGTCCCGCAGCGCAATCTCGGCGGCACATCCTTCGTGCCTGGCGATACCGGCTCATTCACCTGCCGCCGCGGCGACAGCCTGCTGGCCGGTGAAGAGACCGACTTCATCAAGATCGACGTGGAGGGCGGGGAACTCCAGGTGCTCGAAGGGCTCAGCGGCCTCATCGACCGGTGCGATCCCATGATCTTCATCGAGATCGACAAGCCGAACGACGATGCCTTCCACGCCTGGGTGAAAGCCAACCGCTACGATGTCGTCGACCGCTATCGCCGGTATGTCGGCTTCAATTACATGATCCGGCGCGGTTGACGCCGCGGCCTCAGCCTCTTGCCGGGAAAACCACCGTGAAGCGCGCGCCCTCGCCGGACCGGCTCTCGATGGTCAGCCGCGCGCCATGGCGGGCGGCGATGTGCTTGACGAGCGCGAGGCCGAGCCCCGTTCCGCCCTTCTCGCGGCTGTCGGCGGCGTCGACCCGGTAGAAGCGCTCCGTCAGGCGCGGCAGATGCTCCGGCGGAATGCCCGGCCCGTCGTCACGCACGGACAGACGGACCTCGTTGACCTTCGCGCTTTGCGCAAGCGTCAGGGACAGTTCCACGCTTCCGCCGGACTGACCGTATTTGATGCCGTTCTCGACCAGATTCTCCACCAGCCGGATCAATTCGTCGCGGTCTCCGCGCACCATCACCGGCCCCTCCGGCATGTCGCGCCGGACCTGCACCTTGCGTTCGGCGGCGAGCGGGGCCAGTGCGTCGGCCACGTGGCGCGCCACCGCGCCAAGATCGACAGCGGCCTCCGGCCGGACATGCTGGCGCTGCTCGATGCGCGACAGCGACAGAAGATCGTCGATCAACCGCGCCATCCGGCTGGCCTGGACGCGCATGATCTCCAGGAATTTGTCCCGCGCCGCGACGTCGTTCCTCGCCGGTCCCTGCAGGGTTTCCACGAAGCCCAGCAACGAGGCCAGCGGGGTGCGCAGCTCATGGCTGGCGTTGGCCACGAAATCGACCCTCATGCGCTCGGCGCGGCGGACTTCGGTCATGTCGCGCAGCAGCAGCAGGAGATGGCCAGCGCCATTGTCGGGCGCGATGGTGACATGGGCCTCGATCCAGCGCTCGACCGGCACGCGCTCGATGTATTCCACGACGCGGGCCTTGCCCGTGGCGGCGGTCGCGCGCACCGCTTCGATCACCTCCGGATTGCGCATGACGAAGGGAATCGGCAGCCCGATGGACAATGCGGGCAGGAGGTCGGCGGCGTGCGCGTTGAACCCCACCGTCACGGCGTGGCGGTCCCTCAGGACCGCCGGATCGGCGAGGGCGGCCAGCACGGCCTCGGCCGAAATGGCGGGGGAGGATGCAGGCAACGGCGCGGAGGGCGTCGCCATGCCGCCGAGCCAGCGCTCGATGGGCATCACCGCGACCGCGCAGACCAGGAGGGCGGCCCCCGCTCCGGCCTGCCAGGGCGCAAGGTCATTGGAGATGAAGGTCAGGACCGCCAGAATCAGCAGGGCTCCGCCAAGCAGCGGCGCGCTGGCGCGCAGGCGCAGGGCCGGCATCGAGCTTTTCCAATCGTCCATGGCTGGCTGACTTTCCATCCCACCGAAGAATGACGGTTTTCATGACAGTTGCATGACACAGGATCACGCACCAGAAAACGCCTCGTTCGTCCGCCGCGGCGGACTGGCCCCTCCCGATCTTCAGGCCTTATTGTGTGGTGCGATTCGCAAACGCCGGGGACGCCTATGGCAACGGAACAACGTCTGACGGTCGGCGGCATCATCCGGCTGCACCGCGAGGCGGAGAGCTGCGACATCTTCGTGCCCGATCCGCGCCAGCCGCCGGCCGCCGAAATGCTCAAGGGCCGCTTTCCGGACACCGAGGAATTGACGCTGATCGGCAAGCATCTGCCCGCCGACGCCCGGATCATCGAAATCGGCGCCGGGATCGGCGCCCACACGGTCTATTTCGAGCGCGTCCTGAAATGCCGCGGCATCACCGTGCTGGAAGACGATCCAGAAAAGGTCAGGGCGCTGGGCATCAACATCCGGCTCAACGGCCTGCGCGGCGTCGACACCCGTTTCCTGGGGCGCGCGGCGACGGAGGTCGTCGGCGATGGCTCGCTGGAGGGGCTGGACGCCGATTTCATCAAGATCAGGGGCACGGGCGAGGAGATGCGTATCCTGTCCGGCCTCGGCGCCCTCATCGGGCGGTCGAAGCCGCTGATCTTCATCGAACTCCACAGCGGGAACGAAGCGGCCTTCCTGTCGTGGCTGACGGCGGGCGGCTACGAGATCATCGAACGCCACAAGCGCCACGCCGAAACCATGAACTACCTGCTGCGGCGGACGTAGCGTCTCATTTCATCTCGCCGAGATACCGGCGCGCCAGCACCTTGCCCTGCTCCACGGCGGGCTGGTCGAAGGCGTCCACCTTCATCAGCCGCGCGGCCAGCATGGTTTCCAGCATGAACTGCATCAGCAGCGCGCCGATGACGCGTTCGTCGATGGCCTCCGCCGCGATCAGGCGCGCGGGACGGTTGTTGGCCAGCAGCGTCTCGTAGGTGGCGCGGGCCTCGGCGTCGAGAAGATCGCCCATGGTGCGGCCGTCGAGATAGGCGAGGCGCTCATCGCCGCCGAAGGCCGCGATGTCGAGCCTGTCGCCCGCGCCGAGGCTCGGCTCGGTGATGACGGTGAAGAACTTGTCGGCGGGGCCGTCGAGGTAGAGCTGGACCTGGCTGTGCTGGTCGACCGTGCCCATGGCGCGCACCGGCGTCGTGCCCTGCCCCTGCTTGCCGAGGCTTTCGCCCCAGAGCTGGCGGAACCAGAGGCCGAATTCGGCGAGGCGGTCGACATAGGGCATGATGACGGTGGTGGTGACGCCGTCCCTCGCCGCCGCGACGTTGAGGCCCGCGCCGGTCATGGCATCACTCGTGCCATCGCGATCGTCGAGCACGGGCTTCAGCACTTTCCGGGCGCCGTCGCGCACCGCATGGGCGTCCAGCCCGGCGATCATGGCGGGCAGCAGGCCGACGATGGACAGCACCGAATAGCGGCCGCCGATCTTGGGATCGTGATCGAGGATGTCCGCGCCGAGACGTTCGGCCAGCTGGCGCAATGGGTTGGGCGTCGGCTCGGTGATGACCACGAGATTCCGGCCCGCGTCGCCCTTCAGGCGCGGCAGCACGGTCAGGAGCTGCGACAGCGTTTCCGCCGTCGAGCCGGACTTGGAGATGGCGACGATGCCGACGCGGCTGCCCTCGGTGGCGGCGAAGAAATCGGCGTAGGTCACGGGGTCGATGTTGTCGAGGAAGTGGAGTTTCGGCGCGCCCTTCCTCGGGCCGAAGCCGCGATCGGCCAGCGCCACCAGAGTCTTGCCGCCGAGACTGGAGCCACCGGTGCCGAGCACGAGGATGTGGTCGAAGTCGCGGCGCAGGCGCTCCACCACGGGTTTCAGCGCGTCGAGATCATCGCGCCGTTCGGGCAGGCGCAGCAGCGGCAGGCTTCCGGCCTCGTAGGCCCCGCGCAGCCAGTCGAGCGCTATGGCTGCGTCCGTCATCACCTCGTCGTAGGCGGAACGGGTCAGCGGGCCGGTGAAGGCCTGCCCGTGGCGATGATCGAACGGCATCATAGGTAAGTCCCCTGTCACTCAAGACGAAGGGACAGAAAGCTGCCCCCGCGCGTCAATGTCGAACATCAACGCGCGGGATTGTGAAAGGGTTCATGCGGCGGGAAGATGGCGGGCTTTTTCCTCAGCCCAGCAACAATCCGACGCCCGCCACGGCCACGGCGCTGCCGGCAAGCCGCGTGACAGCCGGATGGCGTCCAAGCAGAAGCCCAAGGCCGATGCCCGCGCCGTGCAGCAGCGCGGTCGCCAGCGCGAAGCCGAGGGCATAGGAGACCGCACCCGCCTCGCCCGGCATTTCCGCGCCATGGGCATGGCCGTGGAACACCGCGAAGAGGCCAACCATCGCCATGGCGAGCGCCAGCGGCCAGGGACGCCCGAGCGCCACCATCGCGCCCAGCATCACGACCGAGCCGACGATGCCCAGTTCCACGAAGGGCACGTCCACGCCGGTTATGCCGAGCATGCCGCCCGCAACCATCATGCCGACGAAGCTCGCCGGCACCAGCCACAATGCCCGCCCGCCGAGCGTGGCGGCGAGAAGGCCGACCGTGACCATGGCCAGCACATGGTCGAGCCCGCCGACGGGGTGGCTGAAGCCGGAGACGAAACCGTGGGTGTGCCCGACGCCGGTGTGGGCCAGCGCCGGCCCGGCGGCGAGCGCAAGGATGGCGGTGAGGGTGAGCGTGCGTGCCTGTGTCATTGCGGTGTCCCCGTCAGTTGGATGCGCTCAGGCCGCCGGCCTGCTCGATGAAGCGGGCGACCACATCGGTGCCGACGCCGCCGCGGATGTTGGTGAAGACATAGGGCCGCTGGCCGCGCATGCGTCTGGTGTCCTCCTCCATGACGCCGAGGTCGGCGCCGACGTGAGGGGCGAGGTCGATCTTGTTGACCACCAGCAGGTCGGAGCGGGTGATGCCGGGGCCGCCCTTCCTCGGGATCTTCTCGCCGCCCGCGACGTCGATGACATAGATGGTGAGGTCGGCCAGTTCCGGCGAGAAGGTGGCGGCGAGGTTGTCACCGCCGCTCTCGATCAGCACCAGGTCGAGATCGGGGAAGCGCTCGCGCATGGTGGCGACGGCGGCGAGGTTGATGGAGGCGTCCTCGCGGATCGCCGTGTGCGGGCAGCCGCCGGTCTCCACCCCCATGATGCGTTCCACCGGCAGGGCGTCGGCCACCGTCAGCAGGCGCGCGTCTTCCTTCGTGTAAATGTCGTTGGTGATGGCGCAGAGGTCGTAGCGGTCGCGCAAGCGCTTGCACAGCGCCTCCATCAGCGCGGTCTTGCCGGAGCCGACCGGGCCGCCGATGCCGACGCGCAGGGGACCGTTGAGGGAGCGGGTCATGAGCGGAACAGCCTCGTGTACTGGGTTTCGTGGTGGAAGGAGCCGAGGTCGGCGCGGAAGGTCGCGCCGCCGATGTCATCGAGGGTCAGGGTCTCGGCTTCAGCCGCGACGGTGCGGACGGTGGGCGTCAGCGCGGCGAGGACTCGGGTGCCGCCGGTCTGGCCGATGGGCGCGAGGCGGACGCCCGCCGAGACGAGGTTCTGCATCGCGCCGAACAGGAAGGCTTCAAGCGTCGCGGACAGCGGGATGCCGTGACAGCCGGAGGCGATGCCCACGGCTACGGGATAGGCCGCCGGGCCAGTGAGCGCGTCGAGGCCGGGCGCGGGCCAGGCGGCGCGGATGGCGGCGAGGAAGCTCGTGCCCTGCTGGCTGGTTTCCAGATGCAGCTCGGCGGAGGGCGCGAGGGCGAGCGCGAGGGCGTTGATGTCCGCCAGCGTTTCCGGGTCATGCGCCGCGCGGTGGGCATGGGCGAGCAGGATGGCGTCGCTGCGGCCCGCGCCGAGAGTCAACAGGTCTTCGAGCCAAGGGATGAGGCGGGCTTCATCCGTGACGTCGCCGGTCTCCACCGCCCATTCGAGGCCGTGGGAATAGGCATAGCCGCCCACCGGGAAGGAGGGCGAGAGCCAGGCCATGAGAGGAAGCAGCGCCTCAGTGGCCATGGCCGTGCCCGCCGTGGTCGTAGGCGCCGCGCTCGGGACGGAAGGGGCGGGTCACGATCCCCGCGCTCGCCCCGAGGCCGCGCACCATCTCCATCAAAACATGATCCTCGGCGATGTAGAGCGCGCCTTCGGTGATCTCGCAGGGGATGTGCCGGTTGCCGATGTGCCAGGCGAGCTTCATCAGCCGGAGCGGGCTGGCGGCGCGGATTTCGATCAGGCGCTCGGGCGCGGCCTTGATCTGGACGAGGCGGCCGTCCTCCAGCTTCACGGCGTCGCCGTCGTCGAGGATCACCGCGTCGGCAAGATCGAGCAGGAAGGCAAGGCCGCCCTCGCCCGTCAGCGCCACACGGCGGCGGTGGCGCTCGCCGTGGTCGAGGGTGATGCTGTCGGCGACCCTGTCGGGGCGGACGGCAGCGCGGCGGACGATGGCGGTGGCGCGGATCATGGTCAAAACAGGAAATACCGCTGCGCCATGGGCAGCACGTCCGCCGGTTCGCAGACCAGAAGTTCGCCGTCGGCGCGCACGTCGTAGGTTTCGGCGTCGACCTCGATGTGCGGCATGGCACTGTTGTGGATCATGTCCTTCTTGCCGATGGTGCGCGTGTTTTCGACGGCCACCAGCTTCTTCCGCACCTGAAGCTTCTCGGCCAGCCCGTAGGCGATCGCCGCGCCCGAGACGAAGGTGAGCGAGGTGCCCGTCCGCGCCCGGCCATAGGCGCCGAACATGGGCCGGTAGTGCACCGGCTGCGGCGTCGGGATCGAGGCGTTGGGGTCGCCCATGGGAGCCGCCGCGATCATGCCGCCCTTGAGGACGAGGTCGGGCTTCACGCCGAAGAAGGCCGGCGTCCACAAGACGAGGTCGGCCAGCTTGCCGGGTTCGATGGAGCCGATGTGCCTGGAGACACCATGCGCGATGGCCGGGTTGATGGTGTATTTGGCGATGTAGCGCTTGGCGCGGGCGTTGTCGTTGCCGCTGGCGTCGCCCGGCAGCGCGCCCCGCTGGCGTTTCATCTTGTCCGCCGTCTGCCATGTGCGGATCACGACCTCGCCGACGCGGCCCATGGCCTGGCTGTCGGACGACATCATGGAGAGTGCGCCGAGGTCGTGCAGGATGTCCTCGGCGGCGATGGTCTCCTTGCGGATGCGGCTCTCGGCGAAGGCGATGTCCTCCGGGATCGAAGGGTCGAGGTGGTGGCACACCATGAGCATGTCGAGGTGCTCGTCGATGGTGTTGACCGTGAAGGGCCGCGTCGGATTGGTGGAGGACGGCAGCACGTTGGGCAGCCCCGCCACCTTGATGATGTCCGGCGCATGGCCTCCGCCCGCGCCCTCCGTGTGGAAGGCGTGGATGGTGCGGCCCTTGAAGGCGGCGACCGTGTCCTCGACGAAGCCGCTTTCGTTGAGCGTGTCGGAGTGGATCATCACCTGCACGTCGTAGTCGTCCGCCACGGAGAGACAGCAGTCGATGGCGGCGGGCGTGGTGCCCCAGTCCTCGTGGAGCTTGAGCGCGCAGGCACCGGCGCGGATCATCTCCTCCAGCGCGGCGGGTTTCGAGGCGTTTCCTTTGCCGGCAAAGGCAAGGTTCATCGGGAAGGTATCGGCGGCCTCGATCATGCGGTGGAGGTGCCATGGCCCCGGCGTGCAGGTGGTGGCGAAGGTGCCCGTGGCGGGACCGGTGCCGCCGCCCAGCATGGTGGTGACGCCGGAATAGAGCGCCTCGTCGATCTGCTGCGGGCAGATGAAATGGATGTGGCTGTCGAAGCCGCCCGCCGTGAGGATCTTGCCCTCGCCCGCGATGACCTCGGTGCCGGGGCCGACGATGATGTCGACCCTCGGCTGGATGTCGGGGTTGCCGGCCTTGCCGATCCCGGCGATGCGGCCCGCGACGATCCCCACGTCGGCCTTCACCACGCCCCAGTGGTCGAGGATCAGGGCGTTGGTGATGACCGTGTCGACCGCGCCCCCGGCGTTGGTGATCT
>JBEBSP010000123.1:0-8207 GCA_040394255.1 Agaricicola taiwanensis | reverse complement strand
AGTTCCTGCTCATCAACCACCCGCTGGATTGCCCGATCTGCGACCAGGGCGGTGAGTGCGACCTGCAGGACCAGGCCATGGCCTATGGCGTCGACGCTTCGCGTTTCGCCGAGAACAAGCGCGCGGTGGAAGACAAGTACATCGGCCCGCTCGTCAAGACGAGCATGAACCGCTGCATCCACTGCACCCGCTGCGTGCGCTTCACCACGGAAGTGGCGGGAGCCGCCGAGCTGGGCGCGATTGGCCGCGGCGAGGATATGGAGATCACGACCTACCTCGAAGGCGCGATGTCGTCCGAACTTCAGGGCAATGTGATCGATCTGTGCCCCGTGGGCGCGCTCACATCCAAGCCCTATGCTTTCCAGGCCCGCCCCTGGGAACTGGCCAAGACCGAATCCATCGACGTCATGGATGCGCTCGGCAGCGCCATCCGCGTCGATTCCCGTGGCCGCGAAGTGATGCGCGTGTTGCCGCGCCTCAATGAAGAGGTCAACGAGGAGTGGATATCCGACAAGACCCGCTTCATCTGGGATGGTCTCAAGAGCCAGCGGCTGGACCGGCCCTACATGCGTGAGCGCGGCAAGCTGCGTCCCGCGACCTGGGCGGAGGCCTTCGAAGCCATCGCCAGGCGCGTGAAGAAGGCGAAGCCCGAAGGCATTGGAGCCATCATTGGCGATCTGGCCGCGGCGGAGGAAATCTTCGCGCTGAAGGATCTGATGAACCGCCTTGGCGTGGCGAACATAGATTGCCGCCAGGATGGTGCGAAACACGACCCCGCGCGCGGCCGGGCGAGCTACCTGTTCAACGCCACCATCGAGGGGATCGAACAGGCCGACGTCATCCTGATCGTCGGCTCCAACCCGCGCCTGGAAGCGCCCGTGCTCAACGCGCGCATCCGCAAGCGCTGGCGGCAGGGCAATGTGAAGATCGGCCTCGTCGGCGAGCACGCCGACCTGACCTATGCCTATGACTATCTTGGCGCCGGAGCGGACACGCTGGCGGGCCTCGCCGATGGAGCGCACGGCTTTGCGGAGGCCATCAAGGGCGCGGCAAAACCGCTGGTGATCGTGGGGCAGGGCGCCCTTGCACGCGAGGATGGCGCTGCGGTGCTCGGTCTTGCGGCGAAGCTTGCCGGCAGCGTTACGGCGGAATGGAACGGATTGTCGGTGCTGCATACGGCGGCGGCCCGCGTCGGTGCGCTCGATCTTGGCGCTGTTCCGGGCAAGGGCGGCAAGGATGTGGCGGCCATGCTCGCCCCCGGCGCGCTCGACGTGCTGTTCCTGCTGGGAGCGGACGAGGTCGAGGTTCCGGCAGGCGCCTTCGTGGTCTATCAGGGCACGCACGGCGACCGGGGCGCGAACCGCGCCGACGTGATCCTGCCGGGCGCCGCCTACACCGAGAAGAACGGTCTCTACGTCAACACCGAAGGGCGGGTGCAGCAGGCCAACCGCGCCGTCTTCCCGCCGGGCGAGGCGCGCGAGGACTGGGCCATCCTGCGGGCTCTCTCGGCGGCGCTGGGGCAGACTTTGCCTTATGATTCGCAAAGCCAGCTCCGGCAGGCCCTGGTTTCAGCTGTCCCGCATTTCGCGGCCGTGGATGAAATCGTCGCCGCCGACAGCGCCAGTGTCTCGAAACTGGCGCATGCCAAGGCTGGCAAGTTCGGCAAGGCGTCCTTCGCCAACATCGTTCGCGATTTCTATCTGACCAATCCGATCGCGCGTGCATCGAAAATCATGGCCGAATGCAGTGCGTTGGCAGCGTCCCGCGCCGGGCGGCAGGCAGCGGAGTAGGATGTGAAGACCATCGGTCTCATCGGCGGCATGAGCTGCGAATCGACAGCGCTTTATTACAAGCGCCTGAACGATCGCGCGCGCGCCGTGCTTGGGGGCCTGCATTCCGCCGATATCCTGCTTTGGTCCGTGGATTTCGCCCTGATCGCGAAGCTGCAGGCCGAAGGGCGCTGGGACGAGGCCGGGGAGTATCTGGCCGGCATCGCCGAGCGGCTGGAGCGCGCCGGCGCGGACATGATCGTACTGGCGACCAACACCATGCATGTTGTCGCCGATGTGATTTCCGCTGCGGTCGACATCCCCTTCATCCATGTCGCCGACGCCACGGCCCATGCCATCCGCGCCACCGGCCTGTCGCGCCCGGGCATCATCGCGACCCGCTTCACCATGGAGCAGGACTTTTACACTGGCCGCCTGCGTGACGTGCATGGCATCGAGGTGCTGGTGCCGGGCGAGGACGACCGGGCCGACATACACCGCATCATTTACGACGAGCTATGCCAGGGCATCGTGAGCGAGGCATCCCGCCACGCGTTCCAGATCATGGCGGCGCGTCTTGTCGCAGAAGGCGCCGATTGCCTCATCCTTGGCTGTACAGAGGTGGGTTTGCTGCTAAACGGCGGCAACGTGTCGGTTCCCGTGTTCGACACGGCTGAAATACACGCGGACGCGGCTCTCGCCGCAGCGCTGGACGGTAACCTTCGCCAAGAGGCGGCGGAGTAGGGCACGACGATGGATTGGGCGAACATCAACGACTATCTCCTGCAACTCGCGATCATGGTGGGGCAAAGCGTCCTGCTGCTCGTGGCGCTGCTCGTGTTCATCGCATATGTGCTGCTGGCCGATCGCAAGATCTGGGCGGCTGTTCAACTGCGCCGGGGGCCCAACGTGGTTGGGCCGTGGGGACTGTTTCAATCCTTCGCCGATCTGCTGAAATTCGTGCTGAAGGAGCCGGTCATCCCGGCGGGCGCCAACAAGGGCGTGTTCCTGCTGGCCCCACTGGTCACCTGCGTGCTGGGGCTTGCCGCCTGGGCGGTGATCCCCGTGGCCGAGGGCTGGGTGATCGCCGACATCAACGTCGGCATCCTCTACATCTTCGCCATCTCGTCGCTGAGCATCTATGGCGTCATCATGGGCGGCTGGGCCTCGAACTCGAAATACGCCTTCCTCGGCGCGCTTCGCTCAGCCGCGCAGATGGTGTCCTACGAGGTTTCCATCGGCTTCGTGATCATCACGGTGCTGCTCTGCGTCGGCTCGCTGAACCTGTCCGACATCGTCGCGGCGCAGGACGGCCCCTACGGGCTGCTGGGCTGGTACTGGCTGCCGCTGTTTCCGATGTTCGTCATCTTCTTCATTTCCGCGCTGGCCGAGACCAACCGTCCGCCCTTCGACCTGCCCGAAGCCGAATCGGAACTGGTCGCGGGTTTCATGGTCGAATATGGCTCGACGCCCTACATGATGTTCATGCTCGGCGAATACGCGGCCATCATGACCATGTGCGCGCTGACGACGATCCTGTTCCTCGGTGGCTGGCTGCCGCCGTTCCCGATCGCGCCCTTCACCTGGCTGCCGGGCGTCTTCTGGTTCGTGTTCAAGGTCTTCTCGGTGTTCTTCATGTTCGCCATGGTGAAGGCCTTCGTGCCGCGCTA
Source organism: Agaricicola taiwanensis (assembly GCA_040394255.1). Classification (GTDB taxonomy): domain Bacteria; phylum Pseudomonadota; class Alphaproteobacteria; order Rhizobiales; family Methylopilaceae; genus Agaricicola; species Agaricicola taiwanensis_A. The sequence continues at coordinate 4,768 of JBEBSP010000123.1, read as the reverse complement.
CCGCTACGACCAGCTGATGCGTTTGGGCTGGAAGGTGTTCCTGCCGATCTCGCTCGCCATGGTCATCATCGTCGCCGGCGTCCTGCAGTTCATGGGCTGGGTTCCGGGAGGCTCATGATGTCGGAGACCACTCTGATCTGGGCTGCCGCCGGTGCGGGCATCGGCTTCCTGTTCGACCGTGCCGTGGTGGTCCGCTGGATCAAGCGTGAAATTCACGCGCGCGTGGCCGATGGTCGGGAAACCGCCGAAACCGCGCCGCACCGCTTGAGCGTGTTCCAGCTCTACCGGTTGGGCCTGCAACTGCTGTTCCCCGCTGTCGGCTATCTGGCCGGCGCCATCTTCGCTGGCGGGTGAGAGGATAGATCATGCGTCTCGATCAAGCGGCCCGCTCGCTCTTCCTGGCGGAATTCGTATCGGCCTTCTTCCTGGCCATGCGCTATTTCTTCAAGCCGAAGGCCACGATCAACTACCCCTTCGAGAAGGGCGCTCTCAGCCCGCGCTTCCGGGGCGAGCATGCCCTGCGCCGCTATCCCAACGGCGAGGAGCGCTGCATCGCCTGCAAGCTGTGTGAAGCCATCTGCCCGGCGCAGGCCATCACCATCGAAGCCGGCCCGCGCCGCAACGACGGCACGCGCCGCACCACGCGCTACGACATCGATATGGTGAAATGCATCTACTGCGGATTCTGTCAGGAAGCCTGCCCCGTGGACGCCATCGTCGAGGGGCCGAATTTCGAGTTCGCCACGGAAACCCGCGAAGAACTCTATTACGACAAGGAAAAGCTGCTCGCGAACGGCGACCGCTGGGAGCGCGACATCGCGCGCCGTATCGCGCTCGATTCACCGTACCGCTGATGGCTGGACGGTGATGGAGATGAACGTTAAGGAACGGACCGCCACGGGCGGTCGCAACGGGGACAAGGCATGAGTCTGGCGTCAGCCTTCTTCTATCTTTTCGCGGGGATCACCGTCGCCTCGGCCTTCATGGTCATCGCGGCGCGCAATCCCGTACACTCCGTGCTGTTCCTGATCCTCGCCTTCGTGAACGCCGCCGGCCTGTTCATGCTTCTGGGCGCGGAATTCATCGCCATGATCCTGATCGTCGTCTATGTCGGCGCCGTGGCCGTCCTGTTCCTGTTCGTCGTCATGATGCTGGACGAGGATTTCGTCGCCCTGCGGCAGGGGTTCCTGCAGTATCTGCCCATCGGCGGGCTGGTCGGCCTCATCGTGCTGGCGGAACTGGTCATGGTCGTCGGCGGCTGGGCCATATCATCGGATGCGGCGGCGCTGCGCGCCTCGCCGACGCCAGCCATGGCCGAGGTGCCCAACACCCTTGCGATCGGCCGGGTGCTTTACACCGACTACCTTTTCTTCTTCCAGGCGGCCGGTCTCATCCTGCTCGTCTCCATGATCGGCGCCATCGTGCTGACCCTGCGCCACAAGGAAGGCGTCAAGCGGCAGAGCATCCCGGATCAAGTGGCGCGCACCGCGGCCAACAGCATCGATATCAAGAAGGTCAACCCCGGACAGGGGATCTGAGGACAATATGGAAGTCGGACTCAGCCATTACCTGACGGTCGCCGCGATCCTGTTCACGCTCGGGGTGCTCGGCATTTTCCTCAACCGCAAGAACGTGATCATCATCCTCATGTCGATCGAGTTGATCCTGCTCTCGGTCAACATCAACCTGGTGGCCTTCTCGTCCTTTTCCGGCGATCTCGTCGGCCAGATCTTCGCCTTGCTGATCCTCACGGTCGCGGCGGCGGAAGCGGCCATCGGCCTCGCCATCCTCGTCGTCTATTACCGCAACCGCGGCTCCATCGCGGTTGAAGACATCAACATGATGAAGGGCTGAGCGGCGGCCATGTATCACGCTATCGTCTTCCTGCCGCTGCTGGGCGCGATCCTCGCGGGCGCCATCACCCTGGTCGGCGGCGCGCGCACCCGCCGCGCCGAGCTTCTGGCCCAGGGCGTCGCGGCCCATCACCACGGTCATGGCGCGCATGGCCACGGCCACGATGACCACACCCACGGCCATGACGATCATCACGCGCCAGAACATCCCATCGCCCCGGGTGCGCGTCCGGCGGAATTCATCACCACCGCCTTCATGATGGTGGCGGCCGCCCTGTCGTGGGTCGCCTTCTTCGCGGTGACCCATGGCGACGGCGCCACCCGCATCGAGGTCCTGCGGTGGATCACATCCGGCGATCTGACGGTCGACTGGGCCTTCCGCATCGACAGCCTGACGGCGGTCATGCTGGTGGTGGTCAACTCCGTCTCGGCGCTCGTGCATCTCTATTCCATCGGCTACATGCACGAGGATCCGCAGCGGCCGCGCTTCTTCGCCTATCTGTCGCTGTTCACCTTCGCCATGCTGATGCTGGTGACCTCCGACAACCTCGTCCAGATGTTCTTCGGATGGGAAGGCGTCGGTCTCGCCAGCTATCTGCTGATCGGCTTCTGGTACACCAAGCCCTCGGCCAACGCCGCCGCCATCAAGGCCTTCGTGGTCAACCGCGTCGGCGACTTCGGCTTCGCGCTCGGCATCTTCGGCATCTTCTTCCTGTTCGACACGGTCACCCTCGACGCCATCTTCGCCGCCGTGCCGGGCAAGTCGGAAGCAACCCTGCTGTTCCTCGGCCATGAGTTCCATGCGCTGACGGTGCTGTCCTTCCTGCTGTTCATCGGCGCCATGGGCAAGTCGGCCCAGTTCCTGCTGCACACCTGGCTGCCGGACGCCATGGAAGGCCCGACGCCGGTCTCCGCGCTGATCCACGCCGCCACCATGGTGACGGCGGGCGTCTTCATGGTCGCCCGCATGTCGCCGGTGTTCGAGGGCGCGCCCGACACGCTCGTCTTCGTCACCGTGATCGGCGCGACCACGGCCTTCTTCGCCGCCACGGTCGGCCTGGTGCAGAACGACATCAAGCGCGTGATCGCCTATTCGACCTGCTCGCAGCTCGGCTACATGTTCGTGGCGCTCGGCGTCGGGGCCTATTCCGCCGGCATCTTCCATCTCTTCACCCACGCCTTCTTCAAGGCGCTGCTGTTCCTGGGCGCGGGCTCGGTCATCCACGCCATGCATCACGAGCAGGACATGCGCCGCATGGGTGGCATCCGGAAGCTGATCCCGCTGACCTACTGGATGATGGTCATCGGCACGCTGGCGCTGACCGGCTTCGGCATCCCGCTGACGCATTTCGGTTTCGCCGGCTTCCTGTCCAAGGACGCCATCATCGAGAGCGCCTTCGCGGCGCAGGGAAGCGCGGCGCAGTACGCTTTCTGGCTGACCGTCATCGCCGCCGGCATGACCTCGTTCTACTCATGGCGCCTGATCTTCATGACCTTCCACGGACAGCCGCGCGCCTCCCTGGAGACCATGAAGCACGTTCATGAGTCACCCCTGGTGATGACGATCCCCCTGATCCTGCTCGCCATCGGCGCGGTCCTCGCCGGCATGGTCTTCTACGGCGGCTTCGTTGATGTGGAGCACGGCTACGCGGCCTTCTGGAAGGGCGCTCTGGCGGGCGGCGACCATCCCGATATCCTCGAGGCGATGCACCATGTGCCGTGGCTGGTGAAGGCGTCTCCCTTCATCATGATGGTGGGCGGTTTCGCGCTGTCGTGGCTGTTCTACGTCGCCCGTCCGCGCATCCCGTCCCAGCTCGCCCGCGAGCACGACGTGCTCTACCGCTTCCTGCTCAACAAGTGGTACTTCGACGAGATCTATGACGCGCTCTTCGTGCGCCCCGCCAAGGCGCTGGGCCGTTTCCTCTGGAAGAAGGGCGACGGCTGGTTCATCGACGGGCTCGGTCCTGATGGTATCTCGGCCCGCGTGGTCGACGTCACCAACCGCGTGGTCCGTCTCCAGACCGGCTACGTCTATCACTACGCCTTCGCCATGCTCATCGGCGTCGCGGCATTGTTCACCTGGTTCATGTTCGGAACGCATTGATGATCGACTGGCCGATCCTCTCCGTCGTCACTTTCCTGCCGCTGGCGGGAGTGCTGTTCATCCTCATGATCCGTGGCGACGATGCCTCGGCGGTGCGCAACGCGCGCCATGTCGCGCTCTGGACGACGCTTGCGACCTTCATCGTCTCGCTGCTGATGCTCATCGAGTTCGACACCGGCGAGACCGGTTTCCAGTTCGTGGAAAAGGCCGACTGGCTCGGGACGACGATCACCTATCACATGGGCGTCGATGGCATCTCGGTGCTCTTCGTCGTGCTGACGACCTTCATCATGCCGATCTCGATCCTCGCAAGCTGGGAGGCCATCGAGCACCGGGTGAAGGAATACATGATCGCCTTCCTGGTGCTGGAGACGCTGATGATCGGCGTGTTCTGCGCGCTCGATCTGGTGCTGTTCTATCTGTTCTTCGAAGGCGGCCTGATCCCGATGTTCCTCATCATCGGCATCTGGGGCGGCAAGCGCCGGGTCTACGCCAGCTTCAAGTTCTTCCTCTACACGCTGCTCGGCTCGGTGCTGATGCTGCTGGCCATCATGGCCATGTACTGGGAGGCGGGCACCACCGACATCGCGGCGCTGCTGGGCCACCAGTTCCCGGCGTCCATGCAGACCTGGCTGTGGCTGGCCTTCTTCGCCTCCTTCGCGGTCAAGATGCCCATGTGGCCGGTGCACACCTGGCTGCCCGACGCCCATGTCGAGGCGCCCACGGCGGGCTCGGTCATCCTGGCGGCGATCTTGCTGAAGATGGGCGGCTACGGCTTCCTGCGCTTCTCGCTGCCCATGTTCCCGCTGGC
>JBEBSP010000122.1:0-8280 GCA_040394255.1 Agaricicola taiwanensis | reverse complement strand
GCCTCGATCTTGAGGAACGGAGCATTGGCGAGCTTCGCCAGCCGGCGCGATATCTCGGTCTTGCCGACGCCGGTCGGGCCGATCATGAGGATGTTCTTCGGCAGGACCTCTTCGCGCAGGTCGTCGGCGAGCTGAAGCCGCCGCCAGCGGTTGCGCAGCGCGATCGCGACCGCGCGCTTGGCGTCCTTTTGACCGACGATGTGACGGTCCAGCTCCGAAACGATCTCGCGGGGGGAAAAGTCGGTCATGGGTCCAGTCCAAGAGGTAAACGAAAAGTTACGGGTGTGAATCGATGCGTGAGGGTTCAACGATCCGGCGCAGACAAGCTCCGCGGTCAGGCCGATCACTTGCCTTCGGCATCGAGTGTTTCCAGCACCAGTTCATGGTTGGTGTAGACGCAGATGTCGGCGGCGATCTTCATGGCGCGGCGAACGATCTCCTCGGCGGGAAGATCCGTGTCCATCAGCGCCCGCGCCGCCGCCAGCGCATAGGAGCCGCCCGATCCGATGGCCGCGACGCCATGCTCGGGCTCCAGCACGTCGCCCGTGCCGGTCAGCACCAGGCTGGTGGTCTTGTCGGACACCAGCATCATGGCTTCCAGCCGCCTGAGGTAACGGTCGGTGCGCCAGTCCTTGGCCAGTTCCACGGCGGCGCGCAGGAGCTGGCGCGGATACTGCTCCAGCTTGGATTCCAGCCGCTCGAACAGCGTGAAGGCGTCGGCGGTCGCACCGGCGAAACCGCCGATGACCTCGCCGCCCGCCAGCCGCCGGACCTTGCGCGCTGTGCTCTTGAAGATGGTCGGTCCCATGGAGACCTGGCCGTCGCCGCCGACCACCACCTTGCCGCCCTTGCGGACCAGGAGGATGGTGGTGGCGTGCCATGGGGACTGGGGCTCGGTCATGAAAAGGTTCCGGGTGTGAATCGATTTGCTGGTTGCCTACTTAAGCACAGATGACGCGAACGCAATGGCGATGGAGGCGAGGATGATTCGGGTTGGAATCGGCGGATGGACCTATGAGCCGTGGCGCGGCACCTTCTTTCCCGACAAGCTGCCCCACGCCCGCGAACTGGAGCACGCCAGCCGCAAGGTCACCACCATCGAGGTCAACGGCACCTTCTACCGCGGCCAGACCCCGGCGACCTATCGCAAATGGGCCGACGAGACGCCGGACGATTTCATCTTCGCGCTGAAGGCCGTGCGCTACGCCACCAACCGGCGTGTGCTGGCGGAAGCCGGTCCGTCGATCGACAGGTTCCTGAACAGCGGTGTGGATGAACTTGGGGACAAGCTGGGACCAATCCTGTGGCAATTTCCGCCGACGAAGGCCTTTGATCCAGGGGATTTCGCGGCTTTCCTGTCGTTGCTGCCACAGGATGTGAACGGCCGCGCTCTGCGCCATGCCGTCGAAGTGCGCCACGCCAGCTTCCAGACAGAGGAATTCATCGCGCTGGCGCGCCAGCGCGAAGTCGCCGTGGTTGTGGCGGATTCGGCCAGATACCCGATGATCGCCGATGTCACCGGCCCTTTCATCTACGCGCGGCTCCAGGATGCGCGCGAGGAGATCGAAACCGGCTACAGCGCCGATGATCTGGCGGTATGGGAGAAGCGGGCACGGGGCTGGGAGGCGGGGCGGGCAGCCGAGGACCTGCCGCTGATCGCCGAACCCGCGCCGGAGACGAAGCGCGATGTCTTCATCTATATGATCAACGGCGCCAAGGTCCGCGCCCCGGCGGCGGCCATGGCGCTGCTGGAGAGGCTGGGCGCGAGGTGAAGGGCCGGGGGTACGCGACCGATCCTTCGAGACGGCCGCCTGTGGCCTTTCCGTCCGTCATGCACGGCACGACGGAAATGGGTCGTGCCACCCAGTACAAGTCCGGCTTTCAGGATGAGGTCCTCGGGAGTGGGAGCGTTCATTTATCAGGGCCTGCCTCATCCTGATGAACCCGCGGGGCGGGCGTCTCGAAGGATGGGCCGCACATTCAACCCTCCTGTGTTCCCGGTCAGGCTCCAAGAAGCGGAACGGGCGCTCCCTCCCTGCAACCGACTCGAAAATCAGTTCTTTTTGTAGCCTCACGCAGAGCCGCCTGTTAGAAGACGCCCACTCAAGTCTGGACCCGGTCATCCGGGTTCTTATGCAAGGATTTCAGCATGCGCCGCGCGACCATCGCCCGCACCACGACCGAAACCGATGTCAGCCTCACCGTCTCGCTCGACGGCACGGGCGTGGCGAAGATCGCGACCGGGGTCGGTTTCCTCGACCACATGCTCGAACTTTTGGCCCGCCATGCGCTGATCGACCTTGAGGTGACGGCGAAGGGCGACACCCATGTCGACTTCCATCACACCACCGAGGACGTCGGCATCGCGCTCGGGCAGGCGGTGCGCGAGGCGCTGGGCGACATGAAGGGCATCACGCGCTACGCCGATGTTCACCTGCCCATGGACGAGACCCTGACCCGCGTCGCCATCGACGTTTCGGGCCGGCCCTATCTCGTCTGGCGCACCACCTTCCCCGCGCCCAAGATCGGCACGTTCGACACCGAGCTGGTGCGTGAGTTCTTTCAAGGATTCGCCACCCACGCGGCGGTGACGCTGCATGTGGAGACGCTCTATGGCGCCAACGCGCACCACATCGCGGAGGCCTGCTTCAAGGGCCTCGCCCGCGTGCTGCGCGCCGCATGCGCCATCGACGCCCGCGCCGCCGACCGCCTGCCCTCCACCAAGGGCCGGATCGGGAACTAGCCGATGAAGCTGTTCACGGCACACGAACCGAAGGGCATGAGGCCCCGCGACGAGCGGGCCGCCGAGAAGGTCGTCTTCGTCAAGGACGGCCTTGCCTGGCCCGCGCTGTTCTTTCCGGTGATCTGGATCCTCTGGCACCGGCTCTGGCTGGGGCTGCTGCTTTACGCGCTGGCCTTCGGCGTGTTGGGCGCGGCGGCTTTCCTCGGCGGCCTGTCCAATGGCGCGCGAATGGCGCTGTTCCTTCTGCCCAACCTCTGGCTCTGGCTCGGGGGCAACGACCTGCGCCGCACAAAGCTGGCGCGCTGTGGCCTGGTCCAGACCGCCGCCGTCATGGGCAAGGACCGCGACGAGGCCGAGCAGCGCTTCTTCGCCGCCTGGGTGCGCGCCGACGCCACCCCCAACACCGCGCCGCGCACCTCCGGTTCGGCCTTTGCGGTGCGCCCGGCCGAACCCGCCATCCTGGGCGTTTTTCCCGAGCCGGGGGGACTGCGGTGACCGTCGCCATCGTCGACTACGGCGCGGGCAACCTGCGCTCCGCCGCCAAGGCCTTCGAGCGGGTCTCGGAGCGGCTTGAATCCGAACGCCCGGTCATCATCACCTCCGATCCGGACAGGGTTTACAACGCCGACTGGATCGTCCTGCCCGGCGACGGCGCCTTCGCCGACTGCCGGCGCGGCCTCGACGCCGTCGACGGCCTGACGCAGGCGCTGCGCGAGGTGGTCGAGCACAAGGCGCGGCCCTTCCTCGGCATCTGCATCGGCATGCAGCTTCTGGCCACCACCGGGCGCGAACACGGCACCACCGAGGGCCTCGGCTGGATTCCCGGCGAGGTGGTTCCGCTGCACCCCTCCAATCCGGGGCTGAAGGTGCCACACATGGGCTGGAACACCATCGACCCGCAGATGGACCATCCGCTGTTGCAGGGGCTGGAACTCGGGCCGACCGGCCTGCACGCCTATTTCCTGCACGGCTTCCATCTGGTGCCCAGGGACGGCGCGGACGTATTGGCCGCCGCCGACTACGGCGGCCCGGTGACCGCGATGGTGGCGCGCGGCACGGTGGCCGGCGCGCAGTTCCATCCCGAGAAGAGCCAGAAGCTCGGCCTGAAGATTCTTGAGAATTTCCTGAGGTGGCGTCCGTGATCCTGTACCCCGCGATTGATCTGAAAGAGGGACAGGTCGTGCGCCTGCGCCAGGGCGACATGGCCCAGGCGACCGTTTACGGCGCGGACCCCGGCGCGCAGGCGCTGGTCTTCGCCGATCAGGGCTTCCAATGGCTGCATGTGGTCGATCTCGACGGCGCCTTCGCGGGCGCCAGCCGCAACGCCGAGGCGGTGGAAGCGATCCTCGCCCGCGCTTCCATGCCGGTGCAGCTCGGCGGCGGCATCCGCGACATGCGCGGCGTCGAGGCCTGGCTGGAGCGCGGCGTCTCCCGCGTCATCCTCGGCACGGCGGCGGTGCGCGATCCCTCCTTCGTGCATGAGGCGGCCCGTCTGCATCCGGGGAAAATCGCCGTCGGCATCGACGCGAAAGACGGCCGGGTCGCGGTGCAGGGCTGGGCCGAGGTTTCCGACATGACCGCGCTCGATCTCGCCCGCCGCTTCGAGGGCGCGGGCGTGGCGGCCATCATCTACACCGACATCTCCCGCGACGGCCTCTTGAAGGGCATCAACATCGAGGCCACGCGGGAAATGTCCGAGACGGTCGACATCCCGGTGATCGCCTCGGGCGGGCTTGCGGGCATCGACGATGTGCGCGCGCTCCTGAAGCCCGAGAACGCCCGCATCTCCGGCGCCATCACCGGCCGCGCGCTCTACGACGGCCGTCTCGACGCCGCCGAGGCGCTGGCGCTGATTCGTGAAAGCCGCGCCGATGCTTAAGGTCCGCGTCATCCCCTGCCTCGACGTGAAAGACGGCCGCGTGGTCAAGGGCGTCAAGTTCGAGGGCCTGCGTGATGCCGGCGATCCGGTCGAGGCCGCCAAGGCCTATGACGAGGCCGGGGCCGACGAACTCTGCTTTCTCGACATCACCGCCAGCCACGAGAACCGGGGCACCATCCTCGATGTCGTCGCCCGCACCGCCGAGCAGTGCTTCATGCCGGTGACGGTGGGCGGCGGCGTCCGCACCGTCGAGGACGTGCGCGCGCTGATGAACGCCGGGGCCGACAAGGTCTCGATCAACACCGCGGCGGTGCATGACCGCTCCGTGGTGGCGCGCGCCGCCGACAAGTTCGGCGCGCAGGCCATCGTGGTGGCCATCGACGCCAAGCGCGTGCCGGACGGACGCTGGGAGATCTTCACCCACGGCGGCCGCAACCGGACCGGGCTCGACGCCGTGGACTACGCCCGCGAGGTCGCCCACCTCGGCGCGGGCGAGATCCTGCTGACCTCCATGGACCGCGACGGCACCCGTGACGGCTATGACCTGGAACTGACCCGCGCCATCGTGGACGCCGTACCGGTGCCGGTGGTGGCCTCCGGCGGCGTCGGAAACCTCGACCACCTGGCTGACGGCGCGCGCATCGGCGGCGCGAGCGCGGTGCTGGCGGCCTCGATTTTCCACTTTGGCGCGCATACCATCCGCGAAGCCAAGGAACACATGGCCGCGCGGGGCGTTCCCGTCCGGCTGGATTGAGCGGAGACGACAATGGCCGGTTTCACGCTGGAAACGCTGGAGAAGATCGTCGCCGAACGTGCGGCCGCGAGCGGGTCGACCTCCTACACCCGCCAGCTGCTCGACCAGGGCGTCGAGAAATGCGCCAAGAAGTTCGGCGAGGAGGCGGTCGAGGCCGTGCTCGCGGCGGTGGGCAGCGAACGTGATCACCTCGTCAAGGAAAGCGCCGACGTGCTCTACCACCTGATGGTGCTTCTGGCGGCCCGCCAGGTCTCGCTCAGCGAGGTCTACGCCGAGCTGGACGCGCGCACGGCGCGCTCGGGCCTGGCCGAGAAGGCCTCGCGGCCGGCATAGGGCGGAGCCATCTTGCTCGACCATCATGATCCGGCGGACCCGTCTCCCTATCGCATCTTCACGCGGGAGGAATGGGCCGGCCTGCGCGCCGACACGCCGCTGACCCTGTCGAAGAGCGACATCGACAGCCTGCGCTCGCTCAACGATCCCATCGACGTGCGCGAAGTCGAGGCGATCTATCTGCCGATCTCGCGCCTGCTGGCGCTCTATGTGGCCGCGACCCAGCAGTTGTTCCGCGCCACCAAGAGCTTCCTGGGGTACAACGACGCCAAGATGCCCTATGTCATCGGCGTCGCGGGTTCGGTCGCGGTGGGAAAATCCACCACGGCGCGCATCCTGAAGGCGCTGCTGGCCCGCTGGCCCAATACGCCACGCGTCGAGCTCATCACCACCGACGGCTTCCTCCATCCCAACGCGGTGCTGGAAGCCGAGGGCCTGATGGACCGCAAGGGCTTCCCGGAAAGCTACGACCTGCCTGCGCTGCTGCGTTTCCTGTCCGACGTGAAGGCGGGCAAATCGCCGGTGAGCGCCCCGGTCTATTCGCACCTCGTCTACGACGTCGTGCCGGGCGAGACCGCCACCGTCGACCGGCCGGACATCCTGATCGTCGAGGGGCTGAACGTGCTCCAGACCGGCCGCCCGCCGCGCGACGGCAAGGACATCCCCTTCGTCTCCGACTTCTTCGATTTCTCGATCTACATCGATGCCGACGAGAACGTGATCCACGACTGGTACGTCGCGCGATTCATGCGCCTGCGCCAGACCGCCTTCCGCGATCCGCAATCCTTCTTCCGCAAGTATGCCGAGGTCACGGAGGAGGAAGCCCTGCGCATCGCCGAGGGCCTGTGGGGCCGCATCAACCTTCTCAACCTGCGCGACAACATCCTGCCGACGCGGCACCGCGCGGGGCTGGTGCTGAGGAAGGGTGAGGATCACAGAATCGAGCAGGTGGCGCTGCGACGGCTGTGAGGGCAAAACCTGTCGGCGCTATCGACAGGTTTGTGGGATTCTGAATTTCATCGACATATGGTCGTGACTGGCCTGCGAAAAGGTCAGGAATTCTTGCGGCCTGATCTCGGCAAAGCCTTTGCCTCGCGTGCAAGGGCATCAATGTTGCGGTTCGCCTCCGCCCGGCGCTCCAGCGTGCATTTTTGCTTGAAAGATTCAAATTCCTGTTCGGCGCGTTTTCGGGCGGCATCCATGCGGATTGAGCCGCCATCGCGCAGGACCACGCGTCCCAGCTGCTCGAGCTGACGATCAAGCAGTTCAATCGCATCCCGCATGACCACGAGTCGGCCAAGGTCAAGTTGATCCTCGAAAATATCGAGAAGGATCGTCGTCAGCCGGTTCAACTCTTTCAACTCGCCTGGGGCGAGATAATTCTTGGCGGTCCCCACGTCGGCCTTGCGGATGTTGTCGTTCGGCCATGTCTTGAGACCCATGTTCTCGGCATCGCATGAAGCGCGGCTCGCGACGATCTCGGCGGGCGTGTGTGATGTGACCGCGTGGATAAGTTTGGCCTGAGTGTGCCTGAAGAAATCCTGCGCGGCTTTCGTCGTCCCGTCGTAGTCCTGACACAGGGCGCAGATCTCGCGCAGCTCGCGATAAAGATTGGCTTCGTCCGAGCGCAGGTCGCGGATGATCTCGCGCAGCTCGGCTATGCGGTCGGCACTCTCCGGCTGTTTGAGGCGGACCCTGTCCACAACGAATCCGGTCTTGGCGAATTGGACCAAGATACTCGTCGCCCAGCGGCGGAACATGGTGGCCTGCGCGGAGGAAACGCGATAGCCGACGGAGATCACCATATCGAGATTGTAGAGGACCGCAGGTCGACCTGTAGTTGTTTGCGTTTTCCGCAAAGAAGTCGCTTCGTCGAGTTCACCTTCTTCGAGAATGTTGGCTATGTGCCGAGATATGCGTGAAATGTCGCGTCCGAAAAGCTGCGCGATCTGGGCCTGTGCCATCCAGAGCTCTTCGCCCTGATAGCGGATGTCGAGCCGCGGACCTTTCTCGGTCTGGTAGACGAGAAAGCGGTCACCGGTGTCCACGTCCTCGATCAACTGGACGGGTAAAGTCTGTTCATCGGGCATATGCAAGTCCTGATTGCAGTCAGGCATAGCATAGCGCGATTCTGGTAAAAGCTACGGCCTCAGCCCATATGATTCACGTGAAACACTCACGCGGGCGTCAGCATCAACCCACCCTGTTCCGCCAGTTCCACACCGGCGGGGCGGATGATGAGCTGACCCAGCTGGTGCGGCTGGCCATTGCGGCGGCGGAATACAATCCCGCCGATGTCGCCATCCAGTTCCGCTTCTCCGGCCCGCACGAGGCCAAGCATGAGGTGGCGCAAGGGCTGCTGGTCGACCGCCGCGAAGACCCGGTCGGCGCCGAGAGCCGTCTGGCCGTTCTGGGCGAGGACGTGGACGTCATGGTCGGCGGGGTCGAGACCCAGGCTCTGGCCACCTCGCCTCTGGCCGTGCTGAGCGAGGCGGATGAAGTCGACCGGATTGAACTGGCCCACCTCAGCCGCTTCCTGGTCGCCTTGCGCAAGCTGACCGACCTGAACAT
>JBEBSP010000121.1:0-8335 GCA_040394255.1 Agaricicola taiwanensis | reverse complement strand
CTGGAAATAGCGATCGGCCGAGCCGCGCGCCATGGCGCCGACGGAGCCCATGCCGCGATAGGCCTTGTAGGAGCGACCCTGATAAAGAAAAACTTCACCGGGGCTTTCGTCGACGCCGGCCAGAAGCGAGCCGACCATAGCGCAATCCGCCCCTGCCGCCAGAGCCTTGGCCAGATCTCCTGAGTATTTGATTCCGCCGTCCGCGATAACCGGAATGTCTTGCTTCTGCGCGGCCTCGGCCGCGTCCATGATCGCCGTGAGTTGCGGCACGCCCACGCCCGCCACGATACGGGTGGTGCAGATCGAGCCCGGCCCGATGCCGACCTTGACCGCATCCGCGCCCGCATCGATCAGAGCCTTGGCGCCCGAGGCGGTGGCGATGTTGCCGGCGATGACCTGGACCGAACCGGTCAGCCGCTTCACGCGCTCGACGGCTTCCAGAACCTTGACCGAATGACCGTGGGCGGTGTCGACGACGAGCACGTCAACGCCCGCGTCGATCAGGATTTCAGATCGCGCGAAGCCCGTCTCACCCACCGTGGTCGCGGCCGCCACGCGCAGACGGCCATGGTCATCCTTGTTGGCGTTGGGGTTGGCAACGGCCTTCTCCATGTCCTTGACCGTGATGAGGCCGACGCAGCGGTAATCGGCATCGACCACCAGCAGCTTTTCGATGCGGTATTGGTGCAGCAGCTTCTTGGCCTCTTCCTGGTCGACGCCTTCGCGGACCGTGATGAGCCGTTCCTGTGTCATCAGTTCGGCGACGGGTTGATTCGGGTTGTTGGCAAACCGCACGTCGCGGTTGGTCAGGATGCCCACCAGTTTGCCCGAGCGGCCGTTGGCGCCGTTCTCAACCACCGGAATACCGGAAATGCCGTGGCGCTGCATGAGTTCGAAGGCGTCGGCCAGCTTCGCCTCGGGATGGATGGTGACGGGGTTGACCACCATGCCGCTTTCGAACTTCTTCACCTGCCGGACGTGATCGGCCTGGAATTCGGGGTCCATGTTGCGGTGGAGCACGCCGATACCGCCGGCCTGCGCCATGGCGATGGCAAGGCGCGCTTCCGTCACCGTGTCCATGGCCGATGAAATGATCGGCAGATTGAGGGAGATCGTGCGCGTCAGCCGCGAGCGCACATCCACATCGCCGGGCATGACCTCGCTTGGTCCGGGCCGCAGCAGAACGTCATCGAAAGTGAGTGCTTCCCGGCCGAAGGCCGTTTCGGTCAGCCGCGCCATGCCAACATCCTGTTTGTTTGAACCGGCGACGAGCTCAACGCGTCGCATCGGGAGTTGGCGGCGGTCATTAACACGAGCTTCCCCCGCGGGGAAGTGCAATCCGTTCCGACAATGCAGCTATGCGTTTGCCGGAACGCATCCCGTTCGCGGGCGAAGGCAACGGGATTGCCCTGCCCCCGAAATGAAATCTTGCGATTTGGCGCAGGACAAGCCGTTCGGGTGGCCCTATGTAGATGGCTTCGCCACAGCCGCCGTCCACCATGTTGCCACCCCATGTCCTGGTTCCCCTGATCATCGCCTGCGCGCTGTTCATGGAGAACATCGATTCCACGGTGCTGGCGACGTCGCTGCCCGCCATCGCGATCGACCTGAACGAGGACCCGATCGCGCTGAAGCTGGCCGTGACGTCCTATCTCCTCAGCCTCGCCGTATTCATCCCCGCATCCGGCTGGCTCGCGGACCGGTTCGGGGCGCGCACCATTTTTCGGCTTGCGATCGCGATCTTCACCATGGGCTCGATCTGGTGCGGGCTGTCCGGATCGATGGAGAGCCTGGTCCTGGGGCGCATCATCCAGGGCGTCGGCGGCGCCATGATGGTGCCGGTCGGACGTCTGGTCATTCTGAGAACCGTGCCCAAGTCCGAACTTGTTGGATCGCTCGCCTGGCTCACCATACCGGCTCTCATCGGTCCGATCCTGGGGCCTCCTCTCGGCGGCTTCATCACCACCTATTCGTCCTGGCGCTGGATATTCTGGATCAACGTGCCCATCGGCGTGCTGGGTATCTATCTTGCGACCCGTTTCGTGCCGGACATCAGGGCGGATGATCCCGGACGCTTCGACACAACGGGGTTCACCCTGTCGGGGCTCGGCCTCGCCTCGCTGGTCATCGGCTCGACATCGCTGGGGCTCGGCTTCTGGCCCGCCGGCGTCAATGCCGCCCTGCTGGTTGTCGGCATTGCGGCGCTCGTGTCCTACGTCCGCCATTCGGGACGCGTGGCTGCCCCGATCCTCGATCTCAGCCTCCTGAGGATTCCGACCTTTCGCGCCAGCCTGCTGGGCGGCTCCCTGTTCCGCGTCGGCATCGGCGCCACCCCGTTCCTTCTGCCGCTGTTCCTGCAGTTCGGCTTCGGCATGACGGCGTTTCAATCCGGCTCGCTGACCTTCGCGGGCGGAATCGGGGCCATCACCATGAAGGTGCTGGCCGTGCGCGTGTTCCGCACCTTCGGATTCCGGCGCGTGCTGGTGCTGAACGCCTTCGTCGCGGCCGCCTTCATCGGTGTCCCGGCGGCCTTCACCGTCCACACGCCCGGTGCGCTGATCGTGGCCATCATGCTGGTCGGCGGTTTCTTCCGGTCGTTGCAGTTCACGGCGATCAACGCCATCGCCTATGCCGACATCGAACAGCATCAGATGAGCCGCGCGACGAGCTTCACCAGCGTCGTTCAGCAAGTGTCGCTGAGCGTGGGGGTCAGCGCGGGCGCGCTCGTGCTCGAGGCAACCCGCCACCTGAAGGGCGACGCCGGCTTCACGCCCGAGGATTTCGTCCCGGCGTTCCTCGCCGTTTCCGGCGCGGCGATGCTCTCGGCGTTCATCTTCATGCGCCTGAAGGAAGATGCCGGGGACGAAATGTCCGGTCGCGGCCAGGCGCGGCCCGACCCGGTCACAATCGCACGTGAGCGCTGAAAACAGCCGTGTCCATCATCTCGTCGGTGTGAACCACCACGCGGTTCCGGCCACGGTTCTTGGCGACGTAAAGCGCCCGGTCGGCACGGGCAAGGGCACTCGTGAGGTCTGTCTCCGTCGGCCGGACACCCGCCACGCCGATGCTCACCGTCATGCCCCTGTCGTCGCCGAGCGGGAGCGTCTCGGCGGCCTGGCGAATGCGTTCGGCGACATGGACGGCGCTGACCTGATCCGTCTCCGGCAGCAGCATTGCGAATTCCTCGCCGCCCAATCTTGCCGCCACATCGTGTTGCCGAAGAACATCCCGGCTCAGGTCGGCGAAGGCCTGCAACGCCCGATCGCCGCCTTCATGGCCATAGCTGTCATTGATGCGCTTGAAATGATCGATGTCGACCATCAGCACCGTCAAGGAACGGGAATGGCGGGTTGAGCGCTCGATTTCTGCCGCGCCAAGTTCGAGGAAATGGCGGCGATTGGCGAGGCCGGTCAATGAATCGATGGTCGCCATCCGCTCCAGATGCTGCTCCAGCGCCTTGCGGCTGGTGATGTCGACCACGCTGGCCATCACGCTGTCGGTGTCGTGATAGATGATCGAGGTCGCGGCCAGCAGGACATCGCGGATGGAGCCATCCGCCAGACGGACTGAAATCTCGAAACCGCTCACCCGTCCTTCCGTGGCAAGCGCCTCCAGGAACTCCGCGCGCGCCGCCGGATCGACATAGACCTCACCGATGGAGGCGATGTCCGGGGCGTCCGTATCGGCGCGAAAATAGGTCAGCGCCGCATCGTTGGCCTTCAGCAGCCGGCCATCCGCCTTGGAGGTCACGAGCAGCGGAATCGGCACGGCCATGAACATGTCCTCGAACATGCGGCGGCTCTGGGCCAGTTCCTCCTTCGCCCGCCGTTCGGACTGCGTTGCCGCCCATTCCAGCCGTCGCAGCCGGTTGGAACGGGACACGACGAGAATCAGGGCGGCGTTGAGCGTCACCATGGCCAGGATCATTCCAGGCACGGTGGGTGCGTAGGATGCCGGCAGGACATAGCCCGCCAGCATCATGATGCTGCATCCGACACCGGAGATGAGCGTCCAGCGGAAGGTGATCGGGACCACCAGATAATAGATCGAAGGCAGCATCACGACGACGAACAGGGCGATGTCGCTGTGGGAGCTGACCAACACACCGACCGCGGCGCCGTTGATCCATTGCCAGGTGGCAAGAACGGCCTGCACGCCCTGCACTCGCCGCACGCGCATGAGGGCCAGCCAGCACAGCAGCGAAATGGTCACCACCACCGCGCGCGCCGGTATCGCCACATAAAAATGCGGCTGCCCCGCGAAACGCCAGTCGCTTATGAAAAACAGCGTGTTCAGGATGGCGGACAGCACAAACAGCAATTTGGCGTGCCGGCGCGTTTCGGTGAACCGTTCCGACTGGAACGCCGCCTCGCGCGCTGGATTTCTGAACTCACCGCTCAGGGGCGAGAGGTTCTCTGGTGGCATTGCTATGTCTTACGGGAAGATGAGGATCGCAACGGTAACGCGATGGGCAAGGTTCGATATTCCGTGCCATCCATTCATTTAAACCCGGTTGCCAGCACATAGAGTTCGGATGAATCCGCCCTGCTGGCAGCCGGCTTGATGTGCTTGACGATCCGGAAACGGCGCTTCAACTCGGCCAGAAGCTCCGTCTGGGTGCCGCCCTGCAACACCTTTGCGAGGAAGGCGCCGTCCGGAGCCAGGATCTCGATAGCGAACGCGGCGGCGGCCTCGACCAGCGCCATGGTCCGCAGATGATCGGTCTGACGGTGGCCGGTGGTGTTCGCGGCCATGTCCGACAGCACGATATCCGCCGGACCTCCCAGGGCAGCCTTCAACCTTTCCGGAGCATCGGCTTCCAGAAAGTCGAGGTGCAGCAGTTCGACACCCGCGATCGGCTCCATCTCAAGCCGGTCGATGCCGACCACGCGTCCCCGGTGTTCCGCCGACCCCACCCTCCTGGCTGCGATCTGGCTCCATCCTCCCGGCGCGGCGCCGAGATCGACGACCCTCTGCCCCGGCTTCAGGAGTTTGTTCTTGTCGTCGATTTCCAGAAGCTTGTAGGCGGCGCGGGAGCGATAGCCCTCACGCTTGGCGCGGCTGACATAGGGGTCGTTGAGCTGACGTTCGAGCCAGCGCTGGGACGAAGCCGTGCGCTTCTTCGCCGTCTTCAGCCGCACACCGAGAGGCCTGGAATCTTCGATCTTGCCCTTGCTCACGCGCCGACCGCCGGTTTGATCACACGCCAGGCGCCATCCGCGCGCATCAATTCCAGCAGGATGCCCTCGCGCAGGCCGCGGTCCGCCACCCTGAGACGCGCACAGGGGAACGCCCGGCGGATGGCCTCCAGAATGGCGCAGCCCGCGAGCACGAGATCAGCCCGATCACGGCCGATGCAGGGACTGGCGATGCGCTCTTCGTAGGTCATGGCCTTGAGATCCTGAACAACACCGGTGATGTCGGCGCTGTCGAGCCAGATACCATCCACCTTGCCGCGTTCATACCGTTCCAGCCCTAAAAATATACCGGCGATGGTCGTAACTGTCCCGGAGGTGCCGAGCAGATGCAGCCGGGACGCCGCCTCGGCCAGAGCCAGCCGCTCCGGGAAGGAGGCGATCATCAAGGTCACCTCCTCCACCATGGCGTTGAAGACGGCGTCGGTGACCCTTTCACCGCCGTAGCGCTCGGCAAGCGTCACGACGCCGGCTGGCAGCGACACCCAGGAACGAATGCGCGGCGCACCTATCGGCGTGTGACGCCTGACGCGGTCGACCCAGACAAGTTCCGTGGACCCCCCGCCGATATCGAACAGGACAACCCCGTCCGCTTCCGGGTCAACCAGCGGAAAGCATCCGTTGGCCGCAAGGCGGGCTTCCGTGGCCCGGTCCACGATATCAAGCGTCAGGCCGGTTTCCGCGCGCACCCGGGCGATGAAGTCCTCCCCGTCGTCCGCCATGCGGCAAGCTTCGGTCGCGATGTACCGGCCTTTCACCACGCCCCGCGCGGCGATCTTGTCGGCGCAGACACGCAGGGCTTCGACGGCCCGATCCATGGCCAACGTCCCGAAGCGGCCGTTGGCACACAGCCCCTCGCCCAGCCGGACAATGCGCGAAAAGGCGTCGACGACACGGAATCCACCGGCGGAGGGACGCGCGACCAGCAGCCGGCAATTGTTCGTTCCCAGATCGAGGGCGGCATAAACCCTCGCGGAAAACCCCCGTCTCGGCACCGCCATCGATTCAGCGGCGGCACGGACATGGGTGCAATCCTGCGTTCCCCGTCTCGCGGAAGACGGAGGGAATCCAACGGGTGTGGCCGGGCTTAAAGTCTCGTCCACCAATACAACCTCTCGTGCGCCGCGCCCCATTCATCTGGTGCGCGCACCTGTTCACACGAAGTCTATCAGGGTATCCGAAACGGGCAAACCTTCTTCAGCGGGCGAAGGCTTCCGCCTGGGTGAAAGGCGGGCCCGAGCGCCCGACGTCACGCGGCATCGGCCCGAAGTAGCTTCCAAGCTGGACGAAGGGCCGGGGGCGCAGAACCACGGATTCCATGCGCTGCAACAGCCCCTTGGCCGAGAAGGGCTTCACGATGATTTCGTTGACGCCGGCCTGCAGCGCGGACTGGATGTGGTGCCGCTGGGTGTGCGCGGTCATCACGATGATCGGCACGGTCGCATAAGGCGATGTCTTCGGATTGCGGATCAGGCGCACCATCTCGGCGCCGTTGAGCATGGGCATCTCCCAATCGGTCAGGAGGATGTCCGGCCTGAACTGATGCACCATTTCCAGGCCCTGGGCACCGTCGCCCGCTTCGTAGACACGC
Source organism: Agaricicola taiwanensis (assembly GCA_040394255.1). Lineage (GTDB taxonomy): Bacteria > Pseudomonadota > Alphaproteobacteria > Rhizobiales > Methylopilaceae > Agaricicola > Agaricicola taiwanensis_A. Next base: position 1,549 of record JBEBSP010000121.1, on the reverse strand, counting down.
CCCACCGCGAAGCTCATGAGCAGGCTTCTGGCGATCTTACGAAGGTAAGGATCGTCATCGACAATAAGAACCGACAGATTGGCAAAGGGGCCGGAAACCACGTTACGCCTGCTCAACACTCATGGAATGCGATTGTTACATCCGAACCTGTTGATATTGCGTGACCAAAAGCTCAGTTCTTGGCCAGCACGATGTCCGTGGCGGCCTCGACAGGCCCGCCGGGCTTCAGCCGCTCGGTCAGGGTGATCATCATCTGGCCGTTGCCGCGATTCCGGATGGTCAGCATCGCCTTGGTGTCACCGTTGACCGGCTTGGGCCAGGTGATGGTCATCACGACCGCGTCCCCCTTGCGCCGACCGGACAGCTTTGCGGGCCCGACACGGGCGCCGGTGTATGTGCCGGTGTAGCGGCGGCTGGATGGGTTGTAGCGGATGTCGGCCCCGAAGGAGCGGCTGGCGATTACGGCAGCCCGGCAGCTGCCGTTGATGGCGATGCGGTTGCCGCCACTGTTTCCGCTCATAGTGCATCTGAGCTTCCAGGGGCTGTTGTCAATGTTACGCCGGGCGCTGCCGGATCCGGTCCAGGCGCCCTCGAAGCGCTCGATGAAGCCCTCTTCTGCAGCCATGGCGGGCGCGGCAGCCAGATGCGGAACCGGCGCAATCAATGCAATAAGGATCCATTTCCTGAGCATGGCGTCGTCCTCACGCAAATGCGACGGATCGTGCATGGTGTCATAGGAAGAACGCGTGCGGCGGCCGTTGGTTCGCTCGACCGCGCGTCAGGCATCCCAAAACAACGCGCCCGCGGGGGCAGACCCGCAGGCAATCATTGCAACCGCGAAGCGCCGTCTCAGGAAAATATACGTGGCAAGCCCCCGAAATCGAATGTCACAAGCGCTTTCTGATCTCGGCGGATACCTTCGTCCGATCTCAAAACCCAGTAGTATTCCCTCCAACACTCGCCGCAGGCGGCCTTATTGGGCACAGAGCGGCATTCGTCATTCACACTCCGCGTTTTGTGCAAATGGCTCCAGACTTACGGAAAGACTCTTGCCCTTCGGAAGTTGTGGCGCTATGTCAGCGCCATGGAACCTGGTTCCGGGCGTCGTGAGCGATATCGGTCATGCTCTTGCCCTTGCTGGGGGATAGTTCAACGGTAGAACAGCGGACTCTGACTCCGTTAATCTAGGTTCGAATCCTAGTCCCCCAGCCATTCTCCAGCCTTGAGACACCCGACACCGCCAAAGAACCCTCTGTGGTTCAAGCCGCCATTGGCGGTGATGATGCGCGCCGAGAGCGCCACCTTTGAATTCATCTAATTCCAACAAGAAAATCTTATGTTGACGCACGTTACAGCAGCTATTACGGCATCCCACGGCATACGAAAAATCAACATGAAATAGGGGCTGCGCGCAGGCGACAATGCGCGATGTTCCGTGATTTCTTAATCTATGCTTCCTGACCTATACAAATCTCAGGCAAGCATGGCGTGTAAACTTTGGAAGGTCCGCACATGCGTGCAAACCGTTGTTTTGTCCTTGGCGCCCTTT
>JBEBSP010000120.1:0-8342 GCA_040394255.1 Agaricicola taiwanensis | reverse complement strand
CACGGATGTGGTGAGCTATGCCGCGCCGTCGCGGTGACGGAGGTGTGAGATGCGTGCCTTGCGTTGCGCCTTCCTGATTCCATTGGGTGCGGCCCTTCTTCTGGGCCATGCCATGCCCGTGACCGCGCAGAGCTATGTTCCGAGCCCTCCGCCGACCGTCGCGCCACGCCCGCCGCGGATCACCGTGCCCGTGATCGTGCCCAAGCCGCCGATGACCGCTCCCGAGCGCGTCCGCCCGGCGCAGCGGCCCACCGGTGATGCGGGAACACCCTCGGCACGGCCGAAAGCCGCCCCGAAGCACAAGCCCGCGTCATCCGCCACGCGCCCGCCGTCCGGCAAGGGTCCGACGCCGCGCACCGCCGTCCCCACCCCTGCCCCCAGACCATCGCCCTTGACGGGAGAGCCGCGCCGGGAGCCGAACGTGGTGCTCGTCGCCTTCCCCGGCGGTACCGGCGAGGCCGTGGCGCAGGCGCTGGCCGCCGCCAACGGGCTGACGGTGCTGGAGCGCAGCCGCATCGGGCTGATCGACCGCGAGCTTTACCGCTTGAGGATCGACAGCGGCCGCAGCGTCGACGAGGTCGTCGCCACGCTCGGCGGGATCAACGGCGTGTCGGCGGCGCGCCCCAACGCCTTATTCCTGGCCCAGCAGGCCAATGCGAAACCCGCCGGCATCCAGTATGCCGTGAAGACCCTGAAGCTGGCCGAAGCCCATGCCAGGGCGCAGGGGCGCGGCGTCCGGCTGGCCGTGATCGACACCGGCGTCGACACCTCCCACGAGGTATTGCGGTCCGCCCATATGCGCTCGGTCAGCGTCGTGGCCGACCGTCCCACGCCGCAGGATCACGGCACCGAGATCGTCGGAGCCATCGCCGCCGGAGGAGCGCTGACCGGCGTCGCGCCGCTGGCGGAAATCATCGCCATCGAGGCCTTCACGCCGTCGCCGTCCGGCGGCGCGGCGGAAGCCACCGCCTACGGTCTGGTCAAGGCGCTGGACCGCGCCTGGGACGAGCGTGCGCGGATCGTCAACATGAGCTTCGCGGGCGTCGAGGAACCGCTCATCACGCAGATGCTCGATGCGCTCGCGGGCAAGGATGTCGTGCTGGTGGCCGCCGCCGGCAACGAAGGGCCGGATGCGCCGCCGGCCCATCCAGCGGCACATCGGGAGGTCATGGCCGTGACCGCGACGAACGCGCAAGACATGCGCTTCGAGCGCGCCAACCGCGGGCCTCACATTCTCATCGCCGCGCCGGGCGTCGACGTGCTGGCTCCCGCTTCGGGCGGCGTGGTGCGCATGACGTCCGGCACCTCCATCGCAGCGGCCCATGTGGCGGGCGCGGTCGCCCTGCTCCTGGAAAGCCGACCGGACCTCGACACGGACGCGATCCGCGCCCTGCTGGCCGCCAGCGCGCGCGACCTCGGCGCGCCGGGCCGTGACGCGGACTATGGCGCGGGTCTGCTCGACCCGCTGCGCGCGCTCGAGGCCGCGTCCGCATCCCCGGTGGGCACCGTGCGCGCCGAGATGTCCCCCTGAAACTGGCAGGCCTTGCGCCGCGTGAATTCGGAACGCTCGAACACGAGGATCACGACGAGCGACAGCGCAAAGGGTATCAGCAGGTAGAACAGCCGGAACACGATCAGCGCCGCCATGACGTCGGCGGGGTCCATGTCCGGCAGGCCGATCAGGAACACGATCTCCAGCACCCCGAGGCCGCCCGGCGCGTGGGACAGCAGCGCCACCGAGAAGGATGCAAGGAAGATTCCCAGCACGATCACGAAGCCCGGATTGCCCGCTTCCGGCAGGGCGAAATAGATGATCCCCGCCGCCCCGATCAATTCCAGCGGCCCTATGATGAGCTGCCGCGTCACGATCGGCAGGCTCGGATAGTAGATTTCGAAGCTGCCGATCCGCAACGGCCGCAATCTCATCCAGCTTCCCAGCACATAGAGCGCGACCAGCGACAGCATGCCCGCACCGGCGATCAAGGCCACGCTGATCGGGAGGTCCTCATGGAACCGCTGCACCAGGCCCGGCTCCACCAGCAGCACGACGCCGCCGAGCAGGGTGGTGCCGAGCATGAAGGTGAAGGAGCACAGCGCGATCAGCACGCCGATCTCGGCCGCCGACAGACCGCGCGAGGTGTAGGCGCGGTAGCGCACCACCGCACCGGACAGCACCGAGGCGCCGATGTTGTGCGCCAGGGCATAGGTGGTGAACGACGCCAGGGCTATGAACATCCACGAGATGTTCCGGCGCAGATGCTGAAGCGCGATCCGGTCGTAGCCCGCCAGCGCCGCGTAGGCCAGAAAGGCCGATGCGACCGACAACAACCAGCCATGCGCCGGAATGGCATTGAGGCTGTCGATGACGTCATCGAGCGAAATGCTGCGCAGCTCATGGTAGAGCAGCCAGACCGAAATACCGATCGCCGCAATCCCGATGGCGGGCCAGATATAGTCCCGAGCCTTCATGACACGCGATCCTGTCGTTCCACTATCATACGCACGCGCCCGGTCATGCGGCCGCCGGTGATGGCTGGTCCTCGGGCGCCGGCATGGCGCCATAGTCATCGAGCGTATGCTCGACGATGCCGCGCGCGATCTCGCGTTCGCCCATGATGACCCTGTCCGCGCCCAGATCGATCAGATGCTGCACCTCGGCGTCGGAATGGGCGCGCGCGATGACCGTGACCCCGGGATTGGCGGCCTTCGCCTTCACCACGATCTGCCCCGCCTCGAAGGTATTGGGGATCGCGATGATGAGGCGATAGGCGCCAGTGATGTTGGCGGCGGCCAGGATATCCGCGCGTGCGGCGTTTCCGACGATGACCTCGATCTCTTCCTCGCGCAGCCGCGCGATGGTCTTGTCCGCGTCCTCGATGACGAGGAATGCAATCCCAGCGTCCTTCAGGGCGCGCGCCACAAGCCCCCCGACCCTTCCGGAGCCCACGAGAACGGTATGCTCGGTCATTTCCGTCGTCGCCGGAACCTCGTCGTCCTTGACGGCGGGCTCAGCAAGCTGCGCCGACACAATCTCGGCCTCCGCCTCGGCCGGGGCAGCGCCCGCTCCAATGTATTTCTCCAAGTATGGCTTCAGCCAGTTGATGCCCGCGAAGACAAGGGGATTGAGCAGGATCGACAGGATAGCACCCGCCAGAATGAGGTCGCGCGCACGCTCCGGCAGGATGTCGAGGCCGACACCGAGCTCGGCCAGAATGAAGGAGAACTCACCGATCTGAGCGAGACTGGCGGAAATCGTCAATGCCGTTGATATCGGATAGCGGAAGGCCAGCACGATCAGGAAAGCGGCGACCGATTTCCCGATCACGATGATGAACAGCGTGGCGAGAACGGGCCAGGCTTCCTCGATCAAGCTGGTCGGATCGAACAGCATCCCGACGGAGACGAAGAACAGCACCGCGAAAGCATCGCGCAGAGGCAGGGATTCCTCGGCCGCGCGGTGGCTGAGTTCGGACTCGCTCATAATCATACCGGCGAAAAAGGCCCCCAGCGCAAGACTGACGCCAAACAGCTTGGAAGCGCCGAAAGCGACGCCGAGGGCCACCGCCAGCACCGCGAGACGGAATAGCTCGCGTGACCCGGTATGAGCAATGACATGCAGTATCCAGGGGATGACCCTGCGTCCGACGACCAGCATCAGGGCGACGAAGGCGACGACCTTCGCCAGTGTCAGGAGCAGCACGCCCGTCACGCCGGAGCCGAACCAGCCGGCGAGCGGACTGCTCTCGGCCGCGGAGACGCCGTTGCCGCCGAGCACGCTGGCAAGCGCCGGAATCATCACCAACGCCAACACCATGGCGATGTCTTCGACAATGAGCCAACCAACGGCGATGCGTCCACGCTCTGTCTCGATCAGGCGACGCTCCTGCATTGCGCGCAGGAGCACGACCGTGCTGGCCGTCGACAGGGCAAGACCGAACACCACACCGGTTCCGAAGGGCCATCCCAGCAACCAGGACAGCCCCGCGCCCAACACCGTCGCAACCGCGATCTGCGCTACCGCGCCGGGAATGGCGATCGCCTTGACCGAAAGCAGATCCTTCAAGGAAAAATGCAGCCCCACGCCGAACATCAGCAGAATGACGCCGATTTCAGCGAGTTCAGGCGCCAGATTCTGATCGGCGACGAAGCCGGGGGTGTGCGGGCCAACCAACACACCGGCAAGAAGATAGCCGACCAAGGGGGGTATCTTCAAACGATTGGCGATGGCTCCGAATACAAATGCAAGCACGAGACCCGCGACGATGGTAGCGATCAAAGGGGTGTCATGCGGCATATGTCCGGCGTCTCCTTCAGGCAGGGAGGAAGCAAATTGATCCAAAAGGGCTAATTTTCTCTGATATTCGCCAATATGAAGGATGTTGACTCCGGCATGCAACACGCCGCAGTCAGACCGTCTTCAAAATTCGGTCATCAGGTCTTGCGTGGAACGGGCAGAGGTCCGTCAAGCCGGAACTGTTCCCGCCATGCATGGGCATTTTTCCAGAATCGCGAGCACTCTGCGACAGCAAGGCCCCATGGCGCGCCCGAACATCAATGGAATTATCCGATCGATGTGTATACATGTGCGGCACCGTCACCTGTCGCATCGAAAATGCTCACCAAAAAAGGCAAATACGGGCTGAAGGCCCTTGTCGAACTCGGTCAGGCGGAGGCCGGGCAAACGATGCCTCTCAGCGATATCGCATCAGCCAATGACATTCCGAAACCGTTCCTGGAAGTCATCCTGGGCGAATTGCGCCAGGCGGGCTTCGTGCGCAGCAAGAAGGGCAAGGGTGGCGGCTATGCGTTGGCGCTGCCCCCGGCGGAGATCATGATCGGGCATGTCATCCGCATCCTTGACGGTCCGCTTGCACCATTGCCCTGCGCCAGCCGTACCGCCTACCGACGCTGCGAAGACTGCCGGGACGAGGCAAGCTGCGCCGTGCGGTTGACCATGCTGGATGTGCGCCGGGCCATCGCCGACATCCTCGACAACAGAAGCCTCGCCGAAACCATAGCTCTGTCCGATGTCGATGCGCTTGAGCCGATGTACCACATCTGAGGGCATGGCGGACGGCAGGCCTCGGGCCGACCCGTGTTCGCGGAGTGACGGGAAGCATTCGTGATTGGCGCGCCCTTTGGGTGGAGGGCAGGCGACATGGCTTCTTGAAGGAAGACCCCTTTGGAAAACCAATCTTACAACTGACGAATAGCAGTGCCGCGAACCATGCCCGCCGGCACTCTGCCCTTAGCGTTCTTCTTCCTGACCGTTGACGCTTTCGGCCGCCAACGGATCCCGGCCCTCGAGTCGATCTCGGTACAAGGTCGCCTGCACGAGCAGAAGCAGAGTGACCGGCGTGGTCACGGTGACGAAAATGCCGATCAGAATCTCATGAACCAGCGGCCGCGTCTCATTGACCGAAAAATACAGGATCGAGGCGAGGAGAATGCTCGCCATGCCGAGAGTCGCGCCAAGCGTGGGCGCATGCACACGCTCATAGAAACTCTTCAACCGGAGCAGGCCGAGCGATCCGATCAGCGCGAGGCTCGAGCCGATCAGAATCAACAGGGCGGTTAGCAAGGCCGCCCATACGGGAAGATCATGCAGAGAGATCATTCGATCACCTCCCCGCGCATCAGGAATTTTGCCGATGCGACCGTTGCGACGAAGCCGAGCAGACCGATTGCCAGCGCGACCTCAAAATACAGCGTGGTGCCCGAGCCGATCCCGAAAACCAGGAGCAGCAGCATCGCGTTCACATAGAGGGCATCCATCGCAAGAACGCGATCCTGCGCGCGTGGTCCGCGCAGGATACGAACGGTCGCCGCCGCCATCGCAAGGGCGAGAAAGATCTGACCGATCACGAGGGAAAAGGTGAGGATCGATCCGCTCATTCGAAAATCTCCAGCAACAGCCTTTCGTAACGGCTCTTGATGATCTCCGCCCAGTCGTCATCGTCGGACAGATCGAGCACATGGATCACCAGCATGCCATCGGCGGGATCGTGGCTGACCCAACAGGTTCCCGGCGTCGCGGTGATGATGCAGGCAAGGCAGGCAAGCCCGTAAGGCGAACGCATGCACAGCGGAATATGGGCAAAACCGGGGGTGCGATCCGAATCGCCGAACAGGATCACGCGCGACACCTTGATGTTCGAACGCACCACATCGGCCACGACCGCCCCGATCAGCCGCACGATCGCCCAAGGTCGGCGGATGCGCAGCGGCGGCGTCTCCACGCGCCGCAGGATGAGCGCTCCCATCAGCGCAAAGCCGCAGCCAAGCGCCAGATGCCCCGGCGAGAGGCTCTGGTTGAGGAGCAGCCAGAGCGCCAGAAGAACCAATGATGCGATCGGAGAGGGGAGCCAACGGGTCATGTCCCGCCTCCGCCGTGGCCGGAGGAAGAGGCCTCCGGTGCAACGATAGCCGGGCTATGTGCGGCCGGTGCGCCAAGGCTTTCGGCGATTGCCTGCGTGAAGTTCATGACTGGGCCCGCCTGCAGCGTGATCGCCATGCAGAGGAACAGCAGAACGGCGACCGGCGCCAGTTCGATCAGGCGGACGCGCGGCACCTCGCGCTCGATCGATGACCAGAAGGAGCGCATGCCCGCTCGTATCATGGCGATGAGCGTGGCGAACCCCGAAAGCAGCAGGAGGGCAATCAGTATCCAGGCGTTCAGGGACACGCCCGAACCGGCTGGCGTTCTGGTTTGATCGAGCGCGACGGACAGGATCGCGAACTTGGCGACAAAACCGGAAAGGGGCGGAATACCGGACAAAAGCAGTGCGCAAGCGATGAAGGCGACGCCCAGCACCGCCAGGATCGCAGGCACCGCAACGCCAGCTTCGCCTTCCTCACCCGGCTCTTCCTCATCCTCGACGCCGTAGGCTTCCAGCGTAACCGCCAGGATGTCATCGGCTGGCGTTCTTCCGCGCTCGACAAGCTCGATCAGGAGAAAGAACGCGCTGATGGCCAGCGTGGAACTCACCAGATAATAGAGCGCCGCACCGATGACGCCGGCATCATTCGCACCAATGACCGCAAGCAGGGTGCCCGATGACACCAGCACGCAAAAGCCGGAGAGCTTGGCCAGATCCTGCGATGCAAGCATGCCCACCATGGCGGAGAGAACCGTTGCGACGCCTCCGGCAAGCAGCCAGTTCTCGCCGAACAGGACCAGGTTTCCGGTCTCCGGCCCGGTCAGGAGGGACCCGATCCTCAGGATAGCGTAGATCCCGACCTTGGTCATGATGGAGAACAGCGCCGCCACCGGCGCACTCGCGGCGCTGTAGGTGCCCGGCAACCAGAACCCGAGCGGCCACATCGCCGCTTTCACCAGGAAGGCAACTCCAAGAATGCCGACCCCGATTTCAAACAGCATCCGCTCGTGAACGGCCAGGCCGGGAATCCGGGACGCAAGACCGGCCATGTTGAGCGTGCCGGCGCTTCCGTAGATCAGGCTGACGCCAATCAGAAAGACGAATGAGGCAGCCAGATTGATGGCGACGTAATGCACCCCCGCTCTCACACGCGCATGCCCGGACCCATGCAGGGCCAGTCCGTAGGACGCGGCGAGCAGCACCTCGAAGAAGACGAAGAGGTTGAAAAGATCGCCTGTCAGGAAGGCGCCGTTCAACCCCATCAGCAGGAACTGGAACAGTGGATGGAAATAGCTGCCCATGCCGTGCCAGCGCGCCAGCGAGAAGACGAGCGCCGCGCAGCCGAGGATTGCGGTCAGCAACAGCATCAGGCTCGACAGCCTGTCGGCAACCAGCACGATGCCGAACTCAACCGGCCAGTCGCCCAACCGATAGATACTGGTCTCGGCGGTCGGTTCCACTCCCGCGCTCGCGGCGACCAAACCGATGGCTATGGCGAGCAGGGTGAATGTCGAAATAAGATTGAGAGCCCCGGCGATGTTCCGATTGCGGCCGTCAAACAGAAGCATGAGCGCCCCGGTGACGAGCGGCAGCACGATCGGCGCGATGACGAGATGGTCCGCCCAGTTCACGAGCCCCCCTCCCGCCCGTCGACATGGTCGCTTCCGGTCAGGCCGCGCGCGACCAGCAGCAGCACGAGGAACAGCGCCGTCATGGCGAAACTGATCACGATCGCCGTCAGCACAAGCGCCTGGGGCAGCGGGTCCGCATAGGCCGAGATGTCACCCCCGGCTGCCGGGTCGAGCACGGGCGGAACGCCGACGCGCAGCCGGCCCATTCCGAAAATGAAGAGATTGACGGCATAGGACAGCAGCGACAGCCCGATGATGACCTGGAAGGTGCGCGGTCGCAGCAGCAGCCAGATACCCGACCCCGCCAGGATCCCGATGGCGACTGAAAGGA
>JBEBSP010000119.1:0-8352 GCA_040394255.1 Agaricicola taiwanensis | reverse complement strand
CGGTGACGGACGCGCCCGATCCGGCACTGCCGCCCGCCGTCACGGCGGCGGCGCACAAGGTGCTCGGCGCCCGCCTGCCGCTCGACCGGCCCTTCGGCGCCGACGACATCGCCCGTGCCGTGGCCGGGTCCGGCGTGCTCTACGAGGCCCGCCTCGCGGCCGGCGCGCCGCCCGCCAGCCTCGCGGGTGACCTCAAGGGCGCGCTCCTGATGCTGCGCAACCTGCTCCAGTCCTTCGTCGGGACGGCGGATTCGTTCACCGCCGCGCCGCAGCCTGGCGGCGACACGCCCGCGCCGCCCCTGCGCGGCGATCCGCCCAGCGCCCAGCGTCCGGCCATGGCGGCCATCGCCGTCGACGGGACGCCGGACGAGATCGGCCGCACCCTGCTGACCCAGACCGAAGGCGCGCTCGCCCGCACCCGTCTCTTGCAGATCGCGTCCCTGCCCGACGACGGCGCGCCCGGCCGCCCCGCGCCGCCCGCCGCGCTGCACGTGGAAATCCCGGTCGTCTTCGGCCAGCAGGCCGCCGTGGCGCAGTTCGCTGTCGAGCGCGACGGTCATGGCGCGGGCGCGGAAGGCGAGGCGGCCACGGTCTGGCGCATGCGTTTCGCGCTCGACATCGAGCCCATGGGGCCGGTCCATGCGCTGGTGACCCTGCGCGGCGAGGCGGCGGCCGTGACGCTCTGGGCCGAGCGGCCGCAGACCGCCGACGACCTGACCGCCGCCAGCGCGGACCTGCGCGTGGCGCTCGACCGGGCCGATTTTGCCGTCGACGACGTGGTGGTGCGCCGGGGCGCGCCGCCGCGCCCGGCCCATCCGCCCGGCGGCTTCATGGATCGCCGCACATGAGCAGGACCCCGCGCGGGCCGACGGCCGTGGCCCTGAAATACGATGCACCCAACGCGCCGCGCGTGGTCGCCAAGGGCAGCGGCGCGGTGGCCGAGCGCATCGTGGAGACCGCGCGCGCGGCCGGTGTGCCGGTGGAGCGGAACGAAGGGCTGGCGGTCGCGCTTTCGGCCCTCGATCTCGATCAGGAAATTCCGCCCGCGCTCTACCGCGCGGTGGCCGAGGTCATCGCCTTCGTGGTCAGGGCTGCGGCGAGATCGGAGGGCACCTCGGCGGGGGCCTCCTCGGCGGATGGGGCAGGTTCCGGCGGCGGCTGATCCTCGAAAGCGTCGCCGAGCGGCCCGAGCGTCAGCGCCAGACCGATGGCCAGGATGCCGCCGAAGCGGTCCTGCGCCTGCACGGACGTGCCCATCGCCGCCACGGCCATCGCCACGGCGAGACATCTCGCGATCATTCCCGGCTCCCCAGCCAAGTACATGCCGGGAGGCTACATCCTTGCCCTGTAAGGGCAGGTTCAGAATGATCCTAAAATTTTAGCGAAACAGCGGAAGAAGGGTCATTCCTCTTCGCCGAAGCGGTCGGCGATCAGCCCGCCGAGGGCGTCCAGCGCCTCGTCCGCCTGCCGGCCGGTGGCCGACACGGTGATGGTGGTGCCCGGCGCGGCGGACAGCATCATCAGGCCCATGATCGAGCTTCCGCCCACGGTCTCGCCCGCCCGCGACACGGTGACGACGGCGTCGAAGGCCTCGACGCATTTGACGAACTTGACCGAGGCGCGCGCGTGCAGGCCGCGCTTGTTGACGATCAGGAACTCCCGCGTCTGCACGGTCTTTACAGCGGACGGGGACGCGGTGTGGTTCATTTGCCCGACAGGACCCTGCTGGCGACGTTGATGTATTTGCGTCCGGCGTCCTGCGCCTGCGCCACGGCGTCGGTCAGCGTGGTTTCGGACCGGACGCTGGCCAGCTTTATCAGCATCGGCAGGTTGATGCCGGCGATCACCTCGACCTGCCGCCCGCCCATGCAGGAGATCGCGAGATTCGAGGGCGTGCCGCCGAACATGTCCGTGAGCACGACGACGCCGTCGCCGGCATCGACATGCTCGACGGCGGCCATGATGTCCTGGCGTCGGCTCTCCATATCGTCCTCGGGACCGATGGTGATGGTCTCGAGTTGACCCTGCGGTCCGACAACATGCTCCAGAGCGGCGCGAAACTCGCGTGCGAGGTTGCCGTGTGTAACGAGTACTAGGCCTATCATTCAGGTCTCCGACGCGTTCCCGCCCCTCGCGCAACGCGTCACATCCGCCCTTCGCGGCAAGAACCCCTATGATTTCATGTTGCGCTGCCAAAGCAAGAGGCAAGAGCGCATATGATTTCATCATTTCGTTACGGAATTTGTCTCAATTGCACCGGTATCAGCCGCCGCGCCGCGCCGGCCGAGACCGCCAGGGCCGGCATGGTTACGCCGGAAAGCGTGATGAATGCGGTGTTTTCATCGGATAATCGGGCCATATCCATGTCAGGCACGAGGTCGACCACGAGTCGTATGACGGCGGCAGCCGCATGCGGCAATGTGACCACATCGAACCCGCGCGCCTCGATCCTGCCGGCCAGCGAAGCGGGCGGACGGGCGATCAACCGCCCGTTGTGCGCCGCAAGATGAACCCGGTCGTCGGCGACGAGGGCGGCGAAACGGCCCTCGGCCCCGGCGTCGGCGATCAGGTCCAGCACCAGCCCCGACTTGCCCGATCCGGACGGCCCCCGGATCAACACCCCGGCGGAGCCGAACAGCAGGCAGCTGGCGTGGATGGTCGGCCCCCGCGTCATGGCGCGGCGGCGGGCAGCCGGACGTGGAACCGTGCTCCGAGCACGGTCGGCTCGCCGTCGGCGCCGGGTGGCCCGAGCCGGTTCTCCGCCCAGATGCGGCCGCCGTGGGCCTCGACGATCTGCTTGGAGATCGACAGCCCCAGCCCCGAATTCTGTCCGAAGCCCTGTTCCGGGCGGTCGGTGTAGAAGCGTTCGAAGATGCGGCTGAGAGCGTCCGGCCGGATGCCCGGTCCGTCGTCTTCCACGGCGATCTCGATCTCGCCGCGCATGCGCCGGCAGATCACCCGCACCTCGCCGCCGGGCGGGCAGAACGAGCGGGCGTTCTCGACCAGATTGGTCACCACCTGGCCGAGCCGGGAATCGTGGCCCAGAAGGTAATAGGCGTCGCGGCCGCTCGGCGCGGGGGCGATCTTGAGCGCGATGGCGACCTTGTCGTCGCGGCGGATTTCGTTCTGCAACTGCACCACGGCGGTCAGCAGGCGGACCACATCCACCGGCTCGGCGTCCTGGCGCTGGAGTTCGGCGTCGAGGCGCGAGGCATCCGAGATGTCGGTGATGAGCCGGTCGAGGCGTCTGACATCGTGCTGGATGACGCCCAGCAGCCGCCCGCGCGCCTCGTCGGTCTTGGCCAGCGGCAGCGTCTCCACCGCCGAGCGCAGCGAGGTCAGCGGGTTCTTCAATTCGTGCGAGACGTCGGCGGCGAAGCTCTCGATCGCCTCCATGCGGGTGTAGAGCGAGCTGGTCATGTCGCGCAGCGCCCCGGACAGATGCCCGATCTCGTCGGACCGCTCCGTGAAATCGGGGATTTCCGTGCGCTGCTTGACGCGCCGGCGCACATGGTCGGCGGCGTCCGCCAGCTTGCGCACTGGCCCGGCGATGGTGCCGGCGAGCAGCACCGACAGCACCACCATCACGGCGGCGGCCACCAGGAAGACCCGCACCATGGCGATGCGCTCGGCCTGCACGATGGCGTCGATGTCGCCGCCCTGGGTGGAGAGCAAGAGCGCGCCCGTCACCGCGCGGAAGCGCTGGATCGGCACCGCCACCGAGACGATGATCGCGCCGCGCTCGTTCTGGCGCACGATCGAGGCGGGCGAGCCGGACAGCGCGCGGGCGACCTCCGGATAGCCGCGCCCGTTGGCGGTGCCCAGTTCCTCGTAGGTCGGCAGGTCGTTGCCCGTGAACCAGCCCGTCACGGCGGTCCAGACCCTGACCGGCAGCGGTGGCTGGTCGAAGGCGGGCGGCGGCAGGTCGAAGCGCAGGATGTCGCCACGCGCATAGAGGCTGCGGCTGTCGAGCAGGATCTGCCCCTCGCGGTCGTAGATGCGCGCCCGCGTGCGCGTCGGTGTCACGAGGCGGCGCAGCACCGGCGCGACCCGCTCGGGGTTGATCGGGAACTCCAGCGCCGACAGCCCGTCCTCGGACGGCTGGAGGCTTTCGCCCGCTTGCAGCTCCAGGAGCTTGTTGGGGTCGATCCAGAGCGCATTGGTGTCGATGGTGGCGGAGGCGGCGATCGCCCCGGCGATAATCTCGCCCTGGATCAGGAGGCTCTGCACCCGCGCGTCGATCAGGCCGGCGCGGAACTGGTTGAGGTAGAGGATGCCGGACAGGAGGGCGACGAGGCCGGCGAGGTTGAGCAGCACGATGCGCCGCGTGAGGCTCGACACGCCGAGGAAGGGAATGCCGCGCAGGGTGCGCCACAGCCGCGCCCCGAAACCGGGACGTGGATCGGCGGCCTCCGTGGAGATGCCGGCGGGTTCGGCTTCGGCGCTCATGCCCGCCAGCTCCGGTGCGGACCATCCTTCAAGACGATCGGCACAGTCCGGCTCATCCCGAGGAAACCGCGCAGCGGCTGTCTCGAAGGATGGACGGCATGTTCAGCGCAGGCCTGCGGCAAAGTCATACCCTTGTTCCGGACGGTCAACCTGAGCTTCGGCGCGGGTCAGCCTTCCTTGAAGCGGTAGCCGACGCCGTACAGGGTTTCGATCATATCAAATGCGTCGTCCACCACCTTGAATTTCTTTCGCAGCCGCTTGATGTGGCTGTCGATGGTGCGGTCGTCCACATAGACCTGGTCGTCATAGGCGGCGTCCATCAGTGCGTTGCGGCTCTTCACCACGCCCGGACGGTGGGCGAGGGCCTGCAGGATCAGGAACTCGGTGACGGTCAGCGTCACGGCCTGTCCGTTCCAGGTGCAGGTGTGGCGTTCCGGGTCCATGACCAGCGCGCCGCGCTCCAGCACCTTGGCGTCGGTGCTCTTGGCCGTGGTGTCGCGCGGGCTGACGCGGCGCAGCACGGCCTTGACGCGCTCCACCAGCAGGCGCTGCGAGAAGGGTTTGTGGATGAAGTCGTCCGCGCCCATCTTGAGCCCGAACAGCTCGTCGATCTCCTCGTCCTTGGAGGTGAGGAAGATCACCGGGATTTCCGACTTCTGCCGCAGGCGGCGCAACAGCTCCATGCCGTCCATGCGCGGCATCTTGATGTCCAGGATGGCCAGATCCGGCGGATCGACCTTGAAGCCGTCCAGGGCCGACGCGCCGTCGGTGTAGGTCTGGATGCGGTAGCCTTCCGCTTCCAGCGCGATCGACACCGAGGTCAGGATGTTGCGGTCGTCGTCGACCAGGGCGATGGTTGGCATGGTGTGTCTGTTCCGTAAGGTTGCAGCATGTCTTGAAGCGGTGCGGGGTGGCCGAAATGTGGCGGCGTCGAAGGCGTCAGGTCATGATACTCTCGGCATTCTAATGTATCCTCCGGTGGCGCGCCACAGCGCTGGGCCGTTCACACGATCGGCCGGGGCGCGAAATCGGTCTCGTGGTGATGCGCGAAATTGGCCAGGCCCGCCGGGTCGTGGACAACGATGGCCCCGTTTGGAATGCTGAAGAAACCGAGGCGCTTCAGCCGCGCGATGGTCTTGTTGGTGTGGACCAGCGACAGGCCGAGCGCATCGCTGATATGGGTCTGGTTCAGTGGAAACAGGAAGCTGTTGTTGGCGACGAGGCCGAGCGCGTCGGCGCGGCGGTAGAGGCCGATGATGAAAGCCGCGATCCGCTCGGCGGCGGAGCGCTGCCCCACCGTGGTCAGGCTGTCGTCGACCAGGGTCTGTTCGCGCGCGGCCAGCCAGGTCACGTCGTAGGCGAGCCTGGGCAGGTCGGCGAAGACATGGAACATCCGCGCGCGCGGGATGACGCAGAGTTCGACCGGCGTCAGCGCCTCCACGCCATGCTGCGCGGCGTCCAGCAGCGAGGGCTGGAGGCCGATCAGGTCGCCCGGCAGCAGGAAGTTCAGGATCTGCCGCCGCCCGTCGGAGATCTGGATGTAGCGGAACGCCCAGCCGGCGAACAAGGTGTAGAGTTCGGCATCGTCCTGCTCGGGACGGATGATATCCGCGCCCGCCGGAACGCGGATATGGTCGCGCTTGAGCCGTTCCAGATAGTCGATTTCCTGTGCGGTCTTGGGCTTGAAGGCCGGCCGCGTCCGCAGAGGGCACTCATGGCAGCGCACCCGCATACTGGAATCCCCGTGTGTGGATGGCGCGCGCCCGCGCCTCAAAATCGCCGGCCTTTGCGGTTCAGTGGCCGGTATGGGACAGTAACGTCCCAGCCCGCCCAAGGTTCCTCTCCACGACAAGGCTGACCGGATGCCGCTTCCGTCCTTCGCCGCCCGTCTGATCGCCGCCGCGTCCGCGCCCCTGATGCGCGGCGACGAGGATCTCGGTGGGCTGGAAGGGCTGGACGCCGCCCTGGTCGTGGCGGACGCCAGGGCCGCCGACATGCCGGTGATCTACGCCAACCGCGCCTTCCATGCCCTGACGGGCTACGACGAGGGCGATATCCTCGGGCGCAACTGCCGCTTCCTGCAGGGCGAGGACATCGATCCGCGCGACCGCGACGCGTTCCGCGCCGGGATCGAGGCCGGTACGCCGTTCCAGATCACCCTCACCAACCACCGCAAGGACGGCGCGCCGTTCCGCAACCGGGTGTTCGTCTCGCCGGTGCGGGGGCCCGAGGGCGACATCACCCATTACATCGGGATGCAGGTCCCGGTGGAGGGCGGCGAGACCGGCAACGAGCTGGCCGAGCTGCGCCACCGGGTCAAGAACCACATCCAGTCGCTGACCAGCCTCGTCAGCCTGCAGAGCCGCCGCGTCCAGGGCGAGGAAGCCCGGCGCGTGCTGGAGGACCTGCGCGCCCGCGTCGACGCGCTCGGGACGATCTTCATCGAGCTGGAGGCCGAGCGCGGCGAGGTCGTGGCGCTCGACCCCTTCCTGAAAACCCTCGTCAAGCGCATTTCGCAGGGCTTCGATCCGGGCGAGCGCCACCGCATCGTCTACGATCTCGCGCCCATGGCCATCCAGCGCTCGCGCGCGGCCATCACCGGGCAGATCCTCACGGAGCTGCTCGTCAACGTCTACCGGCACGCCTTCACCGGGCAGGCGGAGGGCACCATCCGCGTCAGCCTGCGCCGGGAGGGCGACGTCATCGAGCTGGCGGTGGCCGACAACGGCGGCGGCGCGCGGACCGGGATGGCCGGGACGGACCGGCCGAAGACCCTGGGGCTGACGATCGTCGGCAATCTTGCCCGCGGGCTGGGGGGCACCTTCGAGCCCATGTCGGCGAGCGGTTTCGTCGCACGCCTGAGCTTTCCCGCGACAGCGGCAGACGGTTGAATGAGGAAAAAACGGCGGGGAAGCCGGGCCTGAGACCATGATCGAGCGGCCGGGACTTGCGAAGATTTCATGAATTCTCTAGGGAAGCGTCAGGGAATAGGTCGCTCCCGCGAGCATCAACGGATGAAAACAATGGCTCGGCGGCGAGCCTGGGAGAGTTAGGTCCATGAAACAGGATGGCGTCTGGAACCGTGCGGCTGGCGCGGATGCGTTCGGCTTCGAGCAGCTCGAGGCCGTGCATTGGAATCTTCTCGAGCCACGGCTCTACGAGGAGAGCATCCAGCGCGGCGAGGCGCGTCTGGCCGAGGGCGGCGCCCTCGTGGCCGACACCGGCAACCACACCGGCCGCTCGCCCAAGGACAAGTTCGTCGTCCGCGACGAACTGACCGAGGACACCATCTGGTGGGACAATTCCGGCGCCATCACCGCCGAGCAGTTCGAGATGCTGCGCAAGGACTTCATCGCCCACGCGCGCGGCAAGGAGCTGTTTGCCCAGGACCTCCATGGCGGCGCCGATCCCGAGCACCGCATCAAGGTGCGCGTCTTCACCGAATACGCCTGGCACTCGCTGTTCATCCGCAACCTCCTGATCCGTCCCGACCGGGCCTCGCTGCCGCGCTTTGAACCCGAGCTGACCATCGTCGACCTGCCGAGCTTCCGGGCCGACCCGGCCCGCCACGGCGTGCGCAGCGAGACGGTGATCGCGCTTGATCTGGCGCGCGGCATCGTGCTGATCGGCGGTTCCTCCTACGCCGGCGAGATCAAGAAATCGGTCTTCTCGGTGCTCAACTACGTGCTGCCGGCCAAGGGCGTCATGCCCATGCACTGTTCGGCAAACGTCGGCGACGCGGGCGATACGGCGGTCTTCTTCGGCCTGTCCGGCACCGGCAAGACCACGCTGTCGGCGGATGCCTCGCGCACCCTCGTCGGCGACGACGAGCACGGCTGGAGCGAAAGCGGCATCTTCAACTTCGAAGGCGGCTGCTACGCCAAGACCATCCGCCTGTCCGCC
>JBEBSP010000118.1:0-8412 GCA_040394255.1 Agaricicola taiwanensis | reverse complement strand
CGCAGCAGCAGCCAGATACCCGACCCCGCCAGGATCCCGATGGCGACTGAAAGGACGAACTCCATCAGCGGCTCCCATCGGTCAATGGCGCCTGGGGCGTTTCCCCGGTGATGCGCTGGACACGGAGCGACTGGTGCGCCAGCGCGACCAGCACCAGCACGGTTGCTCCAAGCACCAGGGCAAAAACGCCGAGGTCAAACAGCAGAGCGCTGGCCAAGGGTATCCGGCCAAGCAGCGGCAGGTCCGCATAGGCAAAGGCGGATGTGAGGAATGGCCGTCCGAACAGCCAGGCGCCGGCGCCGGTGCATGCCGCGATGAGAAGACCGGTCCCGATCCAGCGCACGGGCAATATGCGCAGCCGCGCCTCGACCCAGCGCGCGCCGCCCGCCATATACTGCAGAATGAAGGCGATCGCGAACGTCAGACCGGCGACGAAGCCGCCGCCCGGCAGGTCATGGCCGCGCATGAACAGGAACATCGCCATCATGGCGACGACCGGGAACAGCAGGCGCATGATGAGACCCGGCACCACCAGATAGTGCGCGGCGACAGGGTCCTTGCCGGTCGTGTAGCGGTCGGTGTCATAGAGGTTCTGGAACTGTTTCTGCTCGGGCACTTCGATGCTGTCGCGCGACGGGCGGAAGCGGCGCAGCAGCGCATAGACCGTGATCGCCGCCACGCCGAGCACCGTGATCTCGCCCAGCGTGTCGAACCCGCGGAAATCGACGAGAATGACGTTGACGACATTGCGGCCACCGCCCTCGGTGTAGGCGCGTTCGAGGAAGTTGCTGGAAATGCTGCCCTCAAGCGGCCAGATCATCACAGCATAGGAGAGCAGCGCCAGTCCGGCGCCGCCGGCGATCGCGATGACGAGATCCCGGGATCGGCGCAGCCGCGCATAGAAGGTCGTGTCGGAGGTGATGCCCTCGATGCGTTTGGGCAGCCAACGCAGGCCGAGCAGAAGCAGCACCGTCGTCACGACTTCGACGAGGAACTGCGTCAACGCAAGATCGGGCGCGGAGAACCAGACAAAGGTGAGGCAGGTGGCGAGGCCGGCTCCGCCTGTCAGGATGACCGCCGCGAGGCGATGATACTTGGCCTGATAGGCCGCGCTGAGGGCACAGCAGGCTCCGACGATCCAAACCACGGCGAAACCTGTGTCGGGAATCGACAACAGGTTAAATTCCACCGGGCCGGAGTGCGCGGAAAGAGACCACACCGCGACCAACACCGTGACACAGACCAACAGTTGCATCTGTGGCTGAAGCCTCGTCGTGCTGACAATCCGCTCCAGGCGCTTTGCCCAGCGCCAGGTCAGGAAGACGATGGTGCGTTCGAAGATGCGCTTGCCCTTGAGTTTGCGCAGAAGCGGCGCACCATCGATATTGCCCGCCAGATAGTGTTGCAGCGACAGATACAGCACCACGCCCCCGGCCAACGCGATGAGGCTCATCAGGAGGGCTGGCGTGAAACCATGCCAGACGGCGAGGCTGTAACTTGGCGTCTGCGCTCCGAGTACTGACTGCACGGTGAAGGCGAGAAGGCCGCCGACCGTTTGCCCCGGCAGGATACCGACCAGAAGGCAGGTCAACACCAGCAATCCGACCGGCAGCAGCATCCAGATCACCGGGTCATGCGGCTTGCGCGGCAGGTCAATCGCCGGGGGTCCGAAGAAGACCTGATGGATGAGGCGCAGCGAATAGGCGACGCTGAACATTCCGGCGACAGTTGCAAGATAGGGCAGCGCACGGTCGAGGGCCGTATCGATGTGGCTCTCGATGGTCTCGGTGAAGAACATCTCCTTGGACAGGAAGCCGTTGAGCAGCGGAACTCCCGCCATCGCGGCAGCCGCCACCATCGCCAGGGTCGCCGTGATCGGCATGGCGCGATAGAGGCCTCCCAGCCGCCGGACGTCACGCGTGCCCGCTTCATGGTCGATGATGCCGGCCGCCATGAACAGCGACGCCTTGAAGGTCGCATGGTTCATGATGTGGAAGATCGCGGCGACCGCCGCGAGCGGGCTGCCGAGACCCAGCAGCAGGGTAATCAGCCCGAGGTGGCTGATGGTCGAATAGGCCAGGAGGCCCTTGAGGTCCTGCTGGAAGAGGGCGAGGAACGCGCCGATCAGCAACGTGGCGATGCCGATGGGCACCAGAACCCAGAACCAGTATTCATGTCCGGCCATCGCCGGCCACAGCCGCGCCAGCAGGAAGACGCCTGCCTTCACCAGTGTGGCGGAATGCAGATAGGCGGAGACCGGCGTCGGCGCCGCCATGGCGCGCGGCAGCCAGAAATGGAACGGGAACTGCGCGCTCTTGGTCAGGGCGCCGAGCGCGACCAGGATCAGCGTCGTCAGATAGAGCGGGTGGGCGACGATCCGCGAACCGGAGGCGAGTACGACATCGAGATCGTAGCTGCCGACGATATGCCCGAGCAACAGCATGCCGGCGAGCAGGCAAAGCCCGCCAGCCGCAGTGACGGTCAACGCGATGCGCGCGCCATCGCGGGCACTCTGATTGTGGTTCCAGTAAGCGATGAGCAGAAAGGAAAAGAGACTGGTCAGCTCCCAGAAGAAGACGATCTGGATGAGGTTGCCCGACAGCACGACGCCGAGCATCGCGCCCATGAAGGCCAGCAGAAAGGAGAAGAAACGTGGCACCGGATCCGCAGGCGACAGGTAATAGCGCGCGTAGAAAACGACGAGCAGCCCGATGCTGGCGATGAGAATGACGAAGCTCCAGGCCAGACCATCGAGCCGCAGGATGAAGTTGAGCCCGAACTCAGGCAGCCATTCGAATTCCGCGCGGGCGATCTGGTGAGAGGCGACCGTAGGATGGAAACTGACGGCGATGAAAAGAATGCTCAGCGTGACGATGCCGGCGAGCCAGGCTTCGGCATTGCGGGCATTGGTGGGCAGGAAAGCTGCGAAAAAGCTGCCAATGAAGGGAAGGACAATGATCAAAGTCAGGAGCAAGACATCGTCCGGCATAATCGACGGGATAACCTCTTAAGGTGGATTGACGCGCGGTCGAAACATGCTCCGTCATGCCCATTATGATTGGCTCCGAATGCCAAATGCAATGGGCTATCATCATGAATTACGCCCAAGCGACGCCGTACCGCATGCGGGCTGCCCGGCTGACAGGATGAACCTGCGGCTCAGGCCAACATTTCACGGCATATCCCATGCGATTTCCAAGGCCAACGGCACGCGCTCTCCAGCGCGCATCCGAGCCTCAAGGCCTGATCGGTTTGTCCTCGACCGCATCTGGCCGATGCCACCAGCCATCAGGCGAGGTGGCGATGCACCTTCAACAGACGGACCACGCGCGGCTTGCCGCTTGGATCGAGCCAGCCCATGCGCTGACCTTCCGACAGCCCAAGCAGCGCCGTGCCGATCCGGCTGAGCACGGACACCATGCCGATTGCAGGGCTTCCTTTTCCGGCAACCAGAACCACCTCCTGAACCGCGCCGCTCCGCTCTTCCAAATACTGTCCGGACAGATTCAGGCCGAGACAGTCCTCCGGCGACTGCGCGGCAGGTATGATACGGGCGCGATGCAACTCATCGCCCAGGCGTGAGGCGGCGGCATAACGGCCTTCCTCCATCGCCTTCCGGACTATGCCCGAGAGAATTGCGAGATCCTCATGCGTGATCGTAATCTTCGGCAGCAGTTCCAATTCCGACATCCCATCCGCCCTCTGGCTTCTGATTTCCTTTCCAAATGGCGCGGGCGAGCCATCGAAATAGCCCGCCCGCGCCCCTCACCCGCAAAATAGGATTGCTCGCAATCCCTATTTTGCCGCTTGCTTCTTGCCTTGCATTTGCTGCTTGCCGAGTTCGGCAATGGAGGAGGCGGTTTGTGGTGGAAGCTTCGGCTGCTTCGGTTTTTTCGGCTCTCGGTTTCCGCTGCGGTTTTTCTTACCCATAATCCGGTCTTTCGGCTGCAGAACTGCTCGATCTTGCCGGCGCGCGCCAACGCGGCCTCGCGACCGTCCTGAACAGTTTCAAGTTCGTTTGATGTGCCCGCGGTCCCACGCAGATGGCACGGACGGTCAGCGGTGCTGATATCGCATGATGCACCGGCGATGCCTGCGGGCGGCAAGATAACCCTGGCTCAGTCGCGCCGGGAGCACCCAAGGGCAGCGCACAGAACCAGGGTTACCGCCGTGCGAGTCGGCAAGCGGTAAGAAAAATCCCGGCAGGGAGAAGGTTTCCAATCATAGCCTTCCCAACATGGGACAGCCTTGAGAGAAAGTCAAACAGCCGATAACTCTCCAAAACCACTTAAAACAACTCACACTCAAGTTAATATTTAGTCTACTATTATTTCGCATGTTTTTATTTTGAAAGATAAAGTTTATAAATAACATATGGCGCTCACATTATTGTCAATAATATGACGTTATTTCAAATAAGGACTATATCAAAATACTTCTGATAATAAAATTTATCAGGCATGCTATCTTCAAATAAAAACGACAAAATATATATCCATGATATTGAAATCGTTCGATATCAACCTATCTATGAATCATGATGCGGCAATTTTGTTATTTGGAAGTCTGGATCCTCCGAAAGACGCATGTCTTTACCCGGAACGGATTTGCGACGCCCTGTTAGATACTGCGCTCATCCTCCGTTCCGGGCCTCCCACACAAGAACGATATCGCTGTGTTTTCGCGCAAGCCTTGCTTGCGCCGTGGGGAGTTGGAACCATGACCGCTCGTTTCAGGACGTTATTCTGCGACCACTGCAATCGGAATGTGCCGCGTGCCGCCATCCGTTGCCTATGGTGTTCCAGGCCATTCCACTCGTTCTGGAAAAGCCGCCCTGCCGAGAGCTACCAAAGCCTGTCGCGCTATGGCGGCGGCACATCGCTGCAAACCGGTGCGAGAATCAAATCCCAAGCTGAGACGCCATGACTGCCGCGAGCATCGGCAGCGCTCATCAGCAGGCACCAGCCATTTTTCAACATTGGACCGGGACCACCCTGGAGGGTGGTCCCGGCCTGGAAAGCCCGATGCCGTCTTCCCGATCACCCGGCGGGAACAGGCGGCGCATCGATATTCCGTGCTTCCTGACCCTGCCGCACCCCAAAGGACAGCGGCCTGTCGCCATCTGAGTCCCTGATGCGGGTCGGCAGCCCCATCGTGTCGAGAAGACCGAGGAAGGGGCGCGGCGCCAGTTGTTCGACGTTGACCATCTTCCTCACGTCCCAATCGCCATTGGCGACAAGGATCGCCGCCGCAACCGCCGGAACGCCGGCGGTGTAGGAGATCGCCTGGCTGCCGACCTCCGCGTAAGCGTCGGCGTGGTCGGCGATATTGTAGATGAATATCTCGCGCTTCCTGCCATCCTTGATGCCCTTCACCACATCACCGATGCAGGTCTTGCCCGTATAATCCGGCGCAAGCGAAGATGGATCGGGCAGCACCGCCTTGACCACCTTCAGCGGCACGACTTCCTGGCCTTCCGCTGTCCTGACCGGCTGTTCCGACAACAAGCCCAGGTTTTTCAGCACGTTGAACACGGTGATGTAGTGTTCGCCAAATCCCATCCAGAAGCGCACGTCGGGCACGTCGAGGTTCCTCGACAGCGAATGGATTTCGTCATGCCCGGTCAGATAGGCCGTTCGCTCGCCGACGACCGGGAGATCCCACTGCTTGCTGACCTCGAACATCCCGTTCGAGGTCCACTCCCCCTTCTGCCAGGACCAAACCTGCCCGGTGAACTCGCGAAAATTGATCTCGGGGTCGAAATTGGTTGCAAAATAACGCCCGTGGTCACCCGCATTGATGTCGACGATATCGATGGATTCGATCTTGTCGAAATACTCATCCTGAGCCAATCGCGCATAGGCGTTGACGACACCGGGATCGAACCCGGCTCCCAGAATGGCGGTGACACCCGCCTTCTCGCATTCCGCCTGCCGCTTCCATTCGTAGTTGCCGTACCACGGCGGCGTCTCGCAGATCTTCAACGGATCCTCATGGATCGCGGTGTCGATATAGGCCGCGCCCGTCGCGATGCAGGCCGAGAGCACCGACATGTTCAGGAACGCCGAGCCGACATTGATGACGATCTCGCTGCCGGTTTCCCGGATCAGCCTGGCGGTCTGCTCGACATCCAGCGCGTCGAGCGCGTGGGCAACCAGACGTCCCCCGCCTTTCAGGCTCCCTTTTTCGTGAACGGACCGGATGATCGCCTCGCATTTGCCGATCGTCCGCGAAGCGATGTGGATGTCGCCGAGCACATCGTTATGCTGCGCGCATTTGTGGGCGGCAACTTGGCCGACGCCGCCCGCACCGATAATCAGAACATTCCTTTTCATGGGGCTGGAGCCTCCTTTATGAGTGGGAAAGAGCCTCAAGACAGGCTCGACAGATAATCCTCGAAGGAGAACTCGCGGATCACGCGCACGCGGCCATCGAGCTCGCGCAGGGCGATCGACGGCATCTGCAGGCCATTGAACCAGTTCTTCTTCACCATGGTGTAGCCGGCGGCATCCTGGATGGAGATGCGATCGCCCGGCTGCAGTTCCTGCTCGAATTGGAATTCGCCGAACACGTCGCCGGCTAGACAGGACTTTCCGCAGACCATGTAGCGGTGATCGCCGGAATCCGGACTGATCCTGGCGCTTTGCCGATAGATCAGGAGGTCGAGCATATGCGCCTCGACCGAGCTGTCGACGATGGCGAGATGCTTGCCGTTGAAGAGCGTGTCGAGCACCGTCACCTCGAGCGTCGTGCTTCTCGTGACGGCCGCTTCGCCGGGTTCGAGATAGACCTGCACGCCGTAGCGTTGCGCGAAGTCCCTCAGTCGCTCGCAGAACGAGGCAAGCGGATAGCCCTCGCCGGTGAAATGAATGCCTCCGCCGAGGCTCACCCAACCGACCCGGGACAGCATTGAACCGAACTTCTCTTCGATCTGGCCGAGCATTCGCTCGAAGAGTTCGAAGTCCGCGTTCTCGCAGTTGTTGTGGATCATGAAGCCGTCGATCCGATCGATGACGGCTTCCACCTTCCCGGCGTCCCATTCTCCAAGACGGCTGAACGGCCGGGCGGGATCGGCGAGATCGAAAGTGGATGAGCTGACACCCGGATTGAGCCGCAGGCCTCGGCTCAAGGCAGCCGGTCGATCGGCGAAACGATCGAGCTGGCGGATCGAGTTGAAGATGATCTTGTCGGCATTCGCCATGACCTCATCGATCTCATGATCGGCGAAGGCGACACTGTAGGCATGGGTTTCGCCGCCGAACTTCTCGCGGCCGAGCTTCACCTCAAAGAGCGACGAAGATGTCGTGCCGTCCATATAGTCGTGCATGAGATCGAACACCGACCACGTCGCAAAGCACTTGAGCGCCAGCAACAGCTTGGCGCCGGAATGCTCCCGAACGTATTGAATCGTCCGCAGATTGCGCAGCAATGCGCTCTTGTCGATCAGGTAGTAGGGCGTCTGGATCATTGGTGTGTTGCGCCTGTTGAACGACCGTCCTTCACCGCTTCTGGCGGCCTGTCTGGCTCGTCGTCGTGGGATGATAACCAGCGGGCCGGTCGCACCGCATGGCAAGCTCGACGCCCGTCGGATCGATCCTGCCACGCACGAACCGGGTGCGACGTGGCAGGTTGATGCTGGACGGGTTACGATCTTGAGGGAACGGCGGCCGACCCCACGCGAAGGATCGGCGCTTTGGCGCTATTGCCCCTTCGTCTGATTCCGGGACGGAACGGATCCATGACCGCGGTGGCGGCAAGCTCGACGCGCAGGCCAGGGCTGACGCAAAACGCCTCGACGCATGCTTTCAGGGCGCGCGCGACAAAAGTTTCTTCCTTTTGGGAGGCATTCAGTAAAACTGAGCCCATCCCCAATTGGAAGAGAGCATCGTGAAACATGCCATCCTCCCCAACCAGCAGATGCAGCCTGCATAAGGCGATGTTCCATCACATAGCATTGTGGGGGAAAAATTCAACAGCCTAACCCGACTTGAATGACCTTCGAAAGATTGAAGGTGGCCGCCAGAGAAGCAAAACGCGCCGCTTTACTCTGTTTTATTCGAATGATCGTGCCGTCATTCGGGATGATCCATCACAGCTTCTGGATAAATGGCGCATCGTACCGGGCGAAGATGACAACCATGTCTAGGCTACAGCCCTGTAGATCAAGATAGGCGTATCGCCCGTAACCCTCTGAAGTAAAATCAGAACCCTGCCGTCCGCACGACAGCTTGGCACGTCATGCCGCAATATTTTCTCGCCGATTCCGCACATGGATCGCATTTGATGCCGAACGGACACAAAAACAAAAAATAACAATGCAATATCAATTGTTTATCGGTCATTTCATTTGCTCCAAACGGCAATAGTGGTACACTTTAACGGTTGCAAACTCAGGTCCGCGTGATTGCCCGT
>JBEBSP010000117.1:0-8425 GCA_040394255.1 Agaricicola taiwanensis | reverse complement strand
GCGCCAGGGATTTCGCGCGGCTGGCGGCCTATGCCTATACGGTGGTGCGGAAATAAGGGAAGCAATGCTTTCCCCCGCATGTCCGTGATGAAATTGCGGACTATCTTTTTGAACGAGATGATCGGGTTTCGTACAATTATCCGGTACGCTTTGCGGTGATGAAGAGCTTCAAGGACAAGCGCGCGGCGCAACTGTCGGAAGGCCGAATCTCAAGAGGCATTCCGGGCGATGTGCTCAAGCGCGCCAGCAGAGTATGTTCGACGAAATAGGTCGCCGAACATATTCTATCTGTTTGTTTTGACGCGTTTTCTTGACGCAAAACCGGTGTCCGCTTTTGCTGAAAACGCTCTGACAAGCTCTTCATGCTGGATACCGTAACGCGTCTGGAGGATTTGCGGATTCCCCCCTTCGAACATGCTGGAAGCCCTCAAGGGAGATCGCGCAGGGCAGCATTCGATCAGGGTCAACCTCCAATGGCGTATTTGTTTCGTGTGGGAGAATGGAGATGCCTACGATGTCGAGCCCGTCGACTACCACCAGGTCGTGAACTCATAAAGTTTGCGCATCGGGATTGAGCGGGTAAGGTCGAGCCATGCCCAAGGCCTATCCAGACAATGAGACATTTTTCGCTGATCTGCGCGGGCTGATCGATGCCTGGTGCGAGCGACGCTGTTTGCAGCCGCTCGGCGTCATACTTCCCGCTTATAATTCATACAATGGGATGACGGATGGGTGGGGAGAGTTGCTAAGGGCGTTGAAGACGGTTTCGCTCCTTCGAGATGCGCTCCTGTCGGATGAGCAGGATGTCGTGAGCGATCTCCGGCATGCGGCCGAAGATGCGATCAGCGCAAGATGACTTCCCTTTTTGAAGCGGAACTGATTCAGGATCGGCATGAGCCGATATGACCTGACTGACTTTGAATGACGCGTGATCGAGCCGCTTCTGCCTGACAAGCCCAGAGGCGTGCCGCGCGTCGATGATCGCCGCGTACTGAACGGCATCTTCTGGGTGCTACGATCCGGCGCACCATGGCGCGATCTGCCCGAGCGCTACGGCCTAGCAAGGCTGTCGCCGCCCGCGCCGTCCCGCTTCCCCATCCGGGTACGATCCTCAAGGAGGAATTTCTGGAGCCGATGGGGCTTTCCGTTTACGCCCTGGCCAAGGCCATCAATGTTCCGCGCAGCCGCATCAATGAGATCTGCCACGGACGCCAGGGCATCACGGCGAACATCGCCTTGCGCCTCGGCAGGTTTTTGGGCGCCGATTTGCAATGGTTCATGAATATGCAGGCGAAGTATGCCCTCGCGGTCGCCGCCAAGCAGCTTTCCGAGACGCTTGACAGGATCGAGCCACGCCACGCCGCCTGACCCTTGCGGGCCGGCGTTCAGCCCGGCGTTGCGCCAGCCATCCGTTTTGCCGCCAGCATCCTCCGTCCGTGCATCTCCACGGCGGCGATGAAGCCCCAGGTGACGCCGAGCAACAGGAAAAAGTGACGCCAGTGGTCGGTGTCGATGATGAAGCCTTCCAGCGTCAGCACCAGGAAGGTCGCCAGAACGGCCCCCAGCGGGCGCTGGTAGGGGCTGGCCTTGAACAGGGCGCGCAGGCCGCAGATCCAGCTCAGGATCACCAGCGTCGCATAGGACAGGCCGCCCAGCCAGCTGTAGGCCGCGAAGGCGTTCAGATAGACGTTGTGCGGATCGCTCTTGAACACCTTGGAAAACTGGTGCGGGCCGAGGCCCATGGGGCTTTCGAGCAGCACGGGCAGGCTGGCCGCCTGGCTGTCGAAGCGCCCGCCTTCCGAAACGTCGTAGTCCTGGCTCAGGCTGGCGCGCTGGACGAAGACGTCGCGCACCGCGGGCACCGCCAGCAGCGCCGCCAGGGACAGGGCCAGCACGAGGCCGCATGCGACGGTGATCACGATCACCCGCAGGCGCAGGCGCGGCGAGGGGGAGGTCAGCAACAGGAAGATGACCATGACCACCGATGACAGCACCAGATGAGCCCAGGCGGCGCGCGAGAAGGAGAGAAACAGGCCGATGAAGATCAGGACCAGCGGCAGCAGGGTGCGCAGGATTCGGATGGAGCGGCCCGCCAGAAGGTCCTGGAGCAGCAGCATGGCGGGCAGGATCAGGAAAGGGCCGAAGACATTGGGGTCCTTGAAGGTCCCCTTGGCGCGATTGTAGAGCGTGAAGAGGTCGCGCGTGCCGCCGATGTCGAAATAGCCGATGATCGCCATGGTCGAGGCGAGCAGGGCGGCCAGCATGTAGCCCGAGCGCAGCCAGGCGAAGCGCTCCAGGGTGTTTTCCGAGAGGCAGACGGCCCAGAAGATGGCGCTGGCCGCCATGAATACGGAGATGATGACGTAGGTGATGGTCTCCTCCGTGCCCAGGACCTGCGTCAGCGCTATGAGCCCGCCGACGTTGAACAGGATCAGCAGCAGCACGAGGGGAATATGCTCGGCGCGAAAGCGCATGCCGGCGAGCATCAACGCCAGCAGGGCGGGGATGAACATCACCTCATAGGGCGAGGGCTCCACGATCACATAGCCGCCGGAAAAGGCGAAGGCGGCCAGCAGGAGATTGGTCAGCCTGTCCAGCGAGAGACGGAACGGACGCTGGCCGGCCACCGGAGGCGCGCCCCGCGCCGCCACGCTCAATAGGCGTTCTCCGTGGACATGAGAGAGAAGGGGGTCTTGATGAGGATCCACAGATCGAAGAACACCGACCAGTTCTCGATGTAGTAGAGATCATGGGCGACGCGCTGCTGGATCTTCTCCTCGGTGTCGGTCTCGCCACGCCAGCCCTTGATCTGCGCCCAGCCGGTGATGCCCGGCTTGACCTTGTGGCGGGCGAAATAGCCGTCGACGACGTCGTTGTAGAGCCGGTCGACCGCCTTGGCGTGGACGGCGTGGGGACGGGGGCCGACGAGCGAGAGGTTGCCCTTGAACACCACGTTGAACAATTGCGGCAGTTCGTCGATGGAGGTCTTGCGGATGAAGCGCCCGATGCGGGTGACGCGCGGGTCGCCCTTGGTCACCAGCCTGGAGGCGGTGGCGTCGCACTGGTCGGTGTACATCGAGCGGAACTTGAAGACCTCGATCAGCTCGTTGTTGAAGCCGTAGCGCTTCTGGCGGAAGAACACCGGGCCTTTCGAATCGAGCTTGATGGCGATGGCGGTGACGACGAACACCGGCGACAGGGCGATCAGCGCCAGCGTGCCGACCATGCGGTCGAACAGCCATTTCAGCACCACGTCCCAGTCGGCGATGGGCCGGTCCTGCACGTCCAGCACCGGCACGGAGCCGATATAGGAATAGGAGCGCGGCCGGAACTGCAGCTGGTTTGTGTGGGCCGACAGGCGAATGTCGACCGGCAGCACCCAGAGCTGCTTCAGCATCTGGAGGATGCGGCCCTCGGCCGTGATCGGCAGGGTGAAGATCACGAGGTCGAGCCGCGAGCGGCGGGCGTAGTCCCCGAGATCGCCCACGGTGCCGAGCTGGGGGTGGCCGGCAACGCTGGGCGGGGAGCGGTCGTCGTTGCGGGCGGCGAAGACGCCGCAGATGGTGACATCGCCGACCGCATTGGCCTCAAGCTCGTGGATCAGCTTCTCGCCCGGCGCGCCGCCGCCGACGATGGCCGTGCGGCGGGCGAGGCGGCCCGAGCGTGTCCAGGACATGACGGTGAGATGCAGGCCGAACCGGAAGGCCAGGAGGCAGATGCCGGTCAGGATCAGCCAGCGGTTCAGCCAGCCCATGTTCTCCGCGCTGGCGATGCTGGTCGCGGCGAAGATGCCTGCGAGCACAGCCGCAACGGCGAGCACCACCACGGTGACGCGGACCAATTGGACCAGGAGGCGGCGAAAGGCGACCACCGTAAAGATGGTGGCCGCTTCGCCCGCCAGCACATAGGCGACGGCAACGATGGGCGGGACGGCGACCTGAAGCCAGGTCTCGCCCTGCATCAGGTTCGGCGCAAGCGCGATCTGGCCGGCGATGGTGACGAGAGCGGCCTCGATCAGCCGCACCGCGCCCGCGAGCACGATCGGCGAGGTGGTGCGCTGGGTGTCGGAAAAGGGTTCATGCGATGCGGCAGGGCGCGGCTTGCCGCCCGGCGCAGCGGTGCCGGCCGGCGTTGCAACATCCGAAGGCTGGCCTAGCATCGACGCATACTCTCATTCAGAGGCTGTTCGAGAATGGCTGATGCCGGGCTGCAAACGGCGGTTTTCCGCGCTCCGGCGCTTACGTATGGGAGGTACGCTCCGTTCCGGTGCTCAAAAATCATCGTTTTCGCTGCGGCCTGGCCCATTCTCAAACAGTCTCTTGGCACCATGCCCCCATGGCATGGCATAATCGAAAATGCTCACGGAAGGCTTAACCCGGCTGGATAAGCCTATGATTGTGCCTTGCCGTTCAGGGCGTTACTCGCGCATCGGCGGGTTGGGCAAGGCTGTAGAAATCCGTGATGTCCCGAGCCATGGTTTCGACCGAGAAGCGCTTGCGCAGGCCGTTCGCCAGCTCCGTGGCGCGGGCCTCGCCGGCCGCCGGGTCGTCGAGCGCGGCGGAGATGGCCATGGCGAGCGCGCCGCTGTCGCCGGGGGCGACGAGGCTGTGCGCCGGAACGATTTCCGGAATGCCACCGACCCGGGTCGCCACCAGCGGGCGCGCCGCGGCCACCGCCTCCAGCACGACGTAGGGCAGCGATTCAGCCCGTGAGGGCACCGCCATGACGCGGCCGAGGCGGAAAGCCTCCCGCGCCGGCATGGGATCGGCCAGACGCACCCGCCCTCCAAGGCCCCGCCGCTCGATGAGGGCGCGGAACGCCTCGCGGTCCGGTCCCGCGCCGACCAGCGTCGCGGTGACGATGCGGCGGGTGTTGAGCGCGGCGAGCGCCTCGATCAGGACGTCGACGCCCTTGAGATGGCGCATCTCGCCCAGGAACAGGATGTCACTGGCGTCGCCGGCCAATGTGACCGGCTCGAATTCCCCGGAGGTCAGGCCGTTATGCACCAGTCGGACCGGGCAGCGCGGCGCGCCGATCTTGGCCGTGTAGGCCGCCTGCTCGAAGCCGCTGACGAAGACGATGCCGCTGGTCAGGCGTTCGAGCGCGCGCTCGGCGGTGAAATAGGCGCGGCCCGCGAGGCTGGCCGGGTCGTGGTGCAGGCTGCCGCCATGAGGCGTGTAGAAGCCCTTGCTCCGGGCGCCCCCGCGCCGGGCGATGGCGGCCGCGACGCGGCCGAAGGCGCCGCCCTTGGCGCCATGGCCATGCACCACGCCGGGCCGGATCGTTCCGACGGCGCGGGCGACGGCGATGGCGGCGGCCAGATCGGACAGGCCGACCGCGCGGCCCATGCTGATCCTTGTCACGCCGAGAGGAAGGTCGTGCTGGAGGGCGTCGAGGCGCGCGCTGTCGCGGGCGTTGCCGGTGTCTCCGTCGCACAGGAGACCGACGCGGTGGCCCATGGCGGCCTGGGCGCGGGCCAAGTCATCCACATGACGCAGGACGCCGCCGCGCGGTGCGCGGATGACGTGGAGGATCGCCGGCATCACTTCAGAACCAGCGTTCGCGGACGGTGATGCTGTCGCCGGGGCGAATCGGGGTGGCGACGGGGACGGTGGCTTTCACCTCTTCGCCGGCAAGACGGCGCGTGATGTCGACCGAACCCTTGACCGCGCGCGGCGTGAAGCCGCCCGCCACCGCGATGGCGGTCTCGGCTGTCAGGCCCGCGACATAGGGATACTGGCCCGCCCGGTTGATCTCACCAAGGATGAAGAATGGCCTGTAAGTTTCTATTTCAACAGTGACATTCGGCTCCCTTATGAAGCCGTTGCGGAGCCGGGCCGCGATGGACGATTCCATATGTCCCGTGGTCGAGCCGCGTACCGGAACCGTGCCGATCAGCGGCATGGCGATGTTGCCCGAGGGATCGACCGTGTAGCTGGAACTCAGATTCGCCTGCCCGAAGACCGTGATGCGCAGCCTGTCGCCGGAATCGACGGTGTAGGGCGCGTTGGAGGTGTCGAGCGCGCCCTGATGCGGCGCGGCGCAGGCCGCCAGAAGGCCGAGGGCGAGGAAGCAGGCGCTGAAGCGGAACATTCCAACCTTGCCGGATCGTTGTCATTGCAATGAAACGCAGAGTTACGTCCGCATGGTTAACAAAGCCTTCGCGGAATGTGACGGCGGACAGGGCGGTTAACTCGATCGAAACCATAAGATGGTCATCTCGAACCAGTGATTTTTGTTCGAGGCGTCATGTCTTCCGCTGATTCTGCTCCCCCGCACGCTTTCGCCGACCAGTCCCAGGCGGGCGCCGTAGACATGCGGCGACTCACGACGGCGCTGATGCGCAACTGGGCGCGGCTGCTGGCGGCGGCGATCATCATCGGCGGCATCACCTATCTGTGGGCCTCGTCGGTCACGCCGCTGTACCGGTCCGAATCGCGCGTGCTGATCGAGGATTACGAGACCTCCTTCACGCGCCCCGGCAGCGTGCAGGAACCGCGCCCGAACATCGACGAGCGGACCGTGGCGAGCCAGGTGCAACTGCTCTATTCCCGCGATCTGGCGCGCGAGGTGGTGCGCAAGCTCGACCTCTCCAAGCGCGGCGAGTTCGACCCCATCGGCGCCAAAAGCTCCGGCTTCCGGCGCATGCTCGGGCTGTTCGGGCTGGTGCGCGATCCGTCGCGGCTGTCGACCGAGGAGCGCGTCCTCGACGTCTATTACAAGAATCTCTCGGTCTACGCGGTGCAGGGCTCGCGGGTGATCGCGGTCGAATTCACCTCCGAGGACCCCCAGCTCGCCGCCGATGTCGCCAATGCCGTGGCCGACAGCTACATCGCGCTCCAGCAGTCGGTGCGCCAGACGAGCACCCGCGAGGCCTCCACCTGGTTGCAGAGCGAGATCGAGCGGCTGCGCACGCGGGTCGCCGAGGCCGAGGCCAAGGTCGAGGACTTCCGTTCAAGCGCCGGACTGTTCACGGGCCCCAACAATTCGACCATCACCACGCAGGAGCTCAGCGAGCTGAACACACAGCTCCTGGCGGCGCGCGCGCGGCAGAGCGAGGCCAGGGCCAAGGGCGACCTGATCCGCGACGTGCTGGCCTCCGGCAAGCCGATCGAATCGCTGGACATCGCCAACGCCGAGCTGATCCGCCGCCTTCTGGAGCAGCGCGTCACCCTTCAGGGGCAGCGCGCGGCGGAGCTGCGCACGCTGCTGCCCGGCCATCCGCGCATCAAGGAGCTGAACGCGCAACTGGAGAATCTCGACGTCCAGACCCGGCTCGAGGCCGAGCGGATCGCACGGGCCTTCGAGAACGAATCGAAGATCTCCAGCGCCCAGGTCGCCGCCGTGCAGGCGCGCATCGACGCACAGCGCGGCACGGTCACCAGCGCCAACGAGCAGGAGGTGCAGCTGCGCGCCCTCGACCGCGAGGCGCGGGTGCAGCGCGAGCTGCTGGAGCAGTTCCTCGGCCGCTACCGCGAGGCGGACGCCCGCGAGACCTTCGCGCTGCCGCCCGACGCGCGCATCATCTCCCGCGCGGGCGTGGCCAGCACGCCGTATTTCCCCAAGGTGCTGCCCATGGTGCTGATCGCCATGGCCGGAACGCTGTTCCTCGGCATGGGGCTGGTGCTGACGACCGAGCTGCTGCGCGCCGGCGATCATGAGGATGACGCCCAGTCGGGGCATGTGCCGGCCGTATCGGGCGCCGTTCCGGTTTATGGCGCGGCCGACCGCGCCGGTTCCATGGGAGCGGGGCGGGTGGCCGACATCGAGGCGGCCGACGCGCGCATCATCCACGACATCGCGCAGCATCTGGCGCAGGCCGCGCGCGGCGAAAACGCGCTGCGCATCCTGGTCACCACGGCCCTCGCGGAGGCCGATTCAGGCCGTGTCGCGCTGGAATTGGCCCGTTCGCTGTCCGATTTCGACCGCAAGTCGATCATCGTGGACGCCGGGGCCGGCAGCGCCAATCTCAACCGCGCGCTCCTGAGCGTGGATGTGCCGGGCCTCAGCGATCTCCTGACCGGCGCGGCCTCGTTCACACAAGCCATCCACCGCGACCGCGACAGCGGCGTCCACATCATCCCGACCGGCCAGTCGGCCATGGACCCGAAGTTCAGGGGCAGGATGAATGTCGTCACGGATGCCCTTGGGTTTACCTATGATTTCGTCATCATCGTCTCGCCTCTCGGAACGGACTCCAAGGACGAGCAGCATCTCGCCAAGCACTGCAAGGCCGCAATCCTCGCCGCGACGGGGCAGGCAACAGACCCTGCCACGGTCGCCATGCACCAGCGCCTCGTCGTTGCCGGCATCGACGATGTCGTGGTGCTGATGATGTCGCCGGAAAGCATGACTGGCCGCGCGGCCGCTTGAGAATGGGCGAGGCCGGGCTGCAAACGGCGCTGTCCTGCGCTCCGGTGCTCAC
>JBEBSP010000116.1:0-8462 GCA_040394255.1 Agaricicola taiwanensis | reverse complement strand
CGTGGTCGACATGGCCCATGATGGTCACGACCGGCGGACGCGGCGACTGCGGCGCGTCGTCGTCGTGGTGGGCGAACAGGCCCTCCTCCACGTCGGATTCGGCGACGCGGCGGACGGTGTGGCCCATCTCCTCGGCAATCAGCTGCGCGGTGTCGCTGTCGATCACGTCGGTGATCTTGATCATCTGGCCCTGCTTCATCAGCAGGCGCACCACGTCGACCGCGCGCTCGGACATGCGGTTGGCCAGCTCCTGGACCGTGATGGTCTCAGGGATGATGACCTCGCGCATGATCTTTTCCTTGGGTCCATCGTTGCGATGGCCTGTGGCGCGCTGCATGCGGCGGCGGTAAGCGGCGATGGAGCGCGCGCGTTCCTCGCCGGCCTCGTGGGCGTTGGTGACCGTCAGGCGGCCGCGCTGGCGCTCGCCGGCGGCCTTGGGCTTCTCGGGCTTGGCCGGCACCACGGGGGCGCGCACGCCGCCCGGACCGGGCCGCTTGACCGCGGCGCCGCGTTTGCGGCCATCCTCGTCGTCGGCTTCCAGCACACGGCCGGAAGGCGCCGGAACGGGCACGCGTCTGGCAGGCTCGTCGGCCGGAGCATCGCCGAAGCGCTTGGCGGCGCCGGCTTCCGCCTTGCGACGGCTGTCCTCATCGAGCTTCTTGCGGGCCTCTTCCTCGCGCATGCGGACTTCGGCGGCCTCGCGCTCACGCGCTTCCTCGGCCTCGCGGATGGCGCGCTGGCGCGCCTCCTCCTCGGCCTGGCGCCGTTCCTCGACCTCTCGCGTGCGGGCTTCGGCCAGCGCCTGGGCGCGGGCGTCCTTCTCGCTTTCGGTGAGGGTGCGCAGCACGACGCCGCCGGGCGCGGCCGGCCGGCGGGGAGCGACCCGATCGATCGGGCGGGAGGTCGTAGCCGCCGGGGACGATGGGGCGGGTGCGGTGGGCACAGGCGCGCTCACGGTCTCGCCGCCCGGTCCGATGATCCGGCGCTTCACCTTTTCCACCACGACGGTCTTGGACCGGCCATGGCTGAAGCTCTGGCGCACAGTTCCCTGCTCGCTCGGACGCTTCAGCGTCAGCGTCTTGCCGACACTCAGGGTTTTATCGCCGGGGTTCTTCGTATCAGTCATTCGCCATCCGTTCCTGCGGGTCGTCCATACCGTCGTCCGCCGCATCGGCCAATCCGGCGGCAGTATTCCCGCGAAAGCGCGCGAGATCGTCGGCACGGGCGAGAAGCGCGTTGCTCACGGCATCCGCGATGAGCGCAGCATGTATCACATTCGAGCGCCCAAGCGCCATGTCCATCTGAGGACCGGAAAAGGGCGAAACGCGCCGGACCCTACCCTCAACGCCCGCGCGGCGCAACGCCTGCCCGATCTTGCGCACGCCGTCGGGCGCCGCATCGGAGGCGTGGAGCACCGCGGCCAGCTCTTCGCCGGCAAGCGCTGCCTCGACCTTGGCGAAGCCCGTGACCACCTTGCCCGCCTTGTTGGCGAGGCTGAAGAGGTCCAGCGCCGCCTTCAGATAGAGATGATCGAGCCGGTCCACAAGGTCGGGATCGACCTGGACCTTCTCCTTGAGGCTGCGCGCGAAGACATTGCGTTTCAGCGCGTCGGCGACGGTTTCGCGGGTCGCCGTCACCCAGACGCCCCGGCCCGGAAGCTTGCGCTTCAGGTCCGGAACGAGCGCCCCGTCCGGGCCGCGCACGAAGCGGATGAGCTCGCCCACCGGCCGGACCGTGCGTGTCGCCGCGCAGAGGCGCTCCGTCGCGCCACGGTCATCGTCCTTCCGGGCCATCCGTCTCTCCGCTCCATACCCACCGTCACGTCTCGGATTCGACCTCGGTCTCTTCCTCTTCCGTCTCCGCCGGGGCCAGGTCGGCTTCGGTGATCCAGCCGGCCTTGATGCGGGCCTGCATGATAATGGCCTCCGCCTCCTCGCGCGAGACGTCGAAGCCGGTCAGGGCGCCGTCGTGACGGGTCACCTCGCCGTCCTTCTTGTCGACCCAGCCGACCAGATCGTCGGTGGCGCAGCCGGCAAGGTCCTCGACCGACTTGATGTCGTTCTCGCCGAAGGCGACCAGCATGGCGGAGGTGACGCCCGGCACGGCGCGAACATCGTCCTCGACGCCGAGCGCCTTGCGCTTGTCCTCGTATTCGACCTCGATCCGCTCCAGGTATTCCTTGGCGCGGGTCTGGATTTCCTGCGCCGTATCCTCGTCGAAGCCCTCGATGGTGGCGATTTCGTTGAGGTCGACGAAGGCCAGCTCCTCCAGCGAGGCGAAGCCCTCGGCGGTCAGGAGCTGGGCCACGACCTCATCGACGTCGAGCGCGTTCATGAACAGCTCGCTGCGCTCGACGAATTCCTTCTGGCGGCGCTCGCTTTCCTCGGCCTCGGTCATGATGTCGATGTCCCAGCCGGTGAGCTGGGAGGCGAGGCGCACGTTCTGGCCGCGCCGGCCGATGGCCAGCGAGAGCTGGTCGTCGGGCACCACCACCTCGATCTTGGCGGTGTCCTCGTCGAGCACGACCTTGACCACCTCGGCGGGCTGGAGCGCGTTGACGATGAAGGTGGCGGCGTCGGGCGACCAGGGGATGATGTCGATCTTCTCGCCCTGA
This sequence comes from Agaricicola taiwanensis, assembly GCA_040394255.1. GTDB lineage: Bacteria > Pseudomonadota > Alphaproteobacteria > Rhizobiales > Methylopilaceae > Agaricicola > Agaricicola taiwanensis_A. The sequence goes on along the minus strand of JBEBSP010000116.1, from coordinate 5,848 downwards.
AGCTCCTGCACCACGGCCTGGACGCGGCTGCCGCGCATGCCGACGCAGGCGCCCACGGGGTCGATGGAGCTGTCGCGCGAGATCACCGCGATCTTGGCGCGGCTGCCCGGATCGCGCGCCACGGCCTTGATGGTGATGATGCCGTCGTAGATCTCCGGCACTTCCTGCGAGAACAGTTTCGCCATGAACTGCGGATGGGTGCGCGACAGGAAAATCTGCGGCCCGCGCGGCTCGCGGCGCACGTCGTAGACATAGGCGCGGATGCGGTCGCCGGGGCGGAACATCTCGCGCGGCAGAAGCTCGTCACGGCGCACGATGGCCTCGCCGCGGCCCAGGTCGGTGATGACGTTGCCGTATTCGACGCGCTTGACCACGCCGTTGACCACGTCGCCGATGCGGTCGCGGTATTCGGCGTACTGGCGGTCGCGCTCGGCGTCGCGCACCTTCTGGACGATGACCTGCTTGGCCGACTGGGCGGCGACGCGGCCGAAGTCAAAGGGCGGCAGCGTCTCGGAGATGTAGTCGCCGGGCTGCGCCGCCGGGTTCTTCACGCGGGCCTCCTCGGTGGAGATCTCGATGGCGTCGTTCATCACCTCATCGGCCACCAGCAGCAGCCGGGCGAGCCGGATTTCGCCGCTCTTGGGGTCGATGGTGGCGCGCACCTCGGTCTCCGAGCCGTAGCGCGACCGGGCAGCCTTGGCGATGGCGTCTTCCATGGCGGCCAGCACGATCTGGCGGTCGATGACCTTTTCACGCGCGACCGCGTCGGCGATCTGGAGCAGTTCGAGCCTGTTGGCGCTGACGGCCATGTTCATCTCCCTCGATGGCCCGCCGGAGGCTTCTTCCGGCGGTCTTGCAATTGACGGGGGCTGGGATCCTTCCCAGCGGGTTCGGGCGCGGTTTCGCCCGTATGTGCTTTCTTGCTGGCGTTGACGCGACCGAGCGCCGCGTCGATCAGCTCATCGGTCAGGACCAGCCGGGCCTCGGCGATGTCGGCGACGGGAAGGCGGACGAGGCGCTCCTCGCCCTCGCGGACCTCATCGCGCTCCAGCAGCGCCGCCTCGCCGTCGAGGCCGCGCAGCAAGCCCCGGAAGCGCTTGCGGCCGTGGATCAGCTCGGCCATCTCGATCTTGGCGAGGTGGCCGTCCCAGCGCGCGAAGTCGGACACGCGGGCCAGCGGACGGTCGATGCCGGGCGAGGAAATTTCGAGGTGGTATTCGGTGGTGACCGGGTCCTCGACGTCGAGCACCGGCGAGATGGCGCGGCTGACCTCTTCGCAGCCCTCCACGTCCATGGTGCCGTCCGGCCTCTCGGCCATGATCTGGACGGTGCAGCCGTTCTGGGCGGAAATCTTGACGCGCACGAGACGATAGCCGAGGCCTTCCAGCGACGGCTCCACGATCCGCGCGACGCGCGCGGCAAGGCCGGTCTCCACGATGATCCGGCGATCGTCCTCAAGCGGCATTTCCGCCACGGGGCTTTCTCCAATAAAAAAGAGCGGGTCCCGGCAGGGGCCCACTCTCATAAGACGATCCTTATATGGATCAAACTCTGAGGGTCGTTGAGTACGACGCAGCCAGATATAACGGGTGCGGATGCGGCGCGCAAGACGGGAGCGCGGGGTGCCGCCCCGTCTCCCGGGAAAGCAGGGGCCTTGACCCACGCCATATCATGCAACATATGAAGTTGCATGAAACGAGACAGCCGATTGTCGGGCGTGCTCCACGTCCTGCTCCACATGGCCGAACACGAAGGCCCCATGACTTCCGAGGCCCTTGCCAGGGCGATGGCGACCAATCCCGTCGTGGTCCGCCGGATCATGGCCGGGCTGCGCGACGGGGGATACGTCCGGTCCGGGAAGGGGCATGGCGGCGGCTGGACGCTGGCCTGCGACCTCTCGAAGGTGACGCTGCGCGATATCTACGCCGCGCTCGGCAGCCCGTCGCTGCTCGCCCTCGGCAACCGGACGGAGGCGCCCGGCTGCCTCGTGGAACAGGCCGTGAATGCCGCCCTCGACCGGGCGTTCCGGGATGCCGAAACGCTGCTGCTGTCGCGCCTTGGCGAAGTGACCCTCGCCGGACTGAGCGCCGACTTCCACGCCCGCCTCGCCGCCCGTGGCGGGCGGCACGACCTGGAGGCCGCCCATGGGCGATGACACCATGGCCGGCGTCGTGGGCGCGCCGCCGGCTCCCTTCGACGATCCCCAAGCCGTGGCGCAGTATGCCGAGGGGCCGCCGCGCATCGTGCCCGGCTTCGCCGATCTGCACCGGATGACCGCCATCCTGCTCGCCGAGCGCGCGCCCGAGAACGCGCGCGTGCTCGTGCTCGGGGCCGGCGGGGGACTGGAACTGAAGGCCTTCGCCGAAGCCCATCCCGGCTGGAGGTTCGACGGCGTCGATCCGGCCCCCGAGATGCTGCGGCTCGCCGAACGGACGCTCGGACCGCTCGGCGCGCGCGTCCGGCTGCACGAGGGGTACATCCATGATGCGCCCGAAGGGCCGTTCGATGCCGCCACCTGCCTGCTGACCCTGCATTTTCTCAGCCCCGACGAACGGCGGCTGACGCTTTCGGAGATCCGGCGGCGGCTCACGCCGGGCGCGCCTTTCGTGGCCGCCCATCTCAGCTTCCCGCAGGATGACGGCGAACGATCGCAATGGCTGTCGCGCTACGCCGCTTTCGCCATGGGCCCGGGCGTCGATCCCGACAGGGTCGCGCAAGCCCGCGCGGCGATCGAGACGCATCTGCGGGTGCTGGAGCCCGCGCAGGACGAAGCGATCCTGCGCGAGGCCGGATTTTCGGACGTCAGCCCGTTCTACCTGGGGTTCACATTCCGTGGCTGGGTGGCCTATGGGTGATGCGTCGCGCGCCGATGACAGGAGCAGCCGATGACCATTGCCGACGCCTTCGACGCCGTCGCCACCCGCTACGACCGGGAGCGCGCCATGCTCGTTCCCAACATCGACCTGTTCTATGGCGCGGCGGCCGCCCTCCTGCCCTTCGCGCCGGACGCGCCGATCCGCGTGCTCGACCTCGGCGCGGGCACCGGCCTCCTGACGCGGATCATCGCCACCGCCTTTCCGCAAGCGCATCTGACGCTGGTGGACATCGCGCCCGACATGCTGGAGCAGGCGCGCGAGCATTTCCGCCGCATGGGCCGGGAGGCGGCGTTCCATGTGGCCGACTATGCCGCCGAGCCGATCGAGGGCGACTACGAGGCGGTGGTGTCGGCGCTGTCGATCCATCACCTTTCGCATGAGGCCAAGCGCGGCCTGTTCGCGCGCATCCACGGCGCGCTCCGCCCCGGCGGCGTCTTCATCAACGCCGAACAGGTGCTCGGGCCGACGCCCGCGCTGGAGACGGCCTATGACGCGGCCTGGGAGGCCCATGCGCGCCGGGCCGGCGCGAGCGGGGAGGCCATCGCCGCCGCGCGGCGGCGCATGTCCGCCTACGACCACTGCGCGACGGTGGCCGACCAGCTCGGCTGGATGGCCGATGCGGGTTTCGGCGAGGTGGATTGCTGGTGGAAGAACGGGCGTTTCGCCGTGCTCTCGGGGCGGAAAACTTAAACCCGCTCGAACACCAGATAGGTCAGTTCCCGCCCCTCGCGCACGGCTTTGGCCTCGTAGCGCGTGCGCACCCAGTGCGGCCAGGGCTGGTGGCAGGCGTCGAGGCTGGACGCCGTCCAGCGGAAACCGGGGTTGCGGGCGACATGCTCCAGCGTCCAGTCCACGTAAGTGTCGATGTCGCTGGCGAAGCGGAAGTGGCCGCCCGGCCTCAGCACCCGCGCGAATTCGGCCAGGCTGACGTCGGAGACGAAACGGCGCTTCCAGTGGCGTTTCTTGGGCCAGGGATCGGGATAAAGCAGGTCGACGCGGTCGAGGCTGGCGTCCGGCAGCCAGCCGAGAAGATAGGTTGCGTCGTCATCGTAGAGGCGGATGTTGGCGATGCCGTCGGCCTCGATTGCGGCCAGCGCCTTCGCCATGCTGTTGACGAAAGGCTCCACGCCGATGAAGCCCGTGCCCGGCAGGCGCTTCGCCTCGGCCAGCAGATGCTCGCCGCCGCCGAAACCGATCTCCAGGAAAACCTCGTCCGCCTGCGGAAACAGCGTCTTCAGGTCCGCCGGGGCGGGCGCGGCGAGGTCAAGCCTGAGGCGGGGCAAAAGCTCCGCCTCGCGCTCCAGTTGCCCGGCGCGCAGGGCCTTGCCCTTGCGCCGTCCGAAGAAGGCGCCCGGGCGATCCGGAACGCCCTCCTGCATGGCCTCAGCTCAGCGCGCTTTTCAGCGTCGCGGCGAGGTCGGTGCGCTCCCAGGAGAAGCCGCCGTCCTCTTCCGGCGCCCGGCCGAAGTGGCCGTAGGCGGCGGTGCGGGCGTAGATCGGGCGGTTGAGATCGAGATGCTGGCGGATGCCGCGCGGGCTGAGGTCCATGACCTCGCCAAGGATCGTCTCCAGCTTCGAAGGATCGACCTCGCCGGTCTCGTGCAGGTCGACGTAGATCGACAGCGGCTTCGACACGCCGATGGCGTAGGACAGCTGGATGGTGCAGCGCTCGGCGAGATTGGCCGCGACCACGTTCTTGGCGAGATAGCGCGCGGCATAGGCCGCCGAGCGGTCGACCTTGGTCGGGTCCTTGCCGGAGAAGGCGCCGCCGCCGTGCGGGGCCGCACCGCCGTAGGTGTCGACGATGATCTTGCGGCCGGTGAGGCCGCTGTCGCCGTCGGGACCGCCGATGAAGAACTTGCCGGTCGGGTTGATGTGCCAGACCGTATCCTTGGTGATCCAGTCGCCCGGTAGCGCCTTGCGCACGTACGGCTCGACGATGTCGCGGATCTGACGCGAGGACAGATCCTCTTTGATGTGCTGATGCGAGACGACGATCTGCGTCGCGCCGACGGGCTTTCCGTCCTCATAGCGTATCGTGACCTGACTCTTGGAGTCCGGGCCGAGCAGCGCCGCATCGCCTTCCTTCTTATGACGCGCTGTGGCGAGATCCTGCAGGATCTTGTGCGCGTAGTAGATCGGCGCCGGCATCAGTTCGGGCGTTTCCGTGCACGCGTAGCCGAACATGATGCCCTGGTCGCCTGCACCCTCTTCCTTGTTGGTGCCGGGCTGCAGCGCATCGACGCCGGCTGCGATATCGGCCGACTGCGGATGCAGCAGAACCTCGATGTCGGCCTTGTCCCAGTGGAACCCTTCCTGCTCGTAGCCGATATCGCGAATGGCCATGCGCGCAACGTGCGCGATCCAATCCTTCGTCACCGTCTCGGGGCCACGCGTCTCGCCGGCGATCACCACCTTGTTCGTGGTTGCGAGCGTCTCGCACGCGGCGCGGATCGCCCACGGATCGATGCCAGCCTTCGGGCCTTCGCGGAAGAACAGATCGACGATCTCGTCGGAGATGCGATCGCACACCTTGTCGGGATGTCCCTCGGACACGGACTCACTGGTGAAGAGATAGGATTTACGTGACACGTGGGGCCCCCGTGCGCTTCGGCGTCGATGAAAACGCCGGGTTTGTCTCAAGCTTTGCCTACCGGGTCAAGGACGGCTGGGCACAAGCATAGTCGCGCCCACCGCTCGCACACAGTGGGGCGGCGAGTATTTCACTACGCAAGATTTGCTTATTCGCTTGGCGCAGCTTCGCCCGCGAATGCACGAACGAGATCAACGATGGAGCGGCGCACACGCGGATCGGAGATGCGCGCAAAGGCCTTGTTCAGCTCCAATCCTTCGCGACTGCCGAGGAACTCGGCCGCATAGCTTTCGCCGGGGCGCTCGGCAAAACCAACCGCATCCGGTTGTCCAACGGCCAATTCTTCGTAGAAGAACTGCACCGGAACACTGAGCACCTG
>JBEBSP010000115.1:0-8515 GCA_040394255.1 Agaricicola taiwanensis | reverse complement strand
CAGTCCTATTGCGGCGCGCAGATTTTCGACGCGGTCGGCCTGAAGTCCGATTTCGTCGAGAAATATTTCTTCGGCACGGCGACCCGGATCGAAGGCATCGGCCTCGACGAGGTCGCCGAGGAGGCCGTGCGCCGTCATGCCGTGGCCTTTTCCGAAGACCCGGTGCTGAAGACCGCTCTCGACATCGGCGGCGAATACGCCTGGCGGCGGCGCGGCGAGGATCACGCCTGGACGCCGGACACGGTCGCCCTGTTGCAGCACGCCGTGCGCGGCAACGCCCAGGAGAAGTATGACGCTTATGCCGCCGCCGTGAATGCGGAATCGCAGCGCCTGCTGACCCTGCGCGGGCTGATGCGCATCCACGAGGCGCAGACGCCCGTGCCGCTCGACGAGGTCGAGCCCGCGGCGGACATCGTGAAGCGCTTCGCGACGGGGGCCATGTCTTTCGGCTCCATCAGCCGTGAAGCTCACACCACGCTGGCCATCGCCATGAACCGCATCGGCGGCAAGTCCAACACCGGCGAGGGCGGCGAGGAAGCCGAGCGCTTCCTGCCCATGGCCAATGGCGACAGCATGCGCTCGGCCATCAAGCAGATCGCCTCGGGCCGGTTCGGCGTCACGGCGGATTACCTCGTCAACGCCGACCAGCTCCAGATCAAGGTCGCACAGGGCGCCAAGCCCGGCGAGGGCGGCCAGCTGCCCGGCCACAAGGTCGACGCGGTGATCGCCAAGGTGCGCCATTCCACGCAAGGCGTCGGCCTGATCTCGCCGCCGCCGCACCACGACATCTACTCCATCGAGGATCTGGCGCAGCTCATCTATGACCTGAAGAACGTCAACCCGGCGGCCGACGTCTCAGTCAAGCTCGTCTCGGAAGTGGGCGTCGGCACGGTGGCGGCGGGCGTCGCCAAGGCCCGCGCCGACCACATCACCGTTTCCGGCTTCGAGGGCGGCACGGGGGCGAGCCCCCTCACCTCGCTGAAGCACGCCGGCAGCCCATGGGAAATCGGCCTCGCCGAGACCCAGCAGACGCTGGTGCTCAACAAGCTGCGCGGCCGCGTCGTGCTTCAGGTCGACGGAGGCCTGCGCACCGGCCGCGACGTCGTGATCGGTGCGCTGCTCGGCGCGGACGAATTCGGCTTCGCCACAGCGCCGCTGATCGCGGCCGGCTGCATCATGATGAGGAAGTGCCATCTCAACACCTGCCCCGTCGGCGTCGCGACCCAGGACCCGGTCCTGCGCCGCCGCTTCAAGGGCACGCCCGAGCATGTCATCAATTACTTCTTCTTCGTGGCCGAGGAGGTGCGCCGCGCGCTCGCCGCCATGGGCTTCCGCAAGCTGGAGGAGATCATCGGACGCTCCGATCTGCTCGACCAGGCCCCCGCGCTCGACCACTGGAAGGCCAGGGGCCTCGACTTCGGCAAGCTGTTCCACCGCCCGGACATGGGGCCGGAGGTCGCGGTGCGCCATGCCGAGCTTCAGGACCACCACATCGAGGACGTGCTGGACCGCCGGCTGATCGAAGCTGCGGCCCCGGCGCTCGAAGGGGCGGCCCGCGTCACCATCGACTGGGCCATCCGCAGCCGTGACCGCTCGGCGGGAGCCATGCTGTCCGGCGCCGTCGCCAGGCGTTACGGCCACGTGGGCCTGCCCGACGACACCATCACGGTCAACCTCAAGGGCACGGCCGGCCAGAGCTTCGGCGCCTTCCTCGCCGCCGGCGTCACGCTCAACCTCGAAGGCGAAGCCAACGACTACGTCGGCAAGGGCCTGTCGGGCGGCAAGATCGTGATCCGGCCTCCCCACAACGCCGCCATCGTGGCCGAGAACTCCATCATCGTCGGCAACACGGTGCTCTACGGCGCCACCGGCGGCGAGTGCTATTTCCGGGGCGTGGCGGGCGAACGCTTCGCCGTGCGCAACTCCGGCGCCATCGCGGTGGTCGAGGGCGCGGGCGACCATGGCTGCGAATACATGACCGGCGGCGTGGTGGTGATGATCGGCCAGACCGGGCGCAACTTCGCGGCGGGCATGTCCGGCGGCGTGGCCTATGTGCTTGACGAGGAAGGTGATTTCGCCAAGCGCTGCAACCTGTCCATGGTCGATCTGGAGCCGGTCGAGGAGGAGGAGGAGCTTCTGGAAAAGCTGCACCACCACGGCGGCGACCTGGAGTTCAAGGGCCGCATCGACGTCATGGAGGACATGAACCACCACGACGAGGAGCGCCTGCGCCAGCTCATCGAGAACCACATGGCCTACACCGGCTCGGAGCGCGCGAAGGTCATCCTTGAGAACTGGGCGGATTACCGTCCGAAATTCGTGAAGATCATGCCGGTCGAATACCGCCGCGCCCTGCGCGAGATGGAGCAGATCCGGTCGATGCAGGCTGCGGAGTAATCGTCATGGGCAAGGTCACGGGTTTCCTCGAAATCGACCGTCAGGAACAGAAGTACCAGCCCGCGGGCGACCGCGTGCGGCACTTCCGCGAATTCACCCTGCCGCTGGCCGAGCCGGAGGTGGTGCGCCAGGCCGCGCGCTGCATGGACTGCGGCGTGCCCTTCTGCCACGGCGACACCGGCTGCCCGGTGCACAACCAGATCCCCGACTGGAACGATCTGGTCTACCGGGGAGACTGGCAGGAGGCCGCGCGCGACCTCCATTCCACCAACAACTTCCCGGAGTTCACCGGCCGCATCTGCCCCGCGCCCTGCGAGGAAGCCTGCACGCTGAACCTCGAAAATACCCCGGTCGCCATCAAGACCGTGGAGCAGGCCATCGCCGACAAGGCCTGGGAGAACGGCTGGATCACGCCCGAGCTTCCGAGCCAGAAGACCGGCAAGAAGGTCGCCGTCATCGGCTCCGGCCCCGCCGGCATGGCCGCCGCCCAGCAACTGGCGCGCGCGGGTCATGACGTCCATGTCTTCGAGCGCGAGCCCCGCGCTGGCGGGCTGCTGCGCTACGGCATCCCTGATTTCAAGATGGAGAAGCACCACATCGACCGCCGCGTCGAACAGATGGAAGCCGAAGGCGTGGTGTTCCACTACGGCGTCAATGTCGGCGTGACGAAGCCCTTCGCGGAACTGGTGGAGGAATTCGAAGCCGTCCTGCTTTCCGGCGGCGCTGAAGCACCCCGCGATCCGCAGATTCCCGGTCAGGACCTGTTCGGCGTGCATTACGCCATGCCGTTCCTGGTCCAGCAGAACCGCCGCGTCGCCGGCGAGAGCATCGGCGACGAGCGCCCGATCCTCGCCACCGGCAAGCATGTGGTGGTGGTCGGCGGCGGCGACACGGCCTCCGACTGTGTTGGCACCTCGTTCCGCCAGGGGGCGCTGTCCGTCACCCAGATGGACATCCGCCCCTGCCCTCCCCAGATCGAGGACAAGCTGGCGAGCTGGCCCTACTGGCCGACCAAGTTCCGCACCTCGTCAAGCCAGGCCGAGGGCGCGGAGCGCGAGTTCGCCGCCGCGACGCTCTCCATCGAGGGCCGTAACGGCCAGGTCACCGGCGTGAAATGCGCCCGCGTCGACGAGCGCCGCCGTCCGATCCCCGGCACGGAGTTCATCCTGAAGGCCGACGTCGTGTTCCTGGCCATCGGCTTCGCCGGCTCCGTCAAGGCCGGCCTGCTGGAACAGGCTGCCGTCAACCTGGATGGCCGGAGCAATGTCGTGGCCAACGACCGCACCTACCGGACCTCGCATCCCAAGGTCTACGCAGCCGGCGATATGCGCCGGGGCCAGTCGCTGGTGGTCTGGGCGATCCGCGAGGGCCGCCAGGCCGCACGCGCCATCGACGAAGAATTGATGGGAACGACGACCCTGCCGCGCTGAAGAAGACGGGCTCGCCCGACGGCGGGCCCGAAACCTCAGTTCGCCGGCGTCCAGCGGAAATCGTCCGCCCGCCCCGTGGGCACGGGCCCGTCTCCGGAACCACGTCCACGCGGTATCGCCGGCAGATCCGCCGACAGCAACGTGGCGCCCGCCGTGCGTGGAGCAGCGGTGATGACATGGATCGATGGATCGGACGCCTTGGCGATCACTCCCGCGTCCTCGCCGCCCTTCCCAAGGGGAAACAGCCGTCGAATCTCGATCTCGGCGTAATGGGCGTATTTGCGCGCCCCCGACCGGGTGAAACCGACGCCATCCGCAAGACGAAGACGAACGTTGCGCCCGTCCAGCGACGGACCCACGGCGGCGAAGGCCTCCTCGTCGTCCACGAAGCCGGCCCAGACATCATGGAAGGATGCGCCGAAGCCGATGAGCCTTTGCCGCAGGATTTCATTGATGTGGGCGTTCCCGCCCGCGCGCTCCTCATCCGCGACAGGTGGCAGACCCAGCCACACGACCGGCAGGCGTCGCTCCGTCAGGGCGATCAGCACCTCGTCCACACGCATCGCGAAAATCTGGTTCCAGCGGGTCGTGCGGAAGGCATGCTCCGCCTTGCCTTCGCTGAGCGGCGCCTGATCGCCCAGTCCCGTCGCCACGATGACGGCATCGACCTTCTTGCGCGATCCAATGAACTCGCGCAGCGACTGCGCCATGCTTGGATCGCGACCGATAATGCCCTTGCCGGCCGTAACGCTGCGGATGACCGCGATGTCGGGCCTGTCGGACAGGGCTTCTTCCAGACCGCCTGCCAGCGCTTCCGCCAGTTCATCGCCGGCCACCGCCACGAAATACTTTGGCTCCACCTTGGGGCGCGGCGGCTGAACAGCTGTACGCTCGGGCTGGGCGGACGGCGCGGCGACCGTGGCGCCGGACGGCTGTTGTTGGGGCGTCAGGACCTGTCCCGACCCGCCGAACAGACGGTCGAGAAACGGAATCCGGAATCCGGTCTGCGGTACCGGGGGAACCCGGACCGAGGGAGGCGGCCTCTGCCCGCGCACCGGAGGCGCGAGGTAGATCACCTCACCGGGCGCGGCCTGGCGGGGCGGAAGTTGCCGGCTGGAGGGCTGCCTCTGCTGATAACGCGGATCGGGCTGCGAGGCGGCAGGCGTCACTGCCAGCACGGAAGCCATGATAAGGCCGGCGGTCAATCCGGCCGCGAGACGCGTGGCCCATCGATGTGGGAACATGTCAGACCACCATGGCTCCGGCGGGGCCTCAACGCCCGCGCTTCAAGTGATTCAGCAGATCGTGCGACGGATGCCCGTCCGAAGGCAGTCCGGAGGCGGACTGATAGGCGTAGATCGCCTCGCGCGTCTGCATTCCGATGACACCATCTATATCACCAACTTGAAAACCGCGCGATGCGAGCAGGGATTGCAGTTCCGTCCGCTGGCCTTCCGACAGGCCCTTGTCCTCGACGGGAAAGCCTTTGGCGAAAGCCTGCCCGCCCCGGATTCGGTCGGCCAGATAGCCCACCGCCAGCGCATAGTTGTTGGAGTTGTTGTAGCGCTTGATGACGTCGAAGTTCGGCAGCATGAGGAAGGCTGGCCCCTGCGCACCCGCCGGCAGGTGAATCCAGGCGACATCGGTCGGCCGGGGAAAACCCTGCCCATTGGGACGGCGTATGCCCAGTCTGGTCCATTCCGAGATCGGGGCCTTGCCCATGCGCTTGGCGCGCTTCAGGTCGAAACCGGACGGCAACGCGACCTCATATCCCCAGGTTTCGCCGGTCCGCCAGCCCCTTTTCTTGAGGTAATGCGCGGTCGAGCCGAGCGCATCGGGGATGGTCGTCCAGATGTCGCGGCGGCCGTCACCGGTGAAATCGATGGCATAGGCCTTGAAGCTCGACGGCATGAACTGGGTGTGCCCCATGGCGCCGGCCCAGGAACCGACCATATTGGCCGGATCGGTGTGTCCTGCCTGCAGGATATCGAGCGCGTTGAGCAATTCCTTGCGGAAGAAATCGCCGCGATAGCCGTTGTAGGCCAAGGTCGCCAGCGCCTGGATAACGTTGTGCCCGCCCAGATAGCCGCCGAAATTGGTCTCGTTGCCCCAGACGGACAGGACGATATAGGGATCGACGCCGATGGTGCGCTCGATGGCCGCGAGGGTCTGTGCCCATTCCTGCGCCTTTTTCGCACCGTTCTCGATCCGCGCATCGGAAACCCGTCTGGCGAGATAGGCGCCCGTCGTTTCCGTGAACTCGGCCTGACGGCGTGTAAACTCCATCACCTTGGGATCGGGCGTGACGTTGGCGAAGGCGGCGTCGAACACCCTCTTGGAAACGCCACGCTTGTGGGCCACGGGCCAGAGCTCCGCCACGAAGGCCTGGAAGCTCCTGCCTTGCGCCTGCGCATGGACCGGCATTACCAGACAGGCGAACAGGATCAGGCAGGTCGTCAGCACGCCGGAAAGCCTCGAAGGGCATCTTCCGGACGCCGACACGGTCATCGTGTGGTGCATCATAGGCTCGTCCCGGACATGTTCCGCATGATCCGCATGCGATCATAAGCTGTCAAACGAGCCCAGTCATGGTTTCCATCCGATTAACGGACGGGCATCTCACGTCCTTGTGTGGAGGCGAGACGTTCTTCCCAGGCGAGCGCCTGCGCCACGATCGCATCGAGCTCGTCGTGCCGGGGCCTCCAGCCGAGACGGTCGCGCATCAGCCGGGCCTCGGCGACGATCATGGCCGGATCGCCCGCGCGCCTTGGCCCGAGCACGACCGGAAAGTCGCGCCCGGATGCCCGCTTGACCGCCTCGATCACCTCCAGAACCGAGAAGCCGCGTCCATAACCGCAATTGGCGACGATACTTTCACCACCACCCCTGAGATGGTTGAGAGCGACGATATGCGCGTCCACCAGGTCCGACACATGGATGTAATCGCGCACGCAGGTGCCGTCGGGCGTCGGGAAATCGGTGCCGAACACCTCCATCCGGGGCCGCTGCCCGAGCGCCGTCTGGCAGGCGACCTTGATGAGATGCGTGGCGTTGGGCGTGGATTGCCCGGAACGGCCTTCAGGGTCGGCCCCCGCCACATTGAAGTAGCGCAGCGCGGCATAGGTGAAGCCATGGGCCGCGGCAGCGTCGCGCAGGATCCATTCCGACATCAGCTTGGAGGCGCCGTAAGGCGACATCGGGGCCGGCACGGCACCCTCGCCCACCGGGTTGGACAACGGATTGCCGTAGACCGCCGCAGTGGAAGAGAACACGAAATGCCGGATGAGCGCATCGACGGCCGTTTCGATCAGGGTGCGCGTCTTGGCGGTGTTGGCGTTGTAATAGAGCAGCGGCTGGGCGACCGATTCCGGCACCACGATCTTGGCCGCGAAATGGGCGATCTCCGTGACGTCATGCTCCGCGATGACGGTGCGCACCAGCGCGGCGTCGGCCACATCGCCCTCGATCATGGGCACCTCATCCGGTATCGCCCCGGCAAACCCCGTCGAAAGGTCATCGAGAACAACAACCTTTTCGCCTCGGTCGACCAGAGCCAGGACCATGTGGCTGCCGATGTAACCGGCTCCACCCGTGACCAGAACTGTCATGCTGCAAACCTCGCTGAGAGGGATGAGAATGACGGAACGAAGTTATCATGCCGTGAAAACCGCCTCGCAGCTTGACTGTGCGGGCACCTCACCAATTTGTTATCCTGCCACACAGCCGCCGCCATTGCCCCTTCCTGATCCCTCCCTTCCATTCATCACCATCCCAGGTTCCATGACACGCATCCGCAAAGCCGTTTTCCCCGTCGCCGGTCTCGGCACGCGCTTTCTCCCCGCGACAAAGGCCGTCCCCAAGGAAATGCTGACCGTGGTCGACATGCCCGTCATCCAGCACGTGGTGGACGAAGCGCGTGCCGCGGGCATCGAGCACTTCATCTTCGTGACCGGACGCAACAAGGGGGTCATCGAGGACCACTTCGACAAGCAGTATGAACTGGAAGCGACCCTTCAGCGGCGCGGCAAGATCAAGGAGCTGACCCTGCTGGAAACCGAACTTCCGGCGGCGGGGCAGACCAGCTTCACCCGCCAGCAGGAACCGCTCGGGCTCGGCCACGCGGTGTGGTGCGCGCGCGACATCGTGGGCAACGAACCCTTCGCCGTGCTGCTGCCCGACATGCTCCACCATGGCGAGAGCTGTCTTGCAGGCATGGTCGAGGTCTACCGGGAGACCGGCGGCAATATTCTCGGCGTCTATGAAGTGCCCCAGGAGCAGGTCCATCAATACGGCATCGTCGGCGTCGGCGAGACGCGTGGCTCCGGATTCAGCATCACCTCCATGGTCGAAAAGCCCAAGGCGGAGGCCGCACCCTCCAATTACGCGATCTCTGGCCGGTACATCCTTCAGCCGCAAATCTTCGAACTGCTCGAAAATCAAGGTGCGGGTGCGGGCGGCGAGATTCAGCTGACCGACTCCATGCTGACCTTGGCCAAGACATCCGATTTCTTCGGCTACCGCTTCGACGGCCGGATCTTCGATTGCGGCTCCAAGATCGGCTTTCTCACCGCCAATGTCGCCTATGCGCTGGAGCGCGAGGACCTGTCGGCCGAATTCCGTAGGGAAGTCGAACAGCTTCTCGGCCGCTGAAGTGTTTTCAGCGAAAGCGGCTTCCGGTTTCGCGTCAA
>JBEBSP010000114.1:0-8639 GCA_040394255.1 Agaricicola taiwanensis | reverse complement strand
CCCGTGCCTGCGGCCCCGGCAGAGGCGCCCGCGCCAAAGGCCGAAACTCCGCCCGCTGCAAACCCAGCCAAGGAAGAGCAGCCGGAAGCAAAATCGCGTGCCGAGAGGAAGCCTCCCGCAGCGTCCGAAACACAATCCGCGCCCGCGCCGGCCGCCACACCCGAAGCGGCTCCCCGAGCCGGTGCGGAGGAGCCCCGCAACCGGCGCATCGAGCGCAGGAACGACGACGACCGCAAGGATCGCAGGCCAGACCGTAAACCACCACAAGAGCCCGCGGCCAAGACAGAGCCTGCGCCTCAACCGCCAGCGGCAAAACCTGAATCACCCGCGGCGCAACCTGCCGCTCCGACCGAACGCCGAACAGCACCGCCGGCGGCCGAAGAGCCCCGCTCCCTTCGTCAGCAGTTGCAGCAACACGATCCTTCGCGTCGCGAGACCCGTGAGGAGCGCCGTCCAAACCGGGGGGATTCCCGCAAGGTACTCGAGCAGGAAAACGGTCGCACAGTCACGCAGGATGGCGAGAACCGCGTCATCATTCGGGAGAACAATCGCATCATCATCAACAACAATGACAGTGAGCGGCTGTCTCGGGATGCGAAGGATGTGCGTGTTGACCGCAGGCAGGATGGCAACACCGTCACCACCCTGGTCCGTCCGAACGGTGTTGAAGTCACCACGGTGCGTGATGCCAATGGCGACATCATCCGTCGCAGCAGGACGACGCGCGGTCAGGAGGTCATCCTGATCGATGATGCGCGCGGGCCCAACCGCCGTCGTGGAAACCATCGCGGCATCGGCCCTATAGTCCAGCTTCCACCTCTTGTGCTGGATATTCCCCGCGAGCGTTACATCGTCGAAGCGAATGACGCATCCATGGAACTCATCGAGGAAACGTTGATCGCGCCTCCCGTGGAGCGAGTCGAGCGCGCTTATAGCCTCGGCGAGATCCGCAACAACTATCGGGTGCTCGAAAAGGTTCGAAGTGTCGACATCAACACCATTACTTTCGAGTTCGGTGCCTGGGAGATACAGGACGATCAGATCGATCGCCTCGAAACCATCGGCAGCGCCATCGAACAGATCATCAGGAAAGACCCTGACGAGGTGTTTCTGATCGAAGGGCACACCGATGCCGTCGGCTCCAACGAAGACAATCTGGCCTTGTCGGATCGCCGCGCCGAATCCATAGCGATCATTCTGACCGAGCACTTCGATATTCCCGCGGAGAACCTGATTACCCAAGGGTATGGCGAAGAACAGCTCCGGGTGAAAACTCAACGCGAGGAGCGTGAGAACCGGCGCGTCACGCTGCGCCGCATAACCCCTCTTCTTGCGGCTCAAGGGTCAAGATAGCTGAAGTCGGGCCGGCGCCGTTACGGCGCCGGCCATTGCAAGATGGCTTGAAGGAGTCAAAAATATTCAATTTTTACGACTGGTAGTTTTTAACATTTGAAATATTTAATGCTTCTAAATTTCCGATTGAACTAAATTTCCATGAAATAAACACATGCTATACGCCAATGTGTGAGCCACATCGGAAAACTGTTCCGCCCTCTTTGCGATGATAAAGGCAATATGGCAATTATCTTTGCCATAAGCGCGATCCCCTTGTTCACGGCGATGGGCGCAGCGATCGATTACGCCCAGATCAATGATGCGAAGACCGTACTGCAGGCGCAGGCCGATTCAGATGCCCTGGCATCGCGCAGCGGCAGCTGGATAAAAGCCGACACCTATCGCGTCGAGATGGCCCGGACCGTTCAAATGAGCATTCTGCCTATCCTGGGCTTGGATACGGTCGAGATTCGCGTCGAAGCGGAAGCCGTGCATATTCCGCCAACATTGATCTATACGGAGCCGCTTCAACTTCAGCTCGACCATTCTGCCTCGGACTATAACGCCCTCTATGTGTTCTGCTACAATTCGGACACGAAAAGCCGCGGCCCCACGACCATGATCGCCGACAACGGCGGAACGACGGGACTGAAATTTCCCACTCAGTCCTGCGCTCCAGGCGAACATAGGGAGTTTGCTCTCTTCAATGCTCGCAACGTGCGCACCCAGCCGTCTAAATGGCGCAACGGAGGAGGAGTGGCGCGATACTGGTACTACACCGACGATCTCCAGGGGCTCAGCATACTGGAAACCTACCGCTGCGACACCGAGCAGGCCTGCAAGCCCACGACGCAGGGCGGCGACATCCCGGTAGGTCCCAACCGCATTGCGAATGTCGAGAAGCGCGAATGCGAGCCTGGCAAATACATGTACTATGGATGGGAAGATCGCCCGACTGGAGGCGACAGGGATTATGATGACCTGCGCATCATGATCCAGTGTCCTACCGTTGACCGAAGCACACGGCGATCCGTCACCCTCACCAAATAAGCTGTCTGAGCGACCGTCTATGGGTTTGACTGGGTCCCTCGCATGACCAACTATGGGTCTGGCACGAAGATCGGACCCACTTCCCCGGACGATGACCAGATCAGATTTCCAACCTTCGACCCGCCATGCCCAGCTTGGTCCGGATTTCTACGACGTCGTCGATGCCGCCGATTTTCCTGAACACATATTGCGCTTCCGCAACAATCGCTGGGCCGCCCGCGTGGGCTTGGATCACCTGTCGGATGAAGCCTGGATCAACCATTTCGGTCGCTTCCAGCCTCTCCCAGGCAGCTTCGAGCGCCCGCTGGCACTTAGATATCATGGACATCAGTTCCGCAGCTACAATCCGTTCCTTGGCGACGGCCGGGGGTTCCTGTTCGCTCAATTGCACGACCTTACAGACGGTCGGTTGCTTGATCTGGGAACCAAGGGCAGTGGACAAACCCCGTGGTCACGTGAAGCTGACGGGCGCCTGACCCTCAAGGGCGGCGTGCGGGAAATCCTCGCCTCGGAAATGCTCGAAGCGTTGGGCGTCGATACGTCAAAATCCTTCAGTCTGATCGAAACCGGGGAGAAGCTCCATCGTAACGATGAACCGTCACCGACACGGTCATCTGTGCTGGTACGCCTGAGCCACTCGCACATCCGCATCGGCAGCTTCCAGAGGCTGAGCTATTTGCAGGAAGTGCGAAATCTCAAGGCACTGCTCGACCACACCGTCGAAACATATATGCCTGACATCAGCGGCGTTGAGGGAAGCGAACGAGTGGCGGCCTTTCTGAAAAGGGTTTGCGAAAACACTGCTCGGACAGGCGCCCAGTGGATGGTGGCCGGCTTTGTTCACGGCGTCCTGAACACCGACAATATCAACGTGACAGGCGAGAGTTTCGATTACGGACCGTGGCGGTTCTTGCCCCATTATGATCCCGGCTTCACGGCAGCCTATTTTGATGAAACAGGTCTCTATGCCTACGGCCGCCAACCGGAGGCATTGGCCTGGAACATGGTCCGGCTGGCAGGTTGCCTGCTGCCTCTCGCTGAAAAACACGTCCTGGAAACAGCTCTTCAGGTTTTCTGGCCTGCATTTCAAAGAAGCCTGTCACAAGCCATGTTGAAACGCCTGGGTTTGGTATCGATAGGCGATGATGAAGATGCCAATCTGGTGGCGCTCGTTTATGATTTCCTACTGAGTTCCAAAGCCCCTTTCGAGCAGTTCATGTTCGATTGGCGAGGTGGACATGCAAGCATGGAGCGAGCCGCAAGGAGTCCGGTGGCGCCGCTCTACGCAGAGGAAAGCTACAAGACACTTTTCGAGGCATTGGGACGCTTTTCCCCTGATGCCTGCATCAGGCTTGACCACCCATACTTCACCGGAAAAACACCCTGCACCATGCTGATCGGCGAGGTCGAGGATATCTGGTCTGCCATTGAACAATCCGATGACTGGACACCCTTCAACATGAAACTAGCCAGCATCCGCGCGATGTCGGATGCATATATGCCTTTATTTTAGAGATATTTTATCGCCATTATCCGAAGATAATAAACTTAATTCCTCAGTATTATTTCCATTACGGTGCCCATAAATAGACATATAAGCGCTTCACTTTGAGATGCGGCCCAGATGCCGAGCCCCAAAGGGTCAGTATATGCAGCGCGTTCTCGTCACTGGCGGTTCAGGATTCATCGGATCCGCCTTGGTACGCCGCCTGGTTGATACAGGCTATACCGTCCTCAACATCGACAAGCTGACATATGCAGGCGACAATCGTGCGCTCTCTCATATCGCAGGTCACCGGAATTATTCGTTCGTACAGCAGGATATCGCCGATCGGATGTCGATGACCCGCATCATGCTTCGGTTTGATCCGGACATGGTGTTCCACCTCGCCGCCGAAAGTCATGTTGATCGCTCCATCGACGATGCATCAGCATTCATCGACACGAACATCTCGGGCACATTCAGCATTCTTCAAGCTGCTCTTGAGCAATGGAACCGCCTAGAAGTTCAGCGCAAGAGCAATTTCCGCCTGACACACGTATCAACGGATGAAGTCTTTGGAATGCTTGGCGACAGCGGCACATTCATGGAAACGAGCCGTTACGCCCCCAACTCTCCTTACGCGGCCAGCAAAGCCGCCGCCGACCATCTCGCACGTGCGTGGCATCATACCTATGGTTTGCCCGTCCTGGTCACGAATTGCTCCAACAATTACGGGCCATATCAGCACCCGGAGAAATTCATTCCGACCATTATCCGTAACGCGCTTATGGGCACACCGATCCCTGTCTATGGCAAAGGTGGCAATGTCCGGGATTGGCTGCATGTGGATGACCATGTGGCTGGATTGCTTGCGGCCAGCCGAAAGGGAGTTCCCGGCGAGACCTATCTTCTCGGCGGCCGCTCCGAAAGCACGAACATCGATTTATGCCGCATGATCTGCAGCGGTCTGGACACATATCGTCCCGATCCCGCCGGCCGGCCCTATGCCGATCTGATGACCTTTGTCAGCGACCGCCCAGGCCATGATTTCCGCTATGCGGTCAATTGCAGCAAAGCTGAGAATGTCTTGGGGTGGTCCCCCTCATGCACTCTCCAATCAGGGATACTCAGAACCATTGAGTGGTTTCTGGACAACGAGTGGTGGTTCCATCGCCCGGAAAAGGAATTGAACCGGCTGGGCCTTGCCGCTGCAAACGCATGATCTGTTTCCGACACGCGGCTGTGATCGGAACTTACGCATCACGGCAATGACGGAGTTGATTGTCGGCAGTGCCGGCTGCTAGGTGATTGCTCTCATTTGCAAGGGGTCATCCATCATGCCGGCCTATCGATCAAGAACCACAACCCATGGGCGCAACATGGCGGGAGCACGCGGACTGTGGCGCGCGACCGGCATGAAGGATGGTGACTTCGGCAAACCCATCATCGCGGTGGTCAACTCTTTCACCCAATTCGTCCCCGGCCATGTCCACCTCAAGGACCTTGGCCAGCTCGTGGCCCGCGAGATCGAAAAAGCCGGAGGCGTGGCCAAGGAGTTCAACACGATCGCCGTGGATGACGGCATCGCGATGGGTCATGACGGGATGCTCTACAGCCTGCCGTCGCGTGAGATCATCGCCGACAGCGTCGAATACATGGCCAATGCCCATTGCGCTGACGCGCTTGTGTGCATCTCGAACTGCGACAAGATCACCCCGGGCATGCTCATGGCCGCCCTTCGCCTCAACATCCCGAGCGTGTTTGTGTCGGGCGGTCCGATGGAAGCCGGAAAATTCATCGCCGAAGGTGTCCTAAAGAAAGTCGATCTCGTGGACGCCATGGTCGCGGCAGCCGACGGCAAGGTGTCGGATGCCGAGGTGGATGTGCTGGAGCGCTCAGCATGCCCCACCTGCGGGTCCTGCTCGGGCATGTTCACCGCCAATTCCATGAACTGCCTGACCGAAGCACTCGGCTTGGCCTTGCCGGGCAACGGCTCGGTTCTCGCGACGCACGCAGATCGCCGCCGCCTCTTTATCGAAGCCGGCCATCTGATCGTGGACATCACCCGCCGCTGGTACGAACAGGATGACGCATCCGTGCTGCCGCGCAACGTCGCCAGTTTCAAGGCCTTTGAAAATGCCATGACGCTCGATATCGCCATGGGTGGCTCCACCAATACTGTACTGCATCTTCTGGCTGCGGCACACGAAGCCGAAGTGCCCTTCACAATGGCCGACATCGATCGCCTGTCCCGCGGCGTTCCCGTGGTTTGTAAGGTGGCGCCCTCTGTGGCCAACGTTCACATGGAGGACGTACACCGCGCGGGCGGCATCATGGCAATCCTCGGCGAGCTGGATCGCGCGGGCCTGATTCATACCGATCTGCCGACGGTTCACAGCCCGACCTTGGCCGATGCGCTCGATCGTTGGGACATCAAGCGCAACCCGGCGGAAAGCGTCCGCAGTTTCTACAGCGCCGCACCGGGTGGCGTACCGACGCAGGTGGCCTTCAGCCAGGAACGGCGCTTCGAGGAACTAGATCTGGACCGCCAGAACGGTGTGATCCGTGATGCAGCACATGCCCATTCGCGGGATGGCGGCCTGGCGGTGTTGAGCGGGAATATCGCGTTGGACGGCTGCATCGTGAAAACGGCGGGCGTTGACGCCTCAATCCTGGTTTTCTCTGGTCCGGCCGTGATTTTCGAAAGCCAGGATGCCGCGGTTGAAGGAATACTCAACGGTCGCGTCAAGGCAGGTGACGTTGTCGTCATTCGCTACGAAGGCCCACGTGGCGGTCCGGGCATGCAGGAAATGCTCTACCCGACCAGCTATCTCAAATCGAAGGGCCTCGGTAAAGCCTGTGCGCTGATCACTGATGGACGCTTTTCGGGTGGGACATCTGGTCTGTCGATCGGCCATTGCTCGCCCGAGGCGGCAGAGGGAGGAACCATCGGCTTGGTTGAGGAGGGCGATCTCATCACCATCGATATCCCCCAACGCCGCATCGAGCTTATGGTCGACGCCGCTGAATTGACAAAACGGCGCGCGACCATGGAAGCCAAGGGAAAATCAGCATGGCAGCCCGCTGAGGCACGCAAGCGTAAAATCACAACGGCGTTGAAAGCCTATGCAGCACTGACGACGAGTGCAGCTCGGGGCGCTGTGCGCATGGTCAAATGATGGTCCGCAAGGCCAGGGGAAAGCTGAAAACCCGCGGATGCTGAGAAGAATTTCACCCACGGGCTATTCATAAGGCGTGAAACCTCAGTAATAGCCCCCGCGGCGCATTTCACGCTCGGTGAGCGACTGTGCGCTCCGGAGCGCGGCATCCACCGTCGTCACACCGGAGAGTGCTGCGGAGAACTGCTGCCCCACCGCAGTGCCGATCCCCTGGAATTCTGGAATTGCTGCATACTGAACGCCAGTATACGGCACAGGCTTCACTGCTGGATTTCCAGTATCTGCCATGTTGATGGAATCAAGTGTCAGTTTAGCAAAGGGTGCAACCTTCTGGTACTCAGGATTACTGTAGAGCGAGGTGCGCGTTCCCGGCGGCACATTGGCCCAGCCTTCCCTGGAAGCGACAAGCTCCAGATAGTCCTTGGAAGTCGCCCACGCGATGAACTTCTGTGCGGCATCTGTTTTCTGTGAGCCGGCAGGGATGGCGAGATTCCATGCCCATAGCCAGTTGGCATTCTTGCCCAGACCCTTGTTGGGAGCCAGCGCGAAGCCCACCTTATCCGCAACTTTGGATTCTTTCGGGTTCGTCACGAAGGAAGCTGCCACGGTGGCATCGATCCACATGCCGCATTTGCCCGAGTTGAATAATGTGAGATTTTCATTGAATCCGTTGGAGCTGGCGCCGGGAGGGCCCGCCTCCTTCATAAGACTGACGTAGGTTGTCAGAGTGTCTTTCCATTCGGACGTATCAAACTGCGGTCGCCATTTCTCATCGAACCACCGCGCACCAAAGGAATTGGCCATGACGGTGAGGAAAGCCATGTTCTCCCCCCAACCCGCCTTTCCGCGCAGGCATATGCCATAGACATCAGACCCCTTGTCCGTGATCTTTCTCGCCGCGTCGACAACGAATTCCCATGTGGGATTCTCAGGCATTACCAGCCCCGCTTTCTCGAACAGATCGGTACGATACATCAGCATCGAACTCTCGCCATAGAAGGGGGCGGCATAGAGGGTACCATCGATACTCGCGGCCGCTCGGATCGGCGGCAAAATATCATCCACATCATAATCAGCGCCAAGATTATTGAGTGGAACCAGCCATTTTTGTTTGGCCCAAATGGGTATTTCATAGGTGCCAATTGTAAGAACGTCGAACTGCCCGCCTTTCGTGGCGATATCGGTGGTAACACGCTGGCGCAGCACGTTTTCTTCCAAAGTCACCCAGTTTACTTCAATACCAGGGTTCCTTCTCGTGAACTCCGTCGTCAATTCCTGCATACGGATCATATCGCCGTTGTTGACAGTCGCGATTGTGAGCGTTTCCGCGCCAGCAGAGCCTGCTGCCAAAGTGCATGCTGCGCCCAAGAGACCAGCGGCAATTTTATACATGTTTCCTCCAGGATATTTCTCATTGCCGTGTGCAAGTAAGAGGCAAACTTCCATCACGAGGAAAATCTGTCAATGCAGATCGGCGATGGCAGAGAAAAACGTCTCGCACATTAATAAAAAACTTCCCTTGCGCCCATTTCAAAAAATGAAAATTAAGTAATTAGAAATTATCCGTCCACTCAAAATAATCAAGATATTAT
>JBEBSP010000113.1:0-8794 GCA_040394255.1 Agaricicola taiwanensis | reverse complement strand
ATTCAGGCCCAAGGCTATCATCGCGGGCCGCATGACATCCAGTTCAGCCTGGTAATGCTGGGCCAGAGCTTCATTGCCCGCTGCTTTGGCCGCATCCCGCGCGGCAATGCGACGATCCCATTCGCCCTGCCAGCCGCCGGACTCCGAACCTTCGGCCGGCGTCTCGTCGCCGCCGCTTGCGGAGGCGCCGCTAGGCATGACTGATTTCGTGAAAACACCGCCGGACGGCAACAGCGATCCAAACTCGTCATCACTGCCGGAAGCCAGCAACGTTTCCGGATCCCATTCAGGAAATCCCGGAGTTTCCACTGAGTTGGCGACCATAATTATCCCCTCTTCAAATCTACAGGCCATGCCTCACTCAGAGGGCATGGCAAAAAATGCTTTTTCTAGTTCTCTAAAGTTTAGGCCAATTCCTTGGCGAGGCAAATCATTTCTCAAAACAAGTATCATTAAAAACTATATTGTGGTCACCAAGCGCTCCCGTATTGGACTCATCAGCATCGAATATGATGGGACGGCGTCGGAAATGCAGCGGTTGTGCCGGTCATGCGCCGGATATCACACGCGCGAGCGCTTTGGGATAGAGTGCGTGTTCGGCCACGAGCACGCGGGCGGACAGGCTGTCCGGCGTGTCCCCGGCCAGGATCGGAACCTCCGCCTGCATGATGATGGGCCCCGCATCCATTTCGGCGCTAACGATATGTACGGTGCAGCCATGCACGCTGTCTCCGGCCGCAATGGCGCGTGCGTGCGTGTCCAGCCCCTTGTACTTGGGAAGGAGCGACGGATGGATGTTGAGCATGCGGCCATGCCAGGCTTCAACGAACCAGGGGCTCAGCAGGCGCATGAAGCCGGCGAGGCAGACGATATCGACCTCGTGCCGGCGCAGCTCGGCGTCTATCGCTTCCTCGAAGGCGCGTTTGTTGGCGAAGGCCTTATGGTCCACGACGGCTGTGGCGATGCCGGCCTCGGCGGCATGGTCCAGCCCGGCGGCATCCGGCCGGTTGGATATGACGAGCGCGATCCCAGCCGGGTAGCCCGGAGCCTGCGCGGCCCGGATCAGGGCGCTCATGTTGCTGCCGCGCCCCGATATGAGAATGCCGATCCGCGCTTTTGCCATGATGACGGCCGTCAGAACGTGAGGTCGAGCGTTCCGGTCGTGACGACGCGTTCGCCGCTCTCGGGTGCCGGAATGATCTCGCCGAGCGCGACGGCCGGTTCCCCGGCTTCGCGGAAGCCCTGGATGACACGGCCCGCATCCTCGGCGGCGACGACCAGGATCATGCCGATGCCGCAGTTGAAGGTCCGCAGCATCTCGTCCTGGGCGACCTTGCCGGTCTGCGCCAGCCAGCCGAAGACGGCGGGCGGGCGGAAGGTCGAAAGGTCGATGCGCGCTCCCAGCCCGTCGGGCAGGACGCGGGGGATGTTGTCGGGGAAACCGCCGCCCGTGATATGCGCCAGAGCCTTGATCGCGTTGGTTTCGCGCAGCACGGTGAGGATGGGGCGGACGTAGATCTTGGTGGGGGCGAGCAGGGCGCGGCCAAGGCTCGTGCCCGAAGCGAATGGCGCGGGAGCGTCCCAGGCGAGGCCCGAGACCTCGACGATCTTGCGAACCAGCGAATAGCCGTTGGAATGCACGCCCGACGAGTGCAGTCCGAGGATCACGTCGCCCGCCTTGACGTCGCCGCGCGGCAGGAGCTGGCCGCGCTCGGCGGCGCCGACGGAAAAGCCCGCGAGGTCGTATTCGCCGTCCTTGTAGTGCCCCGGCATTTCCGCCGTTTCGCCGCCAACCAGCGCGCAGCCGGCGTCGAAGCAACCGGTGGCGATGCCTTTGACCACATCCACCGCGACGCCGCCCTGGAGATGGCCGCAGGCGAAATAATCGAGGAAGAACAGCGGCTCGGCGCCTTGCACGACGAGGTCGTTGACGCACATGGCGACGAGATCGATCCCGATGCTGTCGTGGATGCCGGTGGCCGAGGCGATCTTGAGCTTGGTGCCGACGCCGTCCGTGGCCGACACCAGGATCGGGTCCTTGAAGCCGGCGGCCTTCAGGTCGAACAGTCCGGCGAACCCGCCGATCTCGGCGTCGGCGCCCGGCCGCCGCGTGGCGCGCACCAGCGGCTTGATCTTGTCGACCAGGGCGTTGCCGGCATCGATATCGACGCCTGCATCGCGGTAGGTCAGTCCGGGCTGTGGTGTCTGCGCCATGAAGCGGCTCCGTCGTTCGCGCGAATGCTCTAGCCCGCGAGCCGGGCCATTTCAATGACAGGGACGGGAAAGGAACGAAATCGCACGGTTTTCTTTGACGCACCGGGGGCTGTATGCCACCTCTTGGTGCAGGGAGAGAGACGCCGTGAACATTCCGACGCTCATCACGATCGGGCGTATTCTCGCCGTGCCGGTGGCCGTCTGGCTCATCATGGCCGGCCACATGCTGGCGGCCTTCTGGGTCTTCGTGCTGGCGGGCATCACCGATGGCATCGACGGCTTCCTCGCCCGCCGCTGGAACCAGCGCACCGAACTCGGGGCCTATCTCGACGCCATCGCCGACAAGGCGCTGCTGGTGTCGATCTACATTACGCTCGCCATGGTGGACCGCATTCCCGGTATCCTCGCCATCGCCGTCGTCTCGCGCGATCTGATGATCGTCGGCGCGGTCATCCTGTCGTGGCTGATCGACCGGCCGGTGACCATCCGGCCGCTGGTGGTGTCGAAGCTGAACACGCTGGCGCAGATCGTCTTCGCGGCGCTTGTGCTGGCCGCCGGCGGCTATGGGTTCGGGCTCGGGGCCACCGGGACGGCGGGCGTCTGGATCGTTGCGGTCTTGACGGTGGCCTCCGCGGCGGCCTACCTCGCCATCTGGACCCGCCACATGGCGGGCTACGACGGGTGAGGGCGCGCGCGTGACGCTTCAACGACAGGTGTCTTTCTGGATCATCGCGCTCGCCGTCCTGGTCTTCCTGTTGTGGCTTCTCAGCGGCGTGCTGCTGCCCTTCGTGGCGGGCATGGCGCTGGCCTATCTGCTCGACCCCGTGGCGGACCGGCTGCAGAAGCTGGGCATGGGCCGGCTGCCCGCCACGCTGGTCATCCTGCTGGGTTTCATCGTCGTCTTCGCGCTCGCCCTGGTGCTGCTCGTGCCGCTCATGTTCGAGCAGCTCGGCCAGTTCATCGGCCAGTTGCCCACCTACATCCAGAAGCTTCAGCAGATCGTCGCCAACCCGGGGCAGGCCTGGCTCAGGGAACTGCTGGGCGGCGGCATGGAAAGCGTGCAGGGCTCCATCGGCACCGTCGTCAGCGAGGGTGTCTCCTGGCTCACCGGTTTCATCAGTCAGCTCTGGGCCGGCGGGCAGGCCGTCCTGGGGCTGGTGTCGCTGGTCGTCATCACGCCGGTCGTCACCTTCTACATGCTGGTCGACTGGGACCGCATGATCGGCGCCATCGATCGCTTCCTGCCGCTGGAACAGCGCGACACCATCCGGCGGCTGGCACGGGAGATCGACGATGCGGTGTCCGGCTTCCTGCGCGGCCAGGCCGTGGTCTGTTTTTTCCTCGGCAGCTTCTATGCCATCGGCCTGACGCTGGTCGGCCTCAATTTCGGTCTGTTGATCGGTCTGGGCGCGGGTTTCCTGAGCTTCATTCCCTATGTCGGCTCGATCACCGGCTTCTTCATCGCCATCGGCGTGGCGACGGCGCAGTTCTGGCCGGATTGGGTGTCGATCGTGGCTGTCGCCGTCGTCTTCGGCGTCGGCCAGTTCCTGGAGGGCAACATCCTCCAGCCCAAGCTGGTCGGCAAATCCGTGGGCCTGCACCCGGTCTGGCTGATGTTCGCCCTGCTGGCCTTCGGCGGGCTGTTCGGCTTCGTGGGGCTTCTGCTGGCCGTACCGATCGCGGCGGCCATGGGCGTGCTCGTGCGCTTCGGCCTCATGCGCTATCAGCAGAGCAAGTTCTACGACAGCCGCTACGGCGAAGGGCCGGGCGATCCCGTCACCTGACATGGCCCGCACGCCGTCCCGCCAGCTCGTCCTCGACCTTGCCCTCGCGCCGCGCTACGGCGCGGAGGATTATCTCGTCACGTCCTCGGTCGCCGCCGCGCACGCCCTCGTGACGCGCTGGCCGGAATGGCCGGGCAGGGCGATGCTGCTCTCGGGTCCGGAAGGGGCCGGGAAGTCCCATCTGGCGGCGGTCTGGGCCGCGCGGGCCGGGGCCGATGTCTTCGCCGCCCGCGAACTGGACATGGCGACCCTGGATGGCGCGCCGCCGGACGCCTGCGTCGTCGTGGAGGACATCGACGATCCCGCCGCCGACGAAACGGCCCTGTTCCACCTGCTCAACCTGACCCGCGAGAAGCCGCTCTGGCTGCTGCTGACGAGCCGCCAGGAGGCCTCGCTGCCCTGGCCACGCCTGCCGGATTTCGCGTCACGGATGCGGGCCCTGCCGGTGGCGCGCATCGAGGCGCCTGACGACGCGCTGATGCGCGCGGTGCTGGTGAAGTTGTTCGACGACCGCCAGCTTCTCGTGGACGAGGACGTCGTGGATTTCATCCTGCGCCGCATCGAGCGCTCGATCGGCATGGCGCGCCGGGCCGTCGCGGAGATCGACCGGGAGGCGCTGGCCGAGGGGCGGCGCATCACCAGGCCGGTCGCGTCACGAGTTCTTGAGCGCCTGGAAGATGGCAACGAATTGTAACAATCTTGCCGTATCCTGCATGTAGGGTTCTGTCCGGAGTGGCTTGAAGGCGCTGAAAGAGCAGCCTTGGCACCCGGCATCGGGATGGGTGACGCGACAATGATGGGTGAAACACAGGCGCGGCTTGCAAGCCTGGCCGAGCCGGAAGATCAGCAGCAGGCCGAGCCGGCCCCCGGCGTGGACCTGCGCAACCGCCCGGCGCGCTTCATCAACCGGGAGCTGTCGTGGCTGCAGTTCAACCGCCGTGTGCTCGAGGAGGCCGGCAACCCCAACCATCCGCTGCTGGAACAGCTCCGCTTCCTGTCGATCTCGGCGGGCAACCTCGATGAATTCTTCATGGTGCGCGTGGCCGGCCTCAAGGGGCAGGTGCGCTCCGGCGTCGCCATCCGCAGTCCCGATGGCCTCAACCCGGCCGAGCAGCTTCGCGCCATCTCCGAGGTGGTGACGGTCCTGGCCCGCGACCAGCAGGTGCGCTGGCTGGATCTGCGCGAGGACCTGTCCGAGGCCGGCATCGTCCTTGTGGACGGGAAAAAGCTCACCCATTCCGAGAAGCATTGGCTGGAAGACTTTTTCCTGCAATATATTTTCCCCGTTTTGACGCCCTTGGCGATCGACCCGGCGCATCCCTTTCCCTTCATCCCGAACTTCGGCTTCACGCTGGCCCTGCAACTGTCCCGCCAGACCGACGGGCGCTCGCTCAACGCGCTGATCCGCATTCCCGCCCGGATCGACCGCTTCATACGCCTGCCGGACCGCGACGGTGGCGGCATCCGCTTTGTCCTGCTGGAGCATGCCATCGGCCTGTTCATCGGCCGGCTGTTTCCGGGCTATCTCCTGAAGGGGCAGGGCGCCTTCCGCATCCTGCGCGACAGCGACCTGGAGATCGAGGAGGAGGCGGAGGATCTCGTCCGCCTCTACGAGAGCGCGCTGAAACGCCGCCGCCGCGGCTCGGTGATCCGGCTTGAGATGGAAAGCGGCATGCCCGATGCGCTGCGCGGCTTTGTCACCGAGGCTCTCGCCATAGCCGACGACGAACTCTTCCTGGTCGACGGCGTGCTGGCTCTCAACGACCTGTCGCAGATCGTGTCGCTCGACCGGCCGGAGCTGAAGTTCCCGCCCTACAACCCCCGTTTTCCGGAGCGCATCCGCGAGCATGGCGGCGACTGCTTCGCCGCCATCCGCGAGAAGGACATCATCGTCCACCACCCCTATGAGTCGTTCGACGTAGTGGTTCATTTCCTGCGCCAGGCCGCGGCGGACCCGGAAGTGGTGGCGATCAAGCAGACGCTCTACCGCACCTCCAACGACAGCCCCATCGTGCGCGCGCTGATCGATGCCGCCGAGGCCGGCAAGTCGGTGACGGCGCTGGTGGAGCTGAAGGCCCGCTTCGACGAGGAGGCCAACATCCGCTGGGCGCGCGATCTGGAGCGCGCGGGCGTGCAGGTGGTGTTCGGCTTCCTGGAACTGAAGACCCATTCCAAGCTGTCGCTGGTGGTGCGGCGCGAGGGCGGCACGCTGGTGTCCTACTGCCACGTCGGCACCGGCAACTACCATCCCATCACGGCGCGCATCTACACCGACCTGTCGTTCTTCACCGCCGATCCGGTGCTGGCGCGCGACGTGGCGCGGCTGTTCAATTTCATCACCGGCTACGCCCAGCCCGCCGAACTGGAGCGCATGGCGGCCTCGCCGCACACGCTGCGCAAGCGCATCCTCGACCACATCGCCGCCGAGATCGAGCACGCCCAGGCCGGACGTCCGGCGGAAATCTGGGGCAAGCTCAACAGCCTCGTCGACCCCGTCATCATCGACGCGCTCTATGACGCCAGCCGGGCCGGGGTCGAGATCGACTTCGTGGTGCGCGGCATCTGCTGCCTGCGTCCCGGCGTGCCCGGCCTGTCGGACAGGATCCGCGTGAAATCCATCGTCGGCCGATTCCTGGAACACAGCCGCATCTACTGCTTCGGCAATGGTCACGGCCTGCCGCATCCGGAAGCGGCGGTCTATATTTCATCCGCCGATCTGATGCCGCGCAATCTCGACCGCCGGGTCGAGGCGCTCCTGCCGATCACCAATCCGACCGTCCATGCGCAGGTGCTGGATCAGATCATGGTCGCTAATCTTAAAGACAATCAGCAGAGCTGGACCGTCTTGCCCGACGGCGGCTCCCGGCGCATAGTCCCGCCGCCCGGCGAGGAGCCCTTCAACGCTCATCGCTATTTCATGACCAATCCGAGTTTGTCGGGACGTGGAAAATCACTCAAGGACAACAGGCCCCGCAAGCTTGAAGAGCCAGGCTGACGACAGTTGCAGCATTGCGCCGGGGCGGTTGTCCATGGCCGCGCCGATCGCGGTCATCGACATCGGCTCCAACTCCGTGCGCCTCGTCGCCTATGAGGCGCTGAGCCGAAGCCCGACGCCGATCTTCAACGAAAAGCTCCTGTGCGGGCTGGGCCGCGAAGTGGCGACCACGGGCCGTCTGCCCGACGATGCGGTCGCCAGCGCGCTCACCGCCCTGCGCCGTTTCAGGGCGCTGTGCGACATCATGCAGGTGAGCGAGCTTTACGTGCTGGCCACCGCCGCCGCGCGCGACGCCACCAACGGGCCGGAGTTCGTCGCCGCGGCATCGGACATCTGCCGTGCCGAAGTGCAGATCCTGTCCGGCAAGCGCGAGGCGAGGCTTTCGGCGCAGGGCATCGTCTCCGGCTTTTTCCAGCCCGACGGCCTGGTCGGCGATCTCGGCGGCGGCAGCCTCGAACTGATCGAGATCCGCAAGGGCCGGCTGGGCGGCGGCGACACCATGCCGCTCGGCGGCCTCGCCCTTCGGGATGCCTCGGATCAGTCCATCGAGAAGGCCGATAAGATCGTCCGCAAGACCCTCGACAAATGCAGCCAGCTTGACGATGGCAAGGGCCGCCCCTTCTATGCGGTCGGCGGCACATGGCGCGCGCTGGCGCGGCTGCATATGACGCAGAAGGGCTATCCGCTGCGGGTCATGCACGGCTACCGGATTCCGGCGCAGGAGGCCCTGGACTTCTGCCGCATGGTCCATCTGGCCGACACCGAGACGCTGGCGTCCATCGACGCCGTATCGTCCGAACGCCGCCCCTTGCTGGCCTATGGCGCACTGGTGCTGGAACAGATCATCCGCAAGGCCAGGCCCTCGGAGATCGTCACCTCGGCGCTGGGCGTGCGCGAGGGCCATCTCTACGAACTTCTGGACGACAGGGCCCGGCATCAGGACCCGCTGATCGTGGCGGCGCGGGAGCTGGGTTATCTGCGCTCGCGCTGGCCGCAGCATGGCGCCGATCTCGTGGACTGGACCGACCGCCTGTTCCACTGCGCCAGGATCAACGAAACGCCCTATGAACGCCGCCTGCGGCATGCGGCCTGCTATCTCTCCGACGTCGGCTGGCGCGCCCATCCTGATTACCGGGGCGAGCAGAGCCTGAACATCATCGCCAACGCCGCCTTCGTCGGCATTGACCATCCGGGCCGGGCCTATCTGGCGCTGGCGATCTTCTACCGTCACGAGGGGCTGGTCGACGATGCGCTCAGCCCGCGCATCCGCGAACTGGCCTCCACCCGCATGCTGGAACTGGCGCGCATCCTCGGCGCCGCGCTGCGGGTGTCGTTCCTGATTACGGCGGGCATGCCCGGCGTCCTGCCGCGCGTCGAGGTGAACGCGAAGAAGGGCAAGCTTCAGCTCAGGCTGCCCGAGGAATTGCGTGAACTGGACGGCGGACGGCTGGACAACCGTCTCAGCAAGCTGGCGAAGATCCTGGGCCGCTCGGGCACCGTCGCGGCGTGAGGCCGGGACGCGGAGGGATGGTTGGGTGTGGCCCATCCTTCGAGACAGCCGCTTCGCGACTTCCTCAGGATGAGGTTTGTGGGCTGGGATAGCTCATTTACCAGCGCTTCCACACCCTCCGCCTCATCCTGATGAGCCTTGCATGGCAAGGCGTCCCGAAGGATGGAGCCAGGACCGCCAAGAGATTGATGTCGGATAATATTCCGATGTATAGATTTTATTCCTTGACATTCACTCCGAAGCCATTATCCTCACCGCATCCTCGCTCATGAGGGGGCGCGTCCTGGGGCG
>JBEBSP010000112.1:0-8814 GCA_040394255.1 Agaricicola taiwanensis | reverse complement strand
TCAGGATGGTGTCGAGCGCCACGGCGGTCTTGCCGGTCTGGCGGTCGCCGATGATAAGCTCGCGCTGGCCGCGGCCGACGGGGATCAGGGCGTCGATGGCCTTGAGGCCGGTCTGCATCGGCTCGTGCACCGACTTGCGCGGGATGATGCCGGGAGCCTTGACGTCGACGCGGCGGCGCTCGGTGCTCTCGATCGGACCCTTGCCGTCGATCGGGTTGCCCAGCGCGTCCACGACGCGGCCGAGCAGGCCCTTGCCCACCGGCACGTCCACGATCGAACCCGTGCGCTTGACGGTGTCGCCTTCCTTGATGTCGCGGTCGGAACCGAACACCACGATGCCGACGTTGTCGGTTTCGAGGTTCAGCGCCATGCCCCGGATTCCGCCGGGGAATTCGACCATCTCGCCGGCCATGACCTGGTCGAGGCCGTAGACGCGGGCGATGCCGTCGCCGATCGACAGCACCTGACCCACTTCGGAGACCTCAGCCTCCTGGCCGAAATTCTTGATCTGATCCTTCAGGATCGCGGTGATCTCGGCGGCGCGAATGTCCATCAGCCGACCTCTTTCATGGCAAGTTTGATTGAGTTGAGCTTGGTGCGGAGCGAAGCGTCGACCATGCGGCTGCCGACTTTCACGACAAGACCACCGAGGATCGACGGATCGACCGTCACGTTCATGTTGACGTCCTTCCCGACGCTCTCCTTGAGCGCGGAACGGATGACGGAAAGTTTATCGTCGGCCAGCGGCTCGGCGACGGTCACCTGCGCGGTGATCTCGCCGCGCGCTTTCGCGACAAGCTGGCGGTAACCGCGAATGGCGTTTTCAAGCGCGAACAGGCGGCGGTTGCGCGCCATCAGCCGCACGAAATTGGCGGTCAGGCCACCGATCTTGGCCTTGTCCAGCACGGCGCCGACCGCCTTCAGCTGGTCCTCGGCGGAGAACACGGGGCTGCGGACCAGACGCCGCAGATCGGCGCTGTCCGCCAGAAGCGCCTCAAGCCGCGCAAGGTCGGCCTCGACGGTGTCGATGGCCTTGGACTCGCCGGCGAGTTCATAGAGCGCCGCAGCGTAGCGCCCTGCCATGCCTGTCACGGTATGATCGTCGTCCGCCACGCGTTTGTCTCTCACGGTCCTTTGAAGCCAAGGGGAAGGCACGGCGGAACATCCGCGATAACCCATTGGCAAAAAACAGGGAATGTGCCGAAACCCGGCCAGCCCGGCGGACGTCCCCATCCGCGAGCCGGGCGTTGACTAACACAGCTTTCCAGAGGGTGCAACACGACTCCGGGCATGTTGGAACGGCTCAATTCTGCGGCGGTTGCGCGCAGGATGGCTTGCACAATGCCATCATGCCCGGCACTGGGCCGGGTATCCACGACTTCGTGGCGGAAGCCGCCCATCAAAGCCATAGAAAAGGTAAGGAACGCATGGATGGCCCTGCCATGACGGATGGGGCCGGACCGTGAAACCGCCGGAAACAATCACAGGAAGTTCAGGGGATCGATATCCACAGTAACGGCCAGCGCCCCACCGGTCCGAGGTCCCTGCGTCAGCCATTGCCGCACATAGCCTGAAAGGTCGAACCCGCGCGGAGCTTTCACCGTGAGCCGGAGGCGGTGCCGCCCGCGCAGCATGGCGATCGCCGCCTCGGCCGGCCCCAGGATGCGCACCCTGTCCGCCTGTGGGGCCACCTGCGCGAGCGCACGTGCGTGACGTTCGGTCGCGGCGCGGTCCGGCCCCGAGACGATCAGGCTGGCGATGCGGCCGAACGGCGGCAGGCCCGCCGCCTCGCGCGTCTCCATCTCGGCGGCGTAGAAGCCCTCCCGGTCGCCCGAGACGATCGCTCGCATGACCGGATGGCGCGGATCGTGCGTCTGCAGGACCGCATGCCCCGCGACGGCGGCGCGCCCGGCGCGGCCCGTCACCTGGTCGAGCACCTGGAAGGTCCGCTCGGCCGCGCGCGGATCGGCGGTGCCGAGGCCGAGATCGGCGTCGACCACGCCCACCAGCGCAAGTCCGGGGAAATTGTGCCCCTTGGTCACGAGCTGCGTGCCGATCACGAGATCGACGCCGCCCTCCGCGATGATCCTCAATTCATTGCGCAGATGGTCGACGCCGTGCATCAGGTCGCTGGACAGGACCGACAGGCGCGCATCGGGAAAGACCGCCCGCACCTCATCCGCCAGCCGCTCCACGCCGGGACCGACGGGGGCGAGCTTGCCCTCGGTCTTGCAGGACGGACAGGCCCTGGGGATCGGCTCGTCATGACCGCAGTGGTGGCAGGCCAGCAGGCCGCGATAACGGTGCTCCACCAGCCAGGCCGAGCAGTTGGGGCATTGCAGCCGGTGGCCGCAGGCCCGGCACAGCGTCAGCGGCGCATAGCCCCGGCGGTTGAGGAACAGGAGCGCCTGATGTCCGGCGTCGAGCGTGGCGCGGACGGCGCTCTCAAGATCAGGGCCGATGAAGCGCCCGCGCGGCGCGGGATGGGCGATGAGGTCCGCCGCCACGACGGTCGGCATGGCGCGCGATCCGAAGCGCTCGGGCAGCACGAGGTGCCGATAACGCCCACGCGCGGCGTTGGCGCGGCTTTCCAGCGAGGGCGTGGCGGACACCAGCGCGATCGGGCAGGCCGCCAGCGTGGCACGCACCACCGCCATGTCGCGGGCGTGATAGATCGGCATATCCTCCTGCTTGAAGGCTTGGTCGTGCTCCTCGTCGACCACGATCAATCCGAGGTCCGCGAACGGCAGGAACAGCGCCGAGCGCGCGCCGATCACCACCCGCGCCTCGCCGCGCGCCACCGCCTCCCGGGTCTTTGCCCTCTGCTTGGCCGGGACGGTCGAATGCCAGGCGGCGGGCTCCGCCCCGAAGCGCGTGGTGAAGCGCTCGACCACCGCCCCGGTCAGGGCGATTTCCGGCAGCATCACCAGCGCCTGCCGGCCCTGCCGCAGAACCTCCGCCACGGCCTCCAGATAGACCTCGGTCTTGCCCGATCCGGTCACGCCCTCGACCAGCGTGGCGGAAAATTCCCGCGCCCGGACGGCCGCGATCAGGGCTTGCGCGGCGCGCGCCTGATCCGCCGACAGCCGCGCCGGTTCATGCTCCGGATCGAGCCTCGGCATCCCTTCGGGCGCAAGCTCGATCCGCTCCAGCGCACCCTCTGTCACCAGACCGTCGATCACGCCCGATGACACACCGGCCTCGGCGGCAAGCGCACCTTTCGCCAGCGGCGGCGCTTCCGCGATCACGGCCAGAACCTTCTGCCGCGCCGGGGTCATGCGCGATGGCATGGCCCCCGTCGCGCGGTAGACCACGCGCGGCGCCTCCTCCACCGGTTCGCGGCCCCTTGCTGCCATGCGCAGCACGATCCCGCGCGGGCTCAGCGTATAAGCCGCCATCCAGTCGACGAAGCGGCGCATCTGCTCCGGCACGCCCGGCCGGTCGAGTCTTTCAAGCACGATCTTGAGTTTGGCGGCGGGCACGCTCTCGCCCGGCCCGTCCCAGACCACCCCCACGGCGTCGCGCCGCCCGAGCGGCACGCGCACCACATCGCCCGGCGCGAGGTCTACATCCTCCGGCACGCCGTAGGTGAAGGCCCGGTCGAGCGCGACCGGCAGCAGGACGTCGACGGTTCTCACGGCGCGGGAAAGTGGCACACGGCTTCGATGTTATGGCCGTCGGGGTCGATCACGAAGGCGGCGTAATAATTGGCGTGGTGGCGCGGCCGCAGGCCCGGCGCGCCGTTGTCCGTCGCTCCCGCCTTCAGGGCCGCCACGTGAAAGCCATCCACCTGCTCACGGGTCATCGCCCTGAAAGCCAGATGGACCGGCGGCGTGGTGCGCCCCTCCGCGCCGATCCAGAACAGCGGGTGGCCGTCGCGCCCGAAGCCGCAGGCGGCATGGCCGCTGCGGTTTTCCTCGGCCGGAACCTCCATGATCAGCGTAATGCCAAGTGGAGCCAGCGTTGCGGTATAGAACATCTTCGCACGTTCATAATCGCCGACGCCGAAACCCATGTGATCGAGAATCATCCGCATTCCTCCTTGCGCCGGACGCCACGCTGGCCCATGACGGCGGGAAACACCATCGAAGGAAGCTTGGCAATGAAGTTCTTCGTCGACACCGCCGACATCGCCGAAATCCGCGCCCTGGCCGAGACCGGGCTCATCGACGGCGTCACCACCAATCCCTCGCTGATCCTGAAATCCGGCCGTCCCATGGCC
This sequence comes from Agaricicola taiwanensis, assembly GCA_040394255.1. Lineage (GTDB taxonomy): Bacteria > Pseudomonadota > Alphaproteobacteria > Rhizobiales > Methylopilaceae > Agaricicola > Agaricicola taiwanensis_A. Next base: position 4,592 of record JBEBSP010000112.1, on the reverse strand, counting down.
GAGGTGATCGCGGAGATCTGCGCGGTCGTGGGCGGCCCCGTGTCGGCGGAGGTCGCGGCCACCGACGCGGCGGGCATGATCGCCGAGGGCCGCCATCTGGCGAAGATCGCCGGCAACGTCACCGTCAAGGTGCCGCTGACCTGGGACGGCCTCAAGGCCTGCCGCGTGCTGACCGGTGAAGGCACCATGGTCAACGTCACGCTCTGCTTTTCCGCCAACCAGGCGCTGCTGGCGGCCAAGGCCGGCGCGACCTTCGTCTCGCCCTTCATCGGCCGCCTGGACGACCTCGGCGTCGACGGCATGGAGCTGATCCGCGAGATCCGCGCCATCTACGACAACTACGACGCCCTGAAGACCGAAATCCTCGCCGCCTCGATCCGCTCGGCCGACCACGTCAAGCAGGCCGCCCTCGTCGGCGCCGATGTCGCGACCGTGCCCCCGGCGGTGCTGAAGGGATTGGCGCAGCACCAGCTCACCGACAAGGGGCTGGAGATCTTCGTCGCCGACTGGAAGAAAACCGGCCAGACCATCCTGTGAGGAGCAGCACGTCATGATTCTTGAGCATGCCATCTTCCGCATTAAGCCGGGCGAGGAGCTAGGCTTCGAGGCCGCCCTGAAGGAAGCCTCCCGACACATCGCGGCCAGCAACGGCTTCATCGGCATGGAGCTGCGCCCGTCCATCGAGCAGGCCGCGACCTATCATCTGCTGGTGCGCTGGCAGACGCTGGAAGACCACACCGTCGGCTTCCGGGAATCCGACCGTTTCACCGAGTGGCGCGCGCTGATCGCCCCCTTCTTCGCCAGCCCGCCGGAAGTCGAGCATTTCGCCGACCCGGTTGTCGCCCGCGAAGCGCCGTGACGGCGGACGAGATCATTGCCGCGCTTCAGCTCGCCCCCCATCCGGAGGGCGGCTGGTACCGTGAGACCTTCCGCGATGCCGGCGGCGCGCCGCGCGGCCATTCCACCGCGATCTATTTCCTGCTCAAGGCGGGCGATGCCTCGCACTGGCACCGCGTGACCGACGCAAGCGAGGTCTGGCATCATTACGCCGGCGCACCCCTGAAACTCAGCATCAGTGACGGGGAGGGGCCGGCGGTCGATCACACCCTCGGACCGGACCTTGCCGCCGGCGAGCGGCCGCAGGCGGTGGTGCCGCCCAATGCCTGGCAGTCCGCCCGGAGCCTCGGCGACTGGACGCTGGTGGGCTGCACGGTCGCACCGGGCTTCGATTTCGCCAGCTTCGAGATGGCCCCCAACCGTTGGTCGCCGGACGACTGACCGGGCGGCAAGCCAAACTTAACCATGCCGCCCGCACTGTGGCGGCATGGACAGACAGCCGCTCGACCTTGGCCCCATCTTCCCCGTCGCACCCGATCTGCGCGCCGCCTATGCCGCATGGCTCGGCCATCTGCGCGATGAACGCAGGGTCGCGGCGAAGACCGTCGAGGCCTATGGCCGCGACATGCGCTTCGTCCTCGGTTTCCTGACGCGGCACCTCGGCAAGCCCGCCTCCATCGCGGATCTGGAAAGCCTCGCCCCGCGCGACATCCGCGCCTATCTCTCGGCCCGGCGCGGCGACGGTCTCACCAGCCGCTCCCTGATGCGCGCGCTCGCGGCGGTGCGCTCCTTCGGGCGCTACATCGACCCCAAGGGCAACGGCTTTTCCGCCGCCCTCGCCGCCATCCGCACGCCGAAGATCGCACGCAGCCTGCCGAAACCGCTTCCCGCCAAGGCGGCCCGCGAGGTGGTCGACGCCGACACCCGCGCCGGCGAGGCACGGGAAGGCTGGGTGCTGGCCCGCGACGCCGCCGTGCTGGCGCTGCTCTATGGCTGCGGGCTGCGCATATCCGAGGCACTGTCCATGACGCGCCGCCAGGCCCCCGCCGCCGGGACGGTCCTGACGGTCACCGGCAAGGGCGGCAAGCAGCGCAACGTCCCGGTGATCCCGGCGGTCGCGGCGGCCATAGAGGACTATCTCGGCCTCTGCCCCTGGCGTCTGCCGCCCGAAGGGCCGCTGTTCGTGGGCAGCCGGGGCGGGCCGCTGTCGCCGCGCATCGTCCAACGCGCCATGGAGGGCCTGCGCGGCGCGCTCGGCCTGCCCGAGACCGCCACGCCGCATGCCCTGCGCCATTCCTTCGCCACGCATCTCCTGTCGCGCGGAGGCGACCTGCGCTCCATCCAGGAACTCTTGGGCCACGCCAGCCTGTCGACGACGCAGATCTACACCGAGGTCGACGGCGCGCGCCTGCTGGCGATCCACGAGGCCTGCCATCCGCGCGCGAGAATGTGAGCGCGATGCCTAAAATACAGGCGTGCAACCGTCCGAAGCTGTGGTAAAAACGAAGGCGATGGCGAAGGTCATGACCCGGCCGACGTCAAGTAGGTGAGTTCCAAAGTCGAGACCTCCAAAGCATGAAGCCCGGAACGCAGGTTCCGGGCTTCATGTCTTTCAGGGGGTCGCCTCGCCCTCACATGTGGATGGCGCGTTTCTCGACCGCGAGCGCCGCTTCCTTGACCGCTTCCGAGCGGGTCGGATGCGCGTGGCAGGTGCGGGCCAGATCCTCCGACGAGCCGCCGAACTCCATCAGCACCGCCGCCTCGTGGATCATCTCGCCCGCTTCCGGGCCGATGATGTGCACGCCCAGCACCCTGTCGGTCGCGGCGTCGGCCAGGACCTTCACGAAGCCCTCGGTGGTGTTGTTGACCTTGGCGCGGGCGTTGGCGGTGAAGGGGAACTTGCCGGAATTGTAGGCGACGCCCGCTTGCCTCAGTTCCTCCTCGGTCCTGCCCACCGAAGCGACCTCGGGGAAGGTGTAGACCACGCTCGGAATGACGTCGTAGTTCACATGGCCCGCCTGGCCGGCGAGGATTTCGGCGAGCGCGATGCCCTCGTCCTCGGCCTTGTGGGCGAGCATGGGGCCGGCGATCACATCGCCGATGGCGTAGACGCCGTCCACACTGGTCTTGTAGTGGCCGTCGACCTTGACCCGGCCGCGCTCGTCCTGCGCGATGCCCGCCGCCTCAAGCCCGAGGCCTTCGGTGTAGGGCTTGCGGCCGATGGCGACCAGCACGACGTCGGCTTCCAGCGTCTCCGCCGCGCCGCCCTTGGCGGGCTCGACCGTGACCTTCAGCGTCTTGCCCTTGGCGTCGACGCCGGTGACCTTGGACGACAGCTTGAACTCGAAGCCCTGCTTGCCGAGGATGCGCTGGAACTGCTTGGCGACCTCGCCGTCCATGCCGGGGATCAGGCGGTCGAGGAATTCCACCACGGTCACCTTGGCGCCGAGGCGCTTCCAGACCGAGCCAAGCTCCAGCCCGATGACGCCGCCGCCGACCACGATCAGGTGGCCCGGCACCTTGTCCAGGGTCAGCGCGCCGGTGGAGGAGACGACCCGCTTCTCGTCGATCTCGATGCCCTTGAGCCTTGCGACATCGGAGCCGGTGGCGATCACGATGGCCTTGGTCTCGACCGTCTGGGCCTCGCCCTTGTCGGAGGTGACCTTCACCTTGCCCGCGCCCTCGATCACGCCGGTGCCGTTGAACACATCGATCTTGTTCTTCTTGAACAGGAAGTCGATGCCCTTCGTGTTGCCGGAGATGCCCTCGTCCTTGAAGGCCATCATGGCGGGAAGATCGAGCTGCGGCGCGGACACCTTGATGCCCATCTTGGCGAAGCTGTGGCCCGCTTCCTCGAAGCGCTCGGAGGCCTGCAACAGCGCCTTGGAGGGGATGCAGCCGACGTTGAGGCAGGTGCCGCCATGGGTCGCGCGCTTTTCGATCACGGCCACCTTCATGCCGAGCTGGGCCGCGCGGATCGCGCAGACATAGCCGCCGGGGCCGGTTCCGATGACGGTGAGATCATATGCCATGGGGAATGTTCCTAAGAGTTCGTTCAGGCGAGAAGTTCGACCAGCATCATGAGCAGCCCGACGAGCGAGCCGACCCACGCGAGGCTGCGGATGTAGGGGATGCCGAGGATGTAGAGCGGCAGATAGACCAGCCGTGCGACGAACCAGACCACCGCCCCGGTCGCGCCCAGCCCGCCCGCCTGTCCGGTGACCACCAGCGCCAGCGCCAGACCCACGAAGACGGGATAGGTCTCCAGCAGGTTGCGCAGCGCGCGTTCGGCCCGCCCGGCGTGGAGGCCCTTGGGCTTCAGTTCCTGATCGCGCGGGCTGGCGTTGTAGCCCCGCCCCAGTTCGCGGGTCGCCAGCACGGATTGCAGCCCGAGCTGGACGATCACGAGGACGGCGCTCCAGCCCAGGAGCAGGATTTCGGTCGGCAGGGCGATGTTCGGTTCCATGCTACCTCACACGGGGTTCAGACCGGCATGGTCTCGGATGCCATGACGGCCGATGGCCTCCGGATCAGAGGTCCATCACGAGCCGCGCGGGATCCTCGATGGCTTCCTTGATGCGCACGAGGAAGGTCACGGCCTCCTTGCCGTCGACGACGCGGTGGTCGTAGCTGAGCGCGAGATACATCATCGGGCGGATCACCACCTGGCCGTTCCGGACCACCGGGCGCTCCTCGATGCGGTGCATGCCGAGGATGCCCGACTGCGGCGCGTTGAGGATCGGCGTCGACATCAG
>JBEBSP010000111.1:0-8885 GCA_040394255.1 Agaricicola taiwanensis | reverse complement strand
CTGATCGACGTCACCTTCCTGAAGCCCTCCGGCGTCGCCGCGCTGGCGAAGGAGAATTTCGCCATAGAAGGCGGCGTCCGCATCAGGGGCGTGAGGATCACCGGCCTGACGGCGGGCGGCGATGCGCGGACGCTGCGCCTCACCCTCGACAAGCCGGGCGACTTCTCGCGCTACACGCTTGTCCTGCGCGACGGCGCCGGCGATACCCCGCCCGCCCATATGGACCCCGTGCTGGCCAAGCTCGAATTCTCCTTCAAGGCCGACTGCCCGACCGACTTCGACTGCATTCCCCAGGATGCCGGGCCGGACGAGCCGGTAAGCGGTCCCGCCATCAGCTACCTCGCCAAGGACTACGAAAGCTTTCGCCGCCTGATGCTCGACCGCATGGCGGTGACCATCCCGGCCTGGACCGAGCGCAGCCCGGCCGACCTCGGCGTCACGCTGGTGGAGACGCTGGCCTACGGCGCCGACATGGCGAGCTACTATCAGGACGCCGTGGCGACGGAAGCCTATCTGTCGCGCGCAAGACTGCGCGCCTCGGCCAGACGCCACGCCCGCCTCCTGGGCTATGGCATCGGCGAGGGCTGCAACGCCCGCGCCTTCCTCGCCGTCGACGCGGCGCGGGACGCCGAACGCAGCGACCCGCCACTGCTGCCGAAAGGCGCCATGGTGCTGACCCGCCCTCCCGCCGACAGGGGCTTCGGCACGCTGGAGGCCGGCCTCGCGCCCGATCCGCAACTCATCGGAGAGCTGATCCGCGCCGGTGTCCGCGTGTTCGAGACCATGGAGCCGGTGATCCGGCTGAAGGCCGCCCGCAACGAGCTGCGCTTCCACACCTGGAACGGCACGAACTGCTGCCTGCCGAAAGGCACGACCGTCGCCCATCTCGTCGGCACGCTGGCGGACACGGAACTGGAGGCGGGCGATGTCCTGATCCTGGAGGAACGCATCCCGCTCGGCGGCACGGCGGACGATCCGGCCGACCCGGCGCACCGCCAGGCCGTGCGCCTGATCGAGACGCCGCGCGCGCTCGTCGATCCGGTGGACGACCCGCCCGTGCTGGAGGTGCGCTGGCACCTCGCCGACGCCCTCGCCTTCCCGCTCAACCTCACCGGCGGCGCAAAGCCGGGCTCCGTCGCGCGCGGCAACGTGGTGCTGGCCGACCATGGCCGCACGCTCGACTATGCCTTCGCCAACACCGCCGATCCCGCCGTGGCGGCGAACTCCCTGCACGGCGACCTCGTGGGCCGCAACGGCGTGAAGCCGGACACCGTGCCCGTCAAAGGGAGCTTCCGCCCCGCCGTAACCGACGCGCCGGTGACCCGCGCCGTACCCTACGATGCCCTGTCGGCGCGTCTGGCGCCCGCCCGCGACGCGCTTGCCCAGAACCCCGCCGAAGCCCTGCCCGCGCTCACCCTGCACGGCGGCGGCGAGACCTGGCTGCCGCGATCGGACCTCTTGCTGTCCGACCGCTTCGCCGCCGAATTCGTGGTGGAAAGCCGCAACGACGGCGGCGCCGACCTGCGCTTCGGCGACGGCCGCTTCGGCAAGGGCCCGGTGCCGGGCGCGCGCTATCTGGCCCGTCTGCGCACCGGCAGCGGGGCTTCGGGCCGCATCGGCGCGGGCGCGCTCGGCCACATCGTCACCGACGATCCGGACCTGATCCTCGGCGTCACCAACCCCTTGCCCGCCACCGGCGGCGCGGACCGCGAAACCCTGACGGCCATCAAGCTCGCCGCCCCGCGCGCCTTCAAGCAACAGAAACGCGCCGTCACCGCCGAGGACTACGCCCGTTTCGCCGAGAAGCACCCCGAGGTGCAGCGCGCGGTCGCCGAGCGGCGCTGGACCGGAAGCTGGCACACCCTGTTCATCGCGATCGACCGCGCCGGGGGCCGCGAGGTCGACGCCGCCTTCGAGGCGGAGATGGTTGCCTTCCTGGAGCCGTTCCGGCTGGCGGGCCACGACATCGAGATCGAGCCGCCGGCCTTCGTGCCCTTGGACATCCAGATGGTGGTCTGCGTCGCGCCCGGTCATTACGCCGAGCATGTGGAGGAAGGCCTGCTGACCCATTTCAGCTCCGGCGTGCGGCCGGACGGCACGCTGGGCTTCTTCCACCCCGACAGCTTCACCTTCGGCCAGCCCGTGCTGATGAGCCCGATCATCGCCGCCGCCATGGCCGTGCCCGGCGTGCGCTGGATCGGCATGGAGATCGACGGTTTCGACGAGACCGGCCGTTTCCGCCGCCTCGACGACCAGAGCACCGACTACACCGAAGACGGCGTCATCCCGGTCGGGCGGCGCGAGGTGGCGCGGCTCGACAACGACCCCAACGCACCCGAGCGCGGACGGCTGCGCTTCGCCATGGAGGGCGGATGATGAGCGACAGTTGCCACGGACGCGGCGTCAAGAGCCCCTGCGACGGCCCGGACCTGAAGGCGAAACGTCCCGACAACCGACCCGCGCTCGATGCCATCCGCTACCGCATCGGCGCCCACGGCGATTTCACCGCGCGCATGCTGCACGCCATCCCCCGCGCCACCGTCACCGACCGCGCCACCGGCGTCGCCAGCCGTCCGCTGAAGAGCCTGACCGTCCGCACCGCCGACGACCCGACCGTGGCGCTGATCGACGCCTTCGCCTGCTCGCTCGACGTGCTGACCTTCTATCAGGAGCGCATCGCCAACGAGGGCTACATCCGCACCGCCACCGAACGCATGTCGGTGCTGGAGCTGTCCCGCGCCATCGACTACGAGCTGCGCCCCGGCGTCGCCGCCTCCGCCAGCCTCGCCTTCACGGTCGAAAGCTCCGACGATCCCTACCGCGTGGTGGATGTGCCGGCGGGCACGCAAGTCATGAGCGTACCCAAGAAACCCTCGGAGAGGCCGCAGATCTTCGAGACGGTCGAGACGATCACCGCCCGCGCCGAATGGAACGCCATCCCCGCCCGCACCGAGCGGCCGCAGAACCTTGCCATGTTCTGGAAGGAGGGCGACGAGGACGACGCCGGCAACGGGACCTTCTACCTGCTCGACATCGACACCGCTGTCGACCTCTCGGACGAGGACCCCGCCGACCTCGTCGCGATCACGCAAGGAAACGCCGCCGACTACCTGCCCGCGACCCCCGGCCTCGACCTCGCCGCCGTGCTGGCCGACCTCGCCGAGGACGCCGCCCTCAACCCGGAGATCGAACCCGTCATCAAGGGCCTGCGCGTCGAGCACATCGAGATCCGCGGCATCGGGCTCGGCCTCGCGCCCGGAGGCCGCATCCTGTCGGTGGCCGTCCGGCGCGACGCCGACGGCGCGATCGAAAAGGTCCGGACCCGACCTTTCCGCATCGATGGTGTCGCCGAGGACCGCGACCACAGCCTGACCCGCGTCCAGCTCGGCGGCATCGACGCCGCGCCCCGGCCGCTGAAGCCGCCGAAGCTGCGATTCCGGCCCGCCAAGCTGCGGCTCGGGCGGCTGAATGTGCAGCCCGTGGCGTTCAATGCGACGACCGCGCAGAGCGTCGTGCGCCGCGCCACCTGGTCCAGCGCCTCGCTTTCGGCCTTCGTGCGCATCCAGGCCTGGCCGCGCGTCAAGCTGATGCGCCTGTTCCGCCAAACCCCTGAGATTTCAGCGCCTGCGCTGGGCGAGGCCAACCCCGGATTCTACGTCCTGCGCCAGAGCGTGGCCTTCTTCGGCCATGCCGCTCCCAAGTGGGAGACCCTCGCCAAGCCCGACGAAACCCGGGGCGGGACCGGAAGCGATCCTTACAAGACCTCCTGGGAACCCAGCGGAAATCCGCGATCCGTCTGGTCGGATTCGCAAGGCAATCCCCTGACCGACGCCCATGTCTTCCTGGAGCGCGAGGTCACCGAAGCCGTCCCCGAAGGCTGGGCCCTGTTCGAAACCCCCTCGGGCGAAACCCGAGCTTTCCGCATCGCCCGTTCGGCCACCCAGTCCCGCGCCGATTTTGCCCTGAGCGGCAGGGCGACCGGCCTGACGCTACGCGATCCAAACGGTGATGCTCTTGACGTCTGGGGCAACAACGACGTGCTCCAGCCGGGCTTCGGCCTCTTCGATTTCCGCACCGCCGTGGCCAAGGTCGGCAGCGAAGCGCTGACCCTGGGGGGCCTGCCGATCACCGAGGCCATCGAGGCCGACAGCGACGAGGTCTCCCTCGACGGCCTCTATCTCGACCTGAAGCCTGGGATTTCAGTATCCTTGGTGGGCGAACGCTCCGATGCGCCGGGCGTGACCGACGGCGAGACCTGCCTGCTGAACGACGTCATCCACGTCGGCGGCTTCACCCGGCTGAGCTTCACCGACGGCCTTGCCTATTCCTACAAACGCACCTCCTTGCGCGTGAACGCCAACGTCGCGCCGGCGACCCACGGCGAGCACAAGCCCGAAGCGCTCGGCAGCGGCGACGCCACGCTGGTGAACCAGGCTTTCAAGCTGGCGAAGCCGCCCCTGACCTTCATCTCCGCCGCCACGAATTCCGGCACGGTCACCACGCTGGAGGTGCGTGTCGACGGCATCCTCTGGACCGAAACAGCCTCGCTCTACGATGCCGGACCCGACGACGAGGTCTACATCGTCCGCATCGACGACGACGGCACCACCCGCGTGGTCTTCGGCGACGGCATCCACGGCAAGCGCCTACCCACCGGCGCGCTCAACGTCACAGCCTCCTACCGCAGCGGCATGGGCACCGAGGGCGAGGTCGGCGAGGAAAGCCTGACGCTTCTGAAGACGAGGCCCCTGGGCATCCGCGCCGTCACCAACCTGCTCGCCGCGAAAGGCGCGGCCGGAGCCGAACCCCTCGACGAAGCCCGCACGCGCGGACCGCAGAGCGTGCGCACGCTCGGCCGTATCGTCTCGCTGACCGATTACGAGGACTTCGCGCGCTCCTTCGCCGGCATCGGCAAGGCCAGGGCCAGCACCCTCTGGCGCGGGCGCAAGCGCCTCATTCATCTGACGGTTTCACCTGCCACGGAAGGCGTCTTCGCCGCCGCCGACAAGACCCTGACCAGCCTCGCCGAAGCTGTCGACCGGCGCCGTGACCCCGGCCAGACGCTGATCATCGCGCCCCACACGCCGCGCTTTTTCCGCCTCTCCGCCAAGGTGGCGCACGATCCGCGCTACCTCGCCGATGCCGTTCGGGAAGCCATAACAGCCAGACTGATGGAAGCCTTCGGCTACGGTGCCGCATCGCTGGCCGAACCGGTCAGCGCCGCCGCCGTCATCGCCGAAATCCAGGACGTGCCCGGTGTCGCCTGGGTCGATCTCGATGCCTTCGCCACCTATGACGAGGCCAATCCCGACGCCCCGGCAACCCTGGCCACCGTCTTGCCCGCGCGGACCGCACGCCTTGCGGCCACCAGCGCCCCCCCGGATATCGAACCCGCAGAACTTCTCTGCCTCTTCGAGGCCGGCATCGAATTGACCGTGGAGGGCGACCATGCGTGACACCTCACTCGACCGGCTCTACCGTCTGCTGCCCGGCCACATACGCGCCAGCGACGCCAACGAAGGCCGCCAGCTTCAGGCCTTGATGGAGATACTGGCAAGCGAACTGGAGGTGGTGGAAGGCGACATCGACGCCCTCTACGACAACTGGTTCATCGAGACCTGCGAAGACTGGGTCGTGCCCTACATCGGCGACCTCGTGGGCGCGCGCATGCTGCGCCCCTTCGGCGACGGCTCGCTGCGCGCCTATGTCGCCAACACCCTGTCCTACCGACAGGCCAAGGGTACCCTGGCCGTCATCGAACAGCTGGCCCGCGACGTCACCGGCTGGCCCGCCGTGGGCGTGGAATTCTTCCGCCGCCTGATCCAGGCGCAGAACGTCAACCACGTCCGCCTGGGCAATCTCGCCACCGTCAGCCTGCGCGACGCCGATGCGGCCTCGCTCATCGGAAGCCCCTTCGAAACCGCCGCCCAAAGCGTGGATGTGCGCGACATCGCCAAGGGACAGGGCCGTTACAATATTCCCAACCTCGGCCTCTTCGTCTGGCGCATCCAGAGTTTCTCGCTGCCCTTCGCCTATGATGGAACGAGCGGCTACCTCGGCGGCATCATCCCGCGCGAGGCGGCGATCGGACCGGGCTTCCGCCTGCTCGACCCAGCGGGGCGCTCCCTGCGGCTGTTCAACCGCCAGCGCACGGAAAGCGCCATCGGGCAGCTCTCCACCGAAGCCAATATGCCCGTCCCGCTGCGGCGGCGCGCGCTCGCGGCCGATCTCGATGGCCTGCGCGCGGGGGCGGCGAGGGCAGGCCGCTATTTCCTCACCCGGCCGGTGATCGAAGTACGGCTCGACGGCACGGAAATACCGCTGGCAAAGCTGCATTGCTGCAATCTGGAAGACCGGATCGAGGGCGGCAACACGGCCTGGAACCGACCCGTCGCAGCGGGGCACGTCCATTTTGACCCCGAACTCGGCCGTCTCTCCCTTCATGCCAGTGACGAGCAGAAACTGGTCGAGGTCGCCTACGCCTTCGGCGCGCCGCACGACATCGGTGGTGGCCCCACCGACCGGCGTGAAGCCGTCGCAAGCTGGATGGAGCCCTTCCTCACCGAGGATGCCCCCACTCCCCTCTGGCAGATCGGCGTGACGCGCCGGGCCGAGGAGGTCACCAACGACCCGGATCAGGGCGGCCCCGTGGTCGGCTCACTGGCCGAGGCGATCGAACTCTGGAACGCGCGAGCCGTAGCAGGCGCACGTGGCATCATCGCGCTTCTCGACAGCGCCAGCTACACCGACGATCTGACCGATGCCGATCACCTCATCGACATCCCCGGCGGAGCACATCTTGCCATCGTGGCGGCAGGCTGGCCGGCGGAGGACATCGGCGGTGGAGCGCGGCGGCGCACGGCCGGCATTCTCAGTCCTCAGGACCGCCGGCCGCACATCGCGAGCGACCTCCACGTCAAGGGAACGGCGCAGGCCAGCGAAACAGGGGGAACCTTGATCCTCGACGGCCTTTTGCTGGAAGGCGCCGTGCTGATCGAGGATGGCGATCTCGGCAGACTGGAATTGCGCCACGGCACATACGGCCTGGGCGCGGCGGAGCTGGCAACCGGAATGGCCGTTCTCGCCAGCAACACCCGCCTCGACATACGGCTCGACCATGCCATCATCGGCGCCATCGAAGCGGGGGACGCGGCAGGTGTTCTCTCGATCTGCGATTCCATCATCGGTGAAGACCGCATTGCCGATGGCGATCCAGCGGCCATGCCCGTGATGATCGACGCGCCCGACGCCGATCTCGTGCTTGGCCGTGTCACGGTGTTCGGACGCGTTGCCGGACGCACCATTGAGGCGGACGATTCGATCTTCACCGGCTCGCTCACCATCGCCCGACGGCAACAGGGCTGCCTGCGATTCTCCTACGTGCCCGAAGGTTCGCGCACACCACGCCGCTACCGCTGCGCGCCCGATCTCCAGATCGCTCAAACGAAAGAGAGGCTTCAGGCTGCCTTCTCGCCAGCCGATGAACAGGCGATCCGAGAACGAGTGCAGCCGGCCTTCACGTCAACCTTCGCGGAGCACTACGCCTTCGCCCAACTGGCGCGGCGTTGCCCGCCTGAAATCACGGAAGGCGGAGAAGGCGGGCGCGAGATGGGGGCCATGAACGGCCTCACCAACCCCATGCGCCTCGCCAATCTGCGCGACGCGCTCGACGAATATCTGCCCTTCGGCCTCACGGCCGGCATCATCTTCGAAACGTAAGGAAGCAAGGCCATGACGGGGGATTACACGCGCGACACATTCCGTCGCGAGCAGAACTTCAGCGCCGTCCGGCAGCAACAGGGCCGCGTCCATCTCGATGCTGACTGGAACGAACTGGTTGACATCGGCCACCATGCCGCGCGCACGACGAACCGCGACGTCATCGGCCCCACCGGCATGCCGGAAGCGGCACCGGGCTTCGCGCTGACACCGGCGCCCGGATCGCCGGGGACTGACCTGATCATCGGCGAAGGCCGCGCCTATGTGGACGGCATTCTGGTCGACTATACGGCCATGCCCACGACACTGACGAAAATATCCGGCAGCGGTGCGGGCACCATCTGGGAGGTCAGCGCCGGTCCACGCCTCGCTCTCGGGCAATGGATCGGTCCGTTGGCAAACCCGCTGTCGGGCCTTGCGAAAGTCGCGAGCATCCAGGCCGCGCAGGATGGCAATCTCGGCCGCCAGCGCCTGACCTTCAACATCACACTTGGCGCCAGCACCACCAAGACCGTCATCGGCCTGGCCTCCGCCTTGACACAGCCCTCGCTGCCGGGCGCGACCTTGCCCGGCGCCAACGGCAGCTATCTGGCCTATCTCGATGTCTGGGAACGCGAGATCACCGCGCTGGAGGTTCCCCATATCGCGGATGTCGCGCTCGGCGGACCGGACTCGGCCTTGCGGACGCAGGTGATCTGGCAGGTGAAGTTGCTGCCGCTGCAACCACTGATCGCCAGCGGCGAGCTGACCGCCCCACCCATGTGTAAGTCCTTCCCGGCAGGCTGGTCGCCGGACAAGGGCCCACCGCTCACGCTGATCGCCAAGGCTAGCGAGGCGGCGGCAGAAGCAAGCCCCTGCGAACTGCCCGCCGCCGGCGGCTACCGAAGCCTGGAAAACCACCTCTACCGCGTCGAAGTGCATCTCGGCGGTACGGTCGGCACCGACACCATCTGGCTGAAATGGTCGCGCGACAACGCCATCCACCGCAGCACGCTTCTCGATGTCGCCAACGGAAGCCTGCTCGTCGAGGACATCGGCAAGGATGACGCCATCGCTTTCGCCACCGATGACTGGCTGGAAGTGCTGGACGAAGGGCGTATCCTGCGCGGCGAGCCGGGCTTCTTCGTGGAGATCGGCGAAGTCGTGGGCAGCCGTCTCGGCATCCG
>JBEBSP010000110.1:0-9110 GCA_040394255.1 Agaricicola taiwanensis | reverse complement strand
CTCAACTGCCACCTCCTGACGGGCCGCATCGGACGGCCCGGCATGGGCCCCTTTTCCGTCACCGGCCAGCCCAACGCCATGGGCGGACGCGAGGTCGGCGGCCTCGCCAACCAGCTCGCCGCCCATATGGACTTCGACGCCGCCTCCATCGACCGCGTGGCGCGCTTCTGGAATGCGCCGCGCATGGCGCAAGGCCCTGGCCTCAAGGCGGTCGACCTGTTCGACGCCGTGGGCGACGGCCGCGTCAGGGCGATCTGGATCATGGGCACCAATCCGGTGGTCTCCATGCCCGCCGCCAACCGGGTCCGTGATGCCCTCGCCCGTTGTCCCTTCGTCGTGGTCTCCGATGTGGTGACCGGGGCCGACACCGCCGCCCTCGCCCATGTGCTGCTGCCCGCCGCCGCCTGGGGCGAAAAGGACGGCACGGTGACCAATTCCGAGCGCCGCATCTCGCGCCAGCGGCGCTTCCTGCCGCTGCCCGGCAGGGCGCGGCCCGACTGGTGGATCATCACGCAAGTCGCCCGGCGCATGGGCTTCGGCGCGGCCTTCGATTACCAGCGCCCCGCCGCCGTCTTCCGCGAACACGCCGCGCTCTCCGCCTTCGAGAATGACGGCGCCCGCGACTTCGATATCGGCGCGGCGGCAGGCATCACCGATGCCGGATACGACAGCATGGAGCCCTTCCAATGGCCCGCGCCGCGCGGCGGCACGCCGCCCACGGTCGGCGGCCGTTTCTTCGCCGAGGGCGGCTTCCACACCCCCGACGGCAAGGCCCGCTTCGTGCCGACACCGGTGCGGTCCGATCCGCGCGACGCCCGCATGAGCCTCAACACCGGCCGCATCCGCGACCAGTGGCACACCATGACCCGCACCGGAAAGACCGCGCGGCTGACGAGCCACATCGCCGAGCCCTTCGCCGAGATCCACCCGGACGACGCCGCCCGCCTCGGCGTCACGCCCGCAGGCCTCGTGCGCATCGCCGGCGACCACGGCGGCGCGCTGGTCCGCGCGCTGGTGACCGACCGCCAGCGGCGCGGCTCGGTCTTCGTTCCCATGCACTGGACATCCGAATACGCACCGTCCGCCCGCATCGACGCCGCCGTCGCGCCGCGCACCGATCCCGTCTCGGGCCAGCCGGGGCTGAAGCTGACGCCGGTGGACGTCACGCCCTGCCCCGCCGCCTGGTACGGTTTCGCCGTCACAAGGGGCAAACCGGCCATGCCCGATCTTGCCTATGCGGCGCTGGCCCGCGCCAGGGGCGGCTGGCGGCTGGAGCTGGCGGACATCGAAGCGCCGGACGACTGGGCAGCATTTGCACAGAATCTATTTGGATTTAGTGACAAAGCCAATATTCTGGCGTATAAGGACAGCGCGAACGGTCGTTACCGGCTCGCCGTGTTCGACGAAGGCCGCCTCGCGGCGGCGCTCTTCGTCGCGCCCGAGCCTGTTCCCGTATCGCGATCCTGGGCAATCGATCAGCTGGATGGCGGCGTGGTCGAGCCGCAGGACCGCCTGCGCCTGCTGGCCGGCCGGGCGGGAGCCGATGTCGCCGACCCGGGCGCGACGGTCTGCTCCTGCTTCGACGTCGGGGTGAACGCGATCGTCGCCGCCATCGCATCGGGCGCGGCGGTGACGGTCGAGGCGATCGGCGAGGTGTTGAAGGCCGGGACCAATTGCGGTTCCTGCCGTTCGGAAATCAAGAGGCTGTGCGATGGACATACGCTCCAGAAAACCGGTTGAGGCCGCGCCCGCGCGGATGGCGGCGCTCGCCGTGCTGCCGGTCTTCCTGACGCTGGAGGGCCGGCGCGCCCTGGTCGCGGGCGGCACCGACGCCGCCGCCTGGAAGGCCGAACTGGTGGCCGCCGCCGGTGCGAAGGTCGAGGTCTACGCCGCCGAGCCCGATCACGAGATGGCCGGGCTGGAAGCCGCCGGCGTCCTGACCATCGTCCGTCGCGCCTGGACGCCAGCCGACCTTGCCGGCGTCAGTGTCGCCATCTGCGACGCCGGGGATGACGCCGAAGCCCAGGCCTTCGCCGAGGCCGCGCGGGCCGCCGGCACCGCCTGGAACGTCATCGACAAGCCCGCGTTCTGCGGCTTCCAGTTCGGCTCCATCGTCAACCGCTCACCGGTGGTCGTCGGCATCTCCACCACGGGGGCGGCCCCCATCATCGGCCAGAACGTGCGCCGCCGGGTCGAGGCCATGCTGCCGAAGGCGCTGACCGACTGGGCGGATCTGGCCATGCGCATCCGCGCCCGCACCCTGGAGGCGCTCAAGCCGGGGGCCGAGCGCCGCCGCTTCTGGGAGCGCTTCTCCGATCTGGCCTTCTCCCGCGCCGTCGAGGACGAGGCCGTGGTCGACGCCCTGATCGACGAGGCCCGCGGCGAAACCCATGCGCGCGGGCGCGTCACCATGGTCGGCGCGGGGCCGGGCGACGCCGAGCACCTCACCATCAAGGCCATGCGCGCGCTGCAGGCGGCCGACGTCATCCTGTTCGATGATCTCGTCTCCGACGACGTGCTGGAGCTGGCCCGCCGCGAGGCGAAACGCATGCTGGTCGGCAAGCGCGGCGGCAAGACATCCTGCCGCCAGGACGACATCAACGCGCTGATGATCCGCCTCGCGCGGCAGGGCAAGCATGTGGTCCGGCTGAAATCCGGCGATCCCATGATCTTCGGCCGCGCCGGCGAGGAGATCGCCGAGCTTGACCGGGCCGGCATCCCCGTGGAGGTCGTGCCCGGCATCACCGCCGCCTTCGCCCTCGCCGCCAGGCTCGGCGTCTCGCTGACCCACCGCGACCGCGCCCAGTCGGTGCGCTTCGTCACCGGCCACGCCCGCGACGGCGCGCTGCCGAAGGACCTCGACTGGCAGGGCCTCGCCGATCCGCGCACGACGCTGGTGGTCTACATGGGCGCGCGCACCTCGAAGGATTTGGCGGCGCGCCTCATGGCGAAGGGGCTGGACGCCGCGACGCCGGTGGTGGTGGCCGAGGGCGTCTCGCGCCCGGACGAGCGCCTGCACGGCACGACGCTGGCGGGGCTGGCGGCCGACGGCGCGGCGCTGGGCTCGGCCCCCGTGCTGATCGGGATCGGAACCTGCTTCGCGGAGGCCGCCAGCGCCACCGGCCACGCCACGCTGGCGTTGACCGACTGTGCCTGAGGCGGGGGGCCTCATCGGCGTCATCCTCGCGGGCGGGCAGTCGCGCCGCATGGGCGCGGAGAAGAGCCTGATCGAGCTTGCCGGCCGCCCGCTTGCCGCCCATGTGGCCGAACGGCTCGGCCCGCAGGTCGACCGGCTGATCCTCAACGCCAATGGCGACCCGGCGCGTTTTTCCGGGCTCGCCCTTGAGGTCGTGCCGGACACCCTGCCCGGCTATCGCGGCCCGCTGGCGGGCGTGCTCGCCGGTCTCATCTGGGCGCGCGGGCAGGCCCCCGGCAGCAAAGGGCTCGTCACCGTTCCGGCGGACACCCCCTTCCTGCCCGCCGATCTGGCCGCCCGCTTCGCGGCGGTCCATGCGCCCGGACGGATCGTCATCGCCGCCTCGCGCGGCCGGCTGCACCCCGCCGTCGGCCTCTGGCCGCCCGGCGTCGAGGAAGCGCTGGCGCGCGAGCTGACGGACGAGCCCTGCTCGGTCATCGACTGGGTGATCCGGCGCGACCATGCCGCCGTGGTTTTCGCCGACGAGGGCGGCCGCGATCCCTTCTTCAACATCAACACGCCAGAGGATTTAAAAACGGCCTTGGCGGCGTTGTGAAAATGGGTCAGGCCGTGGCGAAAACGTCAACTTTCGAGCACCGGAGCGGAGCGTACATCAGTACGTGAGCACCGGAGCGCAGAAAAATGGCGTTTGCAGCCCGGCTCACCCATTTTCCCTCAGTCCCACATGCCCTTCGGCAGCGGCAGTCCCTCATAGACCGACGCGTCGATCAGGCTCGGAGCGCCGGTTTCCTCGGACAGCACGTGGTCGATCTGGCGGGTGTGCTGGGTCGAATGCCAGGTGAAGCGCTCCAGCAGCTGCTCGGCCGGCTGCATGCCCCAGTAGGTCTTGACCGTGCGGCCCGCGCCCCGCTCGGGGTTGGCGGCGAACCAGGCGGCGAGATCGGACCGGATGCCGCGCGCATAGGCCAGCACCTTCTCGCGTGTGTCGAGATGGGGATAGATGCCGTTGACGATCGGACGCGTGTCCTCCAGCCCCTTGTCCATCACCGCCATGAAGGCCTCGGGTATCTGGAACACGTGGTACGACAGCTCCAGCAGGCTGCGCGGGCGCTCGTGGAAGGCCCGCTCGCCAAGCCGCGCCTCGGGCATCCTTTCGATGATCTCCAGCGCCCGGTCGAGGGCATAGGACCACCTCTTCTCCAGAACGTCGGAGGGCAGGCGCTGCACGTTCCGGGTCACGCCGATGAACCTGGCGACATCGTCCAGCGACTGGCAGAAGGTCATCTCCTCGCCACGCAGCACGATCGGCAGCGCCCGGATGCCCCGGCGCTGCAACTCCTCCATGCCGGAAGGGTCCTCCAGCACGTTGATGGAGACGAAGGGGATGTTGTACTCGGTCAGCATCTCCTTGACCTTGACGCAGGCCGAGCAGCCCGGCTGCCAGAAATAACGGATGGTCTCGTTCGGCTGTTGCTGTTGCTGCATGGCGCTTCTCCCGCTGTGCCCCGGCCTTGAGCGGCGAGGCTTGGTGTTTCATTCGCGACCGGCGTTTGAGATCGTTCGAGACGGGGTCAGGCCGTTTGCAGGCCGGCATCACCCGTTCTCGAATGGCCTCAATCCCACAGTTCCTTCGGCATCGGCAGCCCCTCGTAGATCGCCGGGTCCATGGCGCTGGGCGTGCCGATCAGCTTCGACAGCACATGATCGAGCTGGCGGGTGTGCTGGGTCGAATGCCAGGTGGTGCGCTCCAGGATCTGCGAGGCGGGCTGCTCGCCGTAATAGGTCTTGACCGGCCGCTCGCCGCCCATGTCCGGATTGGCCGCGATCCAGGCGGCGAGGTCCGCCCGGACGCCGCGCGCGTAGGTGAGGATCTTGGCCTTGGTGTCGAGATGGACGTAGCGGTCGTTGATGATGATCCGGCTGTCCAGCAGCCCCTTGTCCATCACCGCCATGAAGGCCTCGGCGATCTGGAAGATGTGGGACGAGACCTCGCGGATGGTGCGCGGGCGCTCGGGGATCAGCCGCTGCAGCAGCTTGTCCTCCGGCTCCTGTTCGATCAGGCCGAGCGCGATGTCGAGCACCTGGGTCAGCTTGCCCATCAGCACCTTCGAGGACAGGCGGCCCATGCCTCGGTCGACGCCGACGAATTTGGCGACATCGTCCAGCGACTGGCCGAACACCATGTCCTCGCCGCGGAACACCAGCGGCAGGGCCATGATGCCGCGGCGCTGCATCTCTTCAAGTCCGGCCTGGTTTTCCAGGACGTTGACGGATTCGAACGCGATTCCCTGCTCGGTGAGCATCTCCTTGATGGCGACGCAGGCCGAACAGCCGGGCTGCCAGAACAGGCGGATGGGTTGGGATTGCTGTTGCATCGAGGTTTTCTCCCGCATGGCCTGTATTCGGGGGCCGGCGCGGTCCTCGGCAAGGCTCATTGTGACGACACTTATGTCCCGTAATAAGTATATTGTCGACACAATGAGCGCAAGAGCGGCTTTTCGCCGCCGGAGGGTCTACACCTGCGCGTTCGGTTCGGTCTCCACCGGCGCCTTCGGCAGGAACCGCGCGATGCGGCGCTGGAAGCCGTCGAGATAGCTCAGGATCACCGGCACCACGACCAGCGTCAGCACGGTGGAGGAGATCAGCCCGCCGATCACCGCATGGGCCATGGGGGCGCGCTGCTCGCCGCCCTCGCCGAGGCCGAGGGCGAGCGGCAGCATGCCGAAGATCATGGCCAGCGTGGTCATCACGATGGGCCGCAGCCGCACCGACCCGGCCTCGACCAGGCTGTCGTGCAGCGAGAGGCCCCGCGCCCGCTCCTGGTTGGAGAAATCCACCAGGAGGATGGCGTTCTTGGTGACGAGACCCATCAGCATGATGAAGCCGATGATGGAGAAGATGTTGAGCGTCGATCCCGTGGCGAGCAGGCCGAGCAGCACGCCCACCAGCGACAGCGGCAGTGTCGCCATGATGGCGAAGGGCTGAAGGAACGAGCCGAACTGCGAGGCCAGGATCAGGTAGATGAAGATCACGGCGAGGCCGAGCGCCTGCACCGCATAGCCGATGCTGTCCTGCATGTTCTCGGTGTCGCCGCCGAACACGATGCGGTAGCCGGGCGGCAGCTCGATCCGGGCCAGCGCCGTGTTGAGGTCCGCCGTCACCTCGCCCAGCGCCCGTCCGGAGACATTGGCCGAGATCAGCACCTGCCGCCTCAGGTCCTTGCGGCTGATGGTGTCCGCCGCGACCGAGGGCACGATGTCGGCCACCTGGTCGAGATGGACGTTGATGGCCTGGCCCTCCGCGCCGGTCTTGGACGAGCGCACCAGGAGATTGCGCAGCGAATCCGCGTTCTGCCGCTGGTCGGCGGGCAGGCGCACCATGACGTCGTAGGTCTCGCCGTTGGGGGCGTTCCACACCGAAACGGCGTCGCCCGCGATCAGGGGCCGGAGCGTATCGCCGATGGTCTGGAGCGAGACGCCGAGATCGCTCGCGGCTTCCTTGCGCACCCGCACCGCCAGCGTCGGGCGCTCGTCCTCCATGGAGGAGTCCACCTCGACCGCGCCGGGGATCGCCTCCAGCGCCGTCATGATCTCGGTGGACAGGCGCTTCAGCTCCTCGGTGCTGTCGCCCAGCAGGCTGAGCTGGAGCGGCTTGGTGTTGCCCTCGCCGCCGACCGCGCCGGGCTGGTTGACCGAGATGGTCGCCCCGGCGATGGCGGTGAACCGCTGGCGCAGCGGCTCGGCGAGGTCGAGCGGCGTGCGCTTGCGCTCCGCCTTCGGCACCATGGAAACGTGGATGTTGGCCTCGTTGAAGCCACGCGCGCCGCTGGCGTTGACGGTGCTGTAGAGCCCGGACACCTCGGGGAATTCGCGCAGCGCCGCCTCGACCTGGGCCACCTTGGCGACCGTGTAGTCCAGCGAAGCCCCTTGCGGCGCCTCGACCTTGACCGCGAACTCGCCCTGATCGCCCGGCGGCACGAACTCGCCGCCGATCAGCGGCACGAGGAAAAGACTGCCGATGAAGACCGCGCCCGCCGCGAGCATCATCGCGAAGCGGTGCCGCAAGCTCCAGCGGATGACGTGCCGGTAGCCGCCCGACAGCCGCTCGAAGCCATCGTCGAAGCGCCCCACGAGCCGTCCGACGGGGCCGCGTTTCGCGCCCCTGTGGGCGTGCGGATCATACCAGACGCTGGACAGCATGGGGTCGAGCGTGAAGGCGACGAACAGCGAGATCAGCACCGCCACCGAGACGGTGACGCCGAACTGGAGGAAGAAGCGGCCGATGATGCCGCCCATGAAGGCCACCGGCAGGAACACCGCCACGATGGAGAGCGTCGTCGCCAGCACGGCCAGGCCGATCTCGTTGGTGCCCTCCAGCGCGGCGCGGTAATGGCTCTTGCCCATGGCGAGGTGGCGCGTGATGTTCTCGCGCACCACGATGGCGTCGTCGATCAGGATGCCGATGGCCAGCGACAGCGCCATCAGCGTCATGGTGTTGAGCGTGAAGCCGAGGAAATAGATCACCGCGAAGGTGCCCATCACCGAGATCGGCAGGGTCAGCGCGGTGATGACGGTCGAGCGCCAGGAATTGAGGAACAGGAACACGATGGCGATGGTCAGGAGGCCGCCCTCGATCAGCGTGTTCTGCACGTCGGTGACGGAATTGGTGATGGCGGTGGAATTGTCGCGCGAGATCTTCAGCGAGATGTCCTCGGCGTTGAGCTCCACCGACAGCTTGCCAATCTCGGTCCGCAGGTCGCGCGCCACCTGCACGGTGTTCGCCCCTTGCGTCTTGACGATGTCGATGCCCAGCGCCGGTGCGCCGTTGTAGAGCGCGCGGCTTGTCAGTTCCGCCCCCTGGTCGATCACCTCGGCCACTTCGTGGAGATAGACCGGATGGCCGCCGCGCTGGGCGACGATGATCCGTTTGAAATCCTCCGGATCGTCCAGCCGGCCCTCGACCGTGATGATGCGCTGGTTGATGCCGGACTGGATGTCGCCCGCGGCGATGTCCTGGTTCTCGCGCCGGATCGCCTCCATCACCTCGGTGACGCTGATGCCGAGCGCGTCGAGCCGCTCCGGCGCGACCATGACGGCCACCTGCCGCTCCGAGCCGCCGACCACCGTGGTCTGGCCGACGCCGGAGACCATGCCGAGACGCTTGGTGATGGTCTCGTTGGCGATCGAGGTGAGCTGCGGCAGCGTCTTCGTGCCCGAGCTGACCGCCAGCGACAGGATCGGCTGGTCGTCGGGGTTGAAGCGCATGATCTGCGGGGTGTCGACCTCGTCGGCGAAGCTGGCCTCCAGCCGCGAGACGCGGTCGCGCACCTCCTGCGCGGCGGCGCGGGAATCGACGTCCAGCTCGAACTGCACGATCACCAGCGAGCGCCCCTCGTAGGATTCCGAGGTGATGGTGTCGATGCCGCCGATGGTGTTGACCGCGTCCTCGACCTTGCGCGTCACCTCGCTCTCGACCGTCTCCGGCGCGGCCCCGGTGTAGGCGGTGGAGACCACCACGATCGGAAGGTCGACATCGGGGAACTGGTCGACGCCGAGCCGGGCGAAGCCGAACAGGCCGATCACCACCAGCGCCAGCATCATCATGCTGGCGAAGACCGGATTGTCGACGCTGATGCGGGTCAGGAACATGGGCTTAAGCTTTCATCCTACGGTGGTCATAGGCCCGTTGGTGCGGGCGGAAGGGACGCGGTCAAAACATCCCACCCATTCAAAGATCGTTTGAGAATGGGTCAGGCCGAGGCGAAAACGTTGCTTTTCGAGCACCGGAGCGGAGCCTACTTCAGTAGGTGAGCACCGGAGCGCAGGAAAGCGGCGTTTGCAGCCCGGCATCACCCATTCTCACAGCCGCGCGATGCGGATGGCGGTGTCGGGCTTCAAGTCCGGCAGCGGCGCGGTCACCACCACGTCGCCGTCGGCGACGCCCGAGGCGATCT
>JBEBSP010000109.1:0-9121 GCA_040394255.1 Agaricicola taiwanensis | reverse complement strand
TAGCCGCCGGACCACTTCAGGCAGGAGGCGACCATGTCGTCGATCAGGCGGTGCTCGTAGGTGATCTTCTTTTCCGCGAACTTGTCCTTGAACTCGGCCTCGAAGACTTCCTGGAAGATGTCCTTGAAGCGGCCGTCGTAGGCCTTCAGGATGGTGTTCTTGGTGGACAGGTACACCGGATAGCCGCGCGCCAGGCCGTAGTTCATGGAGGCGCGGGCAAAATCGCGGATCGACTCGTCGAGGTTGTACATGGCCATGGCGACGCCGGAGCCGGGCGCGTCGAACACTTCGTGCTCGATCACCTGGCCGTCCTCGCCGACGAACTTGATGGACAGCTTGCCCTTGCCCGGGAATTTGAAGTCGGTGGCGCGGTACTGGTCGCCGTAGGCGTGGCGGCCGATGACGAAGGGCTGGGTCCAGCCCGGCACGAGGCGCGGCACGTTCTTGCAGATGATCGGCTCGCGGAAGATCACGCCGCCGAGGATGTTGCGGATGGTGCCGTTGGGCGACTTCCACATCTTCTTGAGCTTGAATTCCTCGACGCGGGCTTCGTCGGGCGTGATGGTCGCGCATTTGACGCCGACGCCGTATTTCTTGATCGCCTCAGCGCTGTCCACGGTGACCTTGTCGTCGGTGCGGTCGCGATGCTCCATCCCGAGGTCGTAATAATGCAGGTCGAGGTCGAGGTAGGGATGGATGAGCTTGTCCTTGATGGCCTGCCAGATGATGCGGGTCATCTCGTCGCCGTCGAGTTCGACGACCGGGTTCGCGACTTTGATTTTCGCCATGATGCGCCGTGTCCTTTTTCTCTTGTGGGAGCGGGGCTGAAAATGCGCCTGAAACAATCGTGGCTCGTCTAGCACGCAAGAACCGCCGTCGCCAAGGTGTGGAACGCAGGATCGGTGCGGTGTTGTCGTTATGCCGACAGTCGCCATACGGTGCGTCCTCCATCGCTTGTGTCTGGCGGTAGCCGCTGGACGCGGCTTGGCGTAAAGACACCCCATTCTTGGATGGTGAGCGTGTGCCGTGGCCGGAACCAATCGATCTCAGCCTGTCTTGACCGGTGGACCGGCGATCATTCTCGTGTCGCCGCAATTGATGGAGAATGTGGGCGCGGCGGCGCGGGCCATGGCGAATTTCGGGCTGTCCGACATGCGGCTGGTGGCCCCGCGCGATGATTTCCCCAGCCGCGCCGCCACCATGTTCGCCGCCGGGGCGGCTTATGTGCTGGAAGGCGCCAGGGTGTTCGCGACGGTAGAGGAGGCCATCGCCGACCTGTCGTATCTCGTGGCCACCACGGCGCGGGAGCGTGGCCAGGAGAAGCCCGTCGACGGACCGGAGGAAGGCGCACAGGCCCTGCGGCGCATGGAAGCGGAGAAGGTTCCCGCCGGCATCCTGTTCGGGCGTGAGCGTTCGGGGCTGACCAACCACGAGATCGCGCTGGCGGATCGCATTCTCACCTTCCCGGTCAACCCGGCCTATGCCAGCATCAATCTGGCCCAGGCGGTGCTGCTGGTGGGCTATGCTTGGATGCAGGCGGGCGAGCGGCCCTTGCCCTTCTCGCAGCCGCTGAAGTCGCCGCCGGCGCGCAAGCAGGAATTCAACGCCTTCTTTGCCCACCTTGAGCAGGAACTCGATGCGGCGGGTTTCTTCCGGTCCGAGGAAAAGCGCCTCACCATGTCACGCAACCTGCGCAACATCTTCCAGGGGCTGAGCCTCAGCCAGCAGGATCTCCACACGCTGCACGGCGTGGTCGCCTCGCTGGTGGAGGGCCGCAAGCCCAAGGGGGAGCGCCGGGGAACCACGGTGCTGAAGGCGCTCCACTCCGAGGACGGCGAAACAGGCGATCAGCGCCCGTAAGCCAGCTTTCGGAAGCCCGACTGGGCTTCGTTGAGTTCCGTCTGGCTGGTGTTGAATTCATCGAGCGCGGCGGCGACCTTCTGTTGCAGACCGGCGTCGCTGGTCGTCACCATGAAACCGGAAATCTCGATGCGGTCCCGGTTGGCATGGAGCAGGTCCGCCAAACGCTCGATGGTGGCGAAGGACTTGTCGACCGCGGTGTAAAAGGAGCCCGAGAAAGCGGCCGCCAGTTCGGTGACGGTTTTGGCATAAGCCGCATCATAGACCTTGGCGAGATCCTCCGGTTGAGACAGCGCCTTGCGCGCGGCATCCGCCTTTGCGGTATGCGTCGTCAACGCGGCGGCCAGCCTTGCCATGGCCTCACGCAGGATCTTCAGGTCCTCTCGTCGTTCCAGCAGGCCTTCGATCGTATGCGGCATGCCCTTGTCGAGGATGTCACGCACGGGCTTCGCCACTTCATCGTTCATGCCCCTGTTGAAGTCGGCGATGACGGCGAAATGGTCCTTGTAGGGGCCGAAGGCGGATTCCTCCTCGGGCGTGAGACGCGGTATCCGGATTCCGGGGCGGTCGATCACGCGGGTTTGAAGGAAGGTGATGAAGGCCTGGCGCTGCTCGGGTTCCTTGTCGCCGCAGGCAAGCAGCGTGATGGACAGGGCGATGGCCATGACCGTTGCGAAGCCGGGTGTCCTGTGAAAACGCATGATGGATATGCCCCCTTGAATCAATCAGCGCCTGATTAGGAGGGGCGCCGGCGAAAGGCGAGCGGATTCGGCCTTGCCGTCACAGATTGTTGGCGTGGAGCCTTGCCCGTGTTATCGGCGCGAAGGTTTCAGCTCGGGACATGCCCCATGACACAGAACGTCCTCATTGCTCCATCCATCCTCGCGGCGGATTTCGCCCGTTTCGGCGAGGAGGTGCGCGCGGTCGACGAGGCGGGCGCGGACTGGATCCACGTGGATGTCATGGACGGCCATTTTGTCCCGAACATCTCGTTCGGGCCGGAGGTGGTGCGGGCGATTCGCCCGCACACGGCGAAACCGCTCGACGTCCATCTGATGATCGCCCCGGCGGACCCCTATCTCGAAGCCTTCGCGAAAGCGGGCGCGGATGCCATCACCGTCCATGCCGAGGCCGGGCCGCATCTCGACCGCTCGCTGCAGGCGATCCGGTCCCTGGGCAAGCGCGCGGGCGTGGCGCTCAACCCGGCGACGCCGGCGGAAGCTATCTCCTATGTGCTCGACCGGGTCGATCTGGTGCTGGTCATGACGGTCAATCCCGGTTTCGGCGGCCAGTCCTTCATCCATCCCGTGGTGCCGAAGATCCGCGCCATCCGCGACATGCTCGGATCGCGCCCGGTGGACATCGTGATCGACGGCGGCGTGACGCCCGAGACAGCGGGCGCCTGCGTGGCCGCCGGGGCGAATGTGCTGGTGGCGGGCTCGGCGGTCTATTCGGCGGGGGCGGAGCGCTACGGCGAGCGCATCGAGGCGATCCGCAAGGCGGGGCTGACGGTCACGGCCGTCACGGCTTGATGCAACCTGACGTTCTTGATTCGTGAATCTGGGAATGTACTTATCTATTCATGTTTCGCGCATCTTATGCGGGAAATATATTTGTGATTATTATTGCCATTAATTTTCATAAGATCATTTTTATTGGAAGTAATTCGTAGAGCATAGTTGGCGACGCTGCTTTACGGTCGTTTCTCGACATGCTCGTATCGACCCACATTCAACTTATGGATGTGGTGCGCAGCGTCCTTCCGCGCATCGTCGTATCAATCCTGTGCCCATCCATTTCCGTTTCTCCAACACCGGATCGTCCCGATCCGATGAAAGGAAGCGGCTGCCCAAACATTTGCCAAGGAGACTTCTCATGAACGCTCCCTTCAACATCTCCAATCCCGTTGAATTCGTGAAAGCATTGGATCTCGATCATCCCTCGGGCCTCGATCTGGCCTTGCTCGGCAGTCAGCCACCGGTTCTGAAGGACAATGAAAAGTCGGCCAATGTCGATGCCGGCAGCCTGGTGTCCTTCGTCGCCAGTCTCGGCACGCAGAACAAATCGGATGTGCTGAATTCAACCCTGCTGGCGCAGCTTGCCGCCAACAAGCAGTTCGACCGCTGGACCAAGCCGATCGACTGGTACAACTTCTACACCGATGTGCTGGCGAAGGTCGGCTGGGTGTTCCAGGCGTTCGACTTCCAGCGCTATCAGGCGGGTGGATCGACCTTCACCGTCGACGAGGTGGTTTTAAAGGTCCTGGCCGCCATCGCCACGCAGAACGAGATCGCCATCGCCAAGGAGACCATGGACGCGCTCAAGGCTCTTTCCGATGGCAAGAAGGGGCTGGTGCTGTGGGACAGCAACAGCAGTTCGGCGCAAGCCGGGAACTTCCAGATATCGGTTTGTAACGAGAGCAACGGCTCGGTCGTCATGAAGAACGGCTCGTTCTATTTCTCGACCACCGAGACGACGAAGAAGTTCCTCTGGTTTTCCTACTCGGGCTCCAGCATGAACATCAACAAAAGCGGCACGACGCTCACCCTGGATGGCGAGATTTATTCCAAGGTGCGCCAGCAGATCATCGATAAGCTGGGCAGCAAGGCCAGCGAATTCGTCGCCGATCTGGATATCTGAGGGAGAACGGCCATGATTCTCGTTGTCTGCACCGACGATGACAAGCTGCTGGGCGTTGCCCGTCAGCAGTCGCTCTCACATCCCGCAACCTTCGGAAAGTGTTACCAGGTGTTCCATGACAAGGTGCCTTCGCTCGCCTCGGACGAAGACCTCTTCGTTTCGGCCCATGGAGCCTACAAGGGCGACGACGGCAACCCCGTCATCGGCGACGCGAAGGCGGCCTTATTCGTGAACGCAGTCCAGTTCTGGCAGCAGATCGAGGAATGCGTGCCCAAGGACTTCCGGGCGCGGGTCTTCATTTCCGCCTGTGAATCCGCCGATCACGGCAGGGCGGACTTCAGTTTTGCGGAAGTGTTCGAAACCCAGATCCATGCTGCCCGCAAATATGCAGGGCATGTCTATGGGCAAAAGGGGTCTGTTGGTCTCAAGGTGCCGGCTCCCACCGATTCCGGCTGGGTACAGGTCACCTCTCTTGCCGCCTGAATTTCCGGGCGCGATCATCGAGCAGCAACCGGCGGCCATTGGGCCGCCGGTTCGCGGTGCAAGCGCTATTTCGTGACGGCGGCCTTCATGATACTGCGCATGTGCGCGCTTGGGTAAGATGAACCGCGCGTCGAAATCCCTGGTATCCGGAGTGCTGCGCAAATGGTCCCTCGTTATTCCCGCCCCGAAATGGTGTCGATCTGGTCGCAGGAGACCAAATTCCGCATCTGGTTCGAGATCGAGGCCCATGCCTGCGACGCGCTGGCGGAACTGGGCGTGATCCCGAAGGACGCGGCCCGGACCATCTGGGAGAAGGGCGGGGCGGCGACCTTCGACGTCGAGCGCATCGACGAGATCGAACGCGAGACCAAGCATGACGTCATCGCCTTCCTGACCCATCTGGCCGAATTCGTCGGGCCGGATTCGCGCTTCGTGCATCAGGGCATGACCTCCTCGGACGTGCTCGACACCTGCTTCAACGTCCAGCTGGTGCGTGCCGCCGACCTGCTGATCGCCGATGTGGACCGCGTGCTGGCGGCGCTGGAAACGCGCGCCTTCGAGCACAAGCTGACGCCGACCATCGGGCGCAGCCACGGCATCCATGCCGAGCCGGTCACCTTCGGCCTCAAGCTGGCGCAGGCTCACGTGGAGTTCCAGCGCAACCGGGCACGCCTGGTGGCGGCGCGCGAGGAGGTGGCGACCTGCGCCATATCCGGCGCCGTGGGCACCTTCGCCAACATCGATCCCAGGGTCGAGGAGCATGTGGCCGAAAAGCTGGGGCTGAAGCCGGAGCCGGTGTCGACCCAGGTGATCCCGCGCGACCGGCATGCGGCCTTCTTCGCGGCGCTGGGCGTGGTGGCCTCGTCGGTGGAGCGCCTCGCCATCGAGATCCGCCATCTCCAGCGCACGGAAGTGCTGGAAGCCGAGGAGTATTTCTCCGCCGGTCAGAAGGGCTCGTCGGCCATGCCGCACAAGCGCAACCCGGTCCTGACGGAAAACCTCACCGGACTTGCCCGGATGGTGCGCTCCTATGCCCTGCCGGCCATGGAGAACGTGGCGCTCTGGCACGAGCGCGACATCTCGCATTCCTCCGTCGAGCGCATGATCGGGCCGGACGCCACCATCACGCTGGACTTCGCGCTCAACCGGCTCGCGGGCGTCGTGGAAAAGCTGCTGATCTATCCCGAGCGCATGCAGAAGAACCTCGATCTTCTCGGCGGGCTGGTGCATTCGCAGCGTGTGCTGCTGGCCCTGACGCAGAAGGGCGTGTCGCGCGAGGACGCCTATCGGCTGGTGCAGCGCAACGCCATGCCGGTCTGGCGCGGCGAGGGCGATTTCATGACCCTTCTCAAGGCCGACGCCGAGGTGTCCGCCAAGCTGTCCGACGCGGAGATCGAGGCGCTGTTCGACCTCGGCTATCATTTCGCGCAGGTCGATACGATCTTTAAACGCGTGTTCGGGCGGGCCTGAGCCTCATGCGCGCCGCCGAGGCCGACATCCTGATCGTTCCGGGCTGGGGCAACTCCGGGCCGGACCATTGGCAGACGCGCTGGCAGGTCAAGCTCTCCACCGCGCGCCGCGTCGAACAGGCGGAGTGGGAACGACCCATGCTCGATGCATGGGTCGAGGCGCTGTGCGACACGGTGGCCGCCGCCGTCCGGCCGGTGGTCCTGGTGGCGCACAGCCTCGGCGTGACGACAGTCGCCCATGCGGCCGGGCGGTTCGAAACCGGCCGTGTCGCGGGGGCTTTCCTGGTGGCCCCGCCGTCCGCCGGATTTCTGTCGGCGACGAGTGCGCTGGACCCGGCCTTCGCGGGTTTTCCGCGCGACAGGCTGCCGTTCCCGTCCGTGCTGGTGGCAAGTTCCAGCGACGTTCATTGCGGTTTCGACGAGGCCACCCGTTTGGCCGCGGACTGGGGATCGGAGCTGATCGATGCGGGCGATGCCGGCCACATCAACGCCGCGAGCGGTCATGGGCCATGGCCCGAAGGTCTGATCCGGTTCGCGGGGCTTCTGTCGGCATCCTGAGCATGCCCAACACCCTGTCGGTGTGAGCCCCGGACGGGCGGCTTCGGTTCAGTAGCCGAAGAAAAAGCCCGCGCCCCAGCTCTTGTAGACAACCGGCGCATCAAAATGGGGCGCGGAATAAACCACCGGGCCTTGTGGCGGATAGGGTGGCGGCACGATCACGGCCGGCGCCTGATTGCGGCGGTGCCCGCGCGGGCTGACGCTGTAGGAAAGATAGGAGCGGCTGGCAAAGCCTCTGGCGCCGCGCCAGTCGACCTCACACCAGGTCCGGGCGCAGCCGATGACCTCGACAGTGTCGCCATAGGGGATGATGGCGATGGGCGGATACTGGACGCCGGGGCCACGCCGGAGGTTGATGTTGTCGGCCACGGTCGCGGGGGCCGCCACGACGGGCATCGCCATCAGGACGCCCGCCAGCACTGTGGCCAAGCCACGGATCGATCCAGACATAGAGCGTGCCTTCGCCACCAAAAACCCCCATCAAGATGCTGCCGCAACTTCATGGATAATAAAAGGTTTCCGGTGGCGGCGCCATGGTCTTGCCGTCGCCATGCATGTTGTGGTTAAGGCGCAGGCCGCGATCTCTCAGCCGGCCTTGATCTCGGCCACGGCGCGATCGAGCAGTTCGGCCATGGTGCGCTGGATCTGATGATCGGACTGGGCGACGCCGGCGGCGTCGAAGTCCGCGCGGATCTTGCGGAACACATCGCCGTCGCCCGCTTCCTCGATGTCGGCGATCATGACCTCCTTGGCGTAGGCGTCCGCGTCGGGGCCGGACTTGCCGAGCTTCTCCGCTGCCCATAGGCCCAGCAGCTTGTTGCGCCGCGCCATGGCCTTGAAGCGCAGTTCCTCGTCATGCGCGAACTGTTTCTCGAAACCCTCTTCGCGCTTGTCGAACGTCGTCATTCCATACTCCCGGAGCCAGCCCCTTTGCGGTGGGGCGCTGTAAACCTGAACACATCGCATAGCCGATAAGGCGACAATGCGGCATAGTGTTTAACAGTCTTTCGGCAAGCGTTGTATCGCGGAGCGCATTCGGATAGGTTGCGCGCGCTCGGGCGGAGGACGCGCACTGGGCCGCGACCGATTCCAGCGGCTTCGCCCGCCCGTCCATCAGGAGCCCGGCACGTCATTATGGATTTCCTCAAGCCACGGTACACACCCATGAATCGCCGCCGCCGCATCTACGAGGGCAAGGCGAAGATCCTCTACGAGGGTCCGGAACCCGGAACGCTCATTCAGCACTTCAAGGACGACGCCACCGCCTTCAACGCCAAGAAGCATGAAATCGTCGACGGCAAGGGCGTGCTGAACAACCGGATTTCGGAATACATCTTCCAGCACCTGAACGACATCGGAGTGCCGACGCACTTCATCCGCCGCCTCAACATGCGCGAGCAGCTGATCCGCGAGGTCGAGATCATCCCGCTTGAGGTTGTCGTGCGCAACGTGGCGGCGGGGTCGCTGTCGACCCGGCTCGGCATCGAGGAGGGCACCCAGCTGCCGCGCTCGATCATCGAGTTCTACTACAAGAACGACGCGCTGAACGACCCGATGGTCTCCGAGGAGCACATCACGGCCTTCGGCTGGGCCAGCCCGCAGGAGATCGACGACATCATGTCGCTGGCGATCCGCGTCAACGACTTCCTGTCCGGCCTGTTCCTCGGCGTCGGCATCCGTCTCGTGGACTTCAAGATGGAATGCGGCCGCCTGTGGGAGAACGAGATGGTGCGGATCGTCGTCGCCGACGAGATCAGCCCCGATTCCTGCCGCCTGTGGGACATCAAGTCCAACGACAAGCTGGACAAGGACCGCTTCCGCCGCGACATGGGCGGACTGGTGGAGGCCTATTCGGAAGTGGCCAAGCGCCTCGGCATCCTGTCGGAGAGCGACAACCCGCCGCCGAAGTCCGGGCCGTCTCTGGTGAAGCACTGAAGAGACTGGCGTTGAGGACTTGGCGAACACCGCCTTACGATGCTACGCGCAGGGGCCGGAAGGCCCCTGTTCCGTTTGTGATCCATCCCTGACCCGCGAGCCCAAACCATGAAAGCCCGTATTACCGTCACCTTGAAGCCGAGCGTCCTCGACCCTCAGGGAAAAGCGATCGAGGG
>JBEBSP010000108.1:0-9129 GCA_040394255.1 Agaricicola taiwanensis | reverse complement strand
CCTAGCGGGCCGTGACCTCCATGGACAGACGCGGACGCAGGTCCTCCCGCGTCTGCACGGGCCGTGACAACCGCGGCCTTTCCGCCACGCCCGTGTGAAGCACCGGCTCCGCGCGAAACGAGGGGCCAGCTGTGATCCGCAGCCCGGCTATGGCCAGGGCACAGGCAAGGAATGCGATGCGTCCGACAGGCATGAGGAGCGGTCCATTAGCGGCGAAGGTGCCGCTCCCATGGGTCGCTGCGGCGCCGCGAAACGTTCACGGCATCCGCTGTGCCTGATCTGGCGCGATTATTGCTTTGCTGAGGATGCGCGGTTGCCGTCATGATCGGTCGAAGCCGGTGTGACGGGCGCTGCAAAAGCATCATGGAGCCGGATATGGCATCGGGAATCGCCTCGGATTACAGCAGCCTTCTGAAGCGGATGCCGTCTCCGGCGGACCTGGCGAGCCGCATCCTCGCCAAGACCGATGGCAATGGCGATAACGAGGTGTCCTCGGCAGAATTTGCCGCGGGGTTGCAGAGCCTGCCATCCGGCGGCATGTCATCCGGCAAGATCGGCTCCCTGTTCAAGGAGATCGATGCCGACAAGGACGGCGCGCTCACCAAGGGCGAACTGAATTCCTATCTGGAAAAGCTCACCAGCAGCGTCCAGACCGCCATGCTGGATGCGCAGGAAAAGTCCGCGAACCCGCTGCCTTCCATCGGCAAGGACGGAAGGATATCCGACCCGCTCGACACCAACGGCGACGGAAAGGTATCGCTGATGGAGATGCTCGCGGGCGAGGCCGGCGCGCATGGCGCGGGCCAGGGAACGGGCGAGATGGACGTGTTGCTGGAGCAGGTCAAGTCGGCGCTGGTGTCCAAGGTCTACCAGTCGATGCAGGAGCGCACATCGGCCTCCCTGAGCGGCGCCCTCACCACGGCCGCCTGACGCTCTTCACAAAACCGGTTTCGCGGGTTCTAGACTGCACGTCATGAGTCGCGCTCCCGTCCTGTCCACTCTCCTGGCCTCCGACAAGGCCGCCGTCGCCCGTGCGCTGGCCTGGATCGAATCCGCGCCGGATCGGCTCGCGGTCGCCGGGCTTCTCGATGACGCGGCAGTGGCGGCGAGGGCGCATGTCCTCGGCATCACCGGCCCTCCCGGCGTCGGCAAATCCACCCTGACCGCCGCGCTGGTGCGGCACTGGCGCGGACGCGGCGAGACCGTTGCGGTGGTGGCTGTCGATCCCTCGTCGCGCGCCTCGGGCGGAGCGCTTCTGGGCGACCGCGCGCGCATCCAGACCGATCCCGCCGACGTGGGGCTCTTCATCCGTTCGGTCGCGGCGCGCGACCGGCTGGGCGGCCTGTCGGAAGTCGCGGTCGCGACCACGGTGCTGATGCGGGCGCTCTATGACCGTGTGATCGTCGAAACCGTCGGCATCGGCCAGTCGGAGGCGGATGTGACGCTGGTGGCCGACACGGTGCTGCTGGCGCTCCAGCCGGGTTCCGGCGACGGTCTGCAATTCATGAAGGCCGGCGTGATGGAACTGCCTGACGTGGTCGCCGTCACCAAGGCCGATCTCGGCGCCATGGCGTCGCGGGCGCGCGGTGAGGCGGAGGCCGCATTGAAGCTGGCCACGCGGGAGAACCGGCCCCAGGTTGTCCTTGTCTGCGCACCGACCGGGGAAGGCGTCGAGGGATTGATCGCCGCCGTCGAAAGCCATGCCGGTAAGGTTTCGCGGGACGCAGCCTCGCGCCGCCGGGCGCAAACCCTGGCCTGGACGCGCGAACTGCTGCGCGAACGCTTCGGGCGGGAAGGGCTGGCGGCCATGGCGGGCGATCTCGACCGGCTCGCGCCGGGCTTCCGAACCATGGAATTCCTCAGTCAAGGTCTGAGGGAAATCATTAACCACGTCCGTTAAATCACTCTCAAGGTTAAGATTGCATCCTCCAAAGATGTGTCGTGGCTGTCACAGCCATGCTGTTCTGTTGCGTCCTGTGGAGTTGCGTCATGCGTTCGCCTCGCGCTTATCTGCAATGGTCCGCCGCCGCTCTTCTGGCCGGTGCCGGCCTGTTCACATCCTCCTCCGTGATCGCCTTGCAGGACGCCGCCGCCCTGGCCGAGATCGACGTCGGGTCGGTGCCGCGCTGGCGCATGCACCTGCTTCCCGCGCCGCTCGTCAACGCCCAGCCCATGTCGCTGGAATCCTTCGATCTGGCATGGTCCGGCGGGCCTGAGGCGGGCATGCCGTCGACCGTCGGCGGGCGCGGATTCACCATCGGCAGCGAGATTGCCGAGCGTCCACGCCAGACCACCAATCATCTGGCGAAGGCGGCCCGCATCGCCGTCGCACCGAAGCCGGCCGATGCGAAAGCCGTTCTTGCGAAGGTCGATCTCATGCCCAGCCGGGACGGCTCCACGCCGGATCTGTCGTCGCTGCCGTCCATCAGGCTGGCCTCGGCGACGACGCCGGTCGAGATCGCCAAGGCTGTGTTCGCCACTCCGGTGGTTCGCAGCCTGCGCGAGGAGGCCATTGGTGGTGTCAGCGTGGCAACGCGCGAGGAGCATCCGTCCGGCGAGGTCATCACCTCCATCACGCCGCGTCCGGTCGCCTCCGATGAAGAGATGGCGCGCGAACGCAAATGCATGGCCGAGGCGATCTATTTCGAGGCGCGGGGTGAGCCGGAAATCGGCCAGTACGCCGTGGCGCAGGTGGTCCTGAACCGTGTGCGGTCGGGTTATTATCCCAAGGATATCTGCGGCGTCGTCTACGAGAACAAGCATCTGCGCAACCGCTGCCAGTTTTCCTTCGCCTGCGACGGCATCCCGGACCGCATCACCAACAAGGACGCCTGGAAGCGGGCGACCGAGATCGCGGAGAAGGTGACCGGCACCGACTACTTCCTGCCCGAGGTCGGCTCCGCCACCCATTACCACGCGACCTATGTGCGTCCGCACTGGACCTGGGACATGGACAAGCTGCAGAAGATCGGCAAGCACATCTTCTATCGGGAGCTGCGCTGGAGCACGGACGAGGGCTGAGGCCTGCCTGTGAACGGGTGATGCCGGCCTGCAAACGACCGCTTTCCGCGCTCCGGTGCTCACGTATATGAAGTACGCTCCGCTCCGGTGCTCGAAACCGCCCGTTTTCGGCACAGCCTGACCTATTCACAGGCAGGTCTCTACGTTTCGTGTCGCCCCTCGAAGGCGGACCGCAGCGCCATCAGTTCGGAGGCCGCGAAATCGAGGAAGGCGCGCACCCGCGCGCTCGATTTCAGGTCGGCGTGGGTCAGCAGCCAGACGCTTTCCTTCTCCAGTCCGTCGGGCTCGAACAGCCGGATCAGCCGCGGATTGGCGTCACCGATGAAGCAGGGCAGCGGACCGATCCCCATGCCTTCGGCGATGGCCTCGTCCAGTCCGACGACCGTGCTGAGCCGGTACGCAGCCTCCAGGCCGGTGAGATCACGCATCGCGGCATTGGACTTGATGCCCAGGCTGTCGCTGTAGCCGACCCAGCCGCGCCCCCTCAGCGCTGATCGTTCACAGGGGGCATCGTGCCCGGCGCGGCCATAGACCGTCCATGCGAGGGCGGCGATGCGGCGGCCGACGAGGGTTTCGGTCGGCTGGGCCGTGGCGCGGATGGCGATGTCGGCGTCGCGCCGTGAGAGGTTCAGCGTCTGGTTGCCGACGATCACTTCGAGCTGGATGTCCGGGAAGGCCACGCGGAACCGCGCGAAGATCGGCGTCAGCGCGTGAAGCACGAAGCTGTCGTTGGTCGTGATCCTGAGTTCGCCCGAGGGTTTCAGGTCACGTCCGGCAATGCGCCGCTCGAAGGCGATGACATCCTCCGCCATACGCGCGGCCAGATCGACCATCTCCTCGCCGCAGGGGGTCAGCGCATAGCCGCTCCTGCCGCGCTCGAACAGCTTGACGGCGAGGCGCTCCTCAAGCGCGCCGAGGCGGCGGAACACGGTGGAGGTGTTGATGGCCAAAGTGTCCGCCGCGCCGGCCAGGGTGCGCTGGTCGGCGACGGCTTTCACGAGTCGGAAATCATCCCACAGAAGCATTCTGTCCGCCCTCGATGCAGCCTGCGCAGCAATAGAGGATTCGCGTGGCCCTGTCGTGCGGCAGGGCGGGATGCGGAATCATCTTACAGGTTCGGCGGGGCGTCCGCTCCGCCGATCAGGCGGATCGGCTTGCCCTTCAGGAAGGCCTGGAGGTTTTCGAGGCTCTGTTCGTAGAACAGCTTGTAGTTCTGCTCCACCACGAAGCCGACGTGCGGCGTCGCCACCACGTTGGGCAGCGTGCGGAAGGGATCGTCCTGCGGGATCGGCTCGACCGGATAGACGTCGAGGCCGGCGCCGCCGATGCGGCCTTCCTTGAGGGCCGTCACCAGCGCCTTCTGGTCCACCAGCGCCGGGCGCGAGGTGTTGACGAGATAGGCGGTCTTTTTCATCCGCGCGATGTCCTCGGCCGAAACGATGTTCCGGGTGGCGTCGGCGAGCGGGATGTGGATGGTCACCACGTCCGCGCGGGCGAACAGGTCGGCCTTCGACACGCATTCCACCCCGAGATCAGCGGTGCGCTCCGGCGTCAGGTTCGGGCTCCAGGCGATCACCTTCATGCCGAAATTCTGGCCGATGCGGGCGACCGGGGTGCCCATGTTGCCGAGCCCGAGCACGCCGAGCGTCTCACCGCCGAGGCTGCGGCCGAGGCCGACCTGCCAGCCGCCGGCGCGCAGCGAGGCCGTCTCCTGCGGCATGCGGCGGAACAGCGACAGGATCAGCGCCCAGGTCAGCTCCACGGTGGTCGTGTGGATCGCCTCCGTGGTGGTGACGGTGATGCCCAGCTCCTTGGCGGCGTCGAGATCGATCGACAGCCTGTTGCGCATGCCGGTCGCCAGCAGCAGCTTCAGCTTCGGCAGGCGCTCCAGCACGCGGCGCGGAAACTCCGTGCGCTCGCGGATGCGCATGATGCCGTCGAAATCCTGCAGCCGCGCGACCAACTGGTCCTCGTCATGCACATGGTCCGTGAACGGCACCACCGTGACGCCGGGAGCCTTCGACCAGTCGACGATGGTGTGGGTGAGGCCTTGATAGTCATCGAGGACGGCAATGCGCATGACGGCTCTCCTGCTCGGAAATGGGACATGGCGGTCTTAGCTTTAATGGAAACTGTTGACAATATGGAGTTCCGTTTCCATTCGGGATTTATGCGCTTCCGGCATTGGTCCGGGTCGGAAACAACAGGCGCTGGTAGAGCAGGCCGATGCCCACCAGCACCAGTCCGAGGCCCATGAAGGACAAGGCCCGCAGCACGCCTTCGAGATCCGCCATATCGGACAGGAAGACCTTGAGCACGGTCAGCACGATCAGCGCCGCCGAGCCCAGCCGCAGCTCGCGCGAGCCCGTCCGGATGCCGGCCAGCAGCAGCAGGACGCCGCACGTGAGCCAGACCACGGAATAGCTGTACCATTCCGTGCTGCCTGTGACGCCGCCCGCCAGCATCGGGCGGTGGAAGGCGGCGCGGACCTGGAGCGTGATCCATGCGAAGGCCAGCAGCCCCGACACGATACTCGCGCCGAGCACGTACCAGCGCGGCCGCCTGGACCGGCTGAGGGCGGCCAGAGCCCCCGCGGCGAGGGCCGGCAGCAGGTAGCCCGGCAGGAGATCGTTGAACAGTAGCCCTTCGCCGATGCTATCCCACGTCAACATGGGATTGACCGCCAGCAGCAGGCCGAAAGCCCCGGCAGCCAGCGACAGCACGCCGACGATCATGGAGCCTCTTCGCAGCACCGATCCGGGCCGGGTCAGCGACAACCGCTGCGCGCCGATGGCGATCAGGCAGCCGGTCATGACCTGGAGCCCGATCTCGGGCAGCGAGACCGCCACGCTCCGCACGTTGCCGCCGGTGGTGAAATGGCGGATCTCGAAGGCCAGCAGCAGGGCGGTGAACAAGAGCGCCAGCGCCTCGAACAACGCCGTCGCACGCGGGGCGCCCTGCCGCCCGAACAGCCATGCGGTGGCGGCGAAGGCGGCGGCGGGCAGGCCGTAGCCCCAGAGCAGCGGATTGAAGATCGGTGTGGTGCCGAGATTCTGGCTGACCATCAGCGGGTCGAGGCCGGTGCGCACCAGCACCACCGCGCCCACGATCATGGCGAGGACCGGCAGGGCGCGGATCGGCCGCGAGCCATGCACCCAGGCGATGCCGAGGGCGAGGATGGCGAGGCTGACGGTGAGGAAGCCTTCCCGCATGCCGATCGCGAGCGCGAGGCCGATGGCGGCGACGGCCCCCGTGGCCGTGGCGGCGGTCGCGGCGGTGAGCGCGGGGTGCATGTCCTCCCGGCGCGCGAAGCGGTCGGTCAGCCAGGCAAGGCCGCCGGCCAGCACGACGGCGAGGCTGGCGAACCTGAAATCGGGCGCCAGCGCCGCGACCTTCCAGTAGGCCACGGCCAGCAGGACGATCGGCGCGGCGGTGCCGCCGGCGGCGCGCGCGCCGGTGATCCAGCGCGGTTCGTCCGGCCGCGTCCAGGCGAGCGCCAGCCCCGCGCCGCCGATCAGGCCGGCCAGCGCCAGCGCCGTGGAGATCAGGTCGCCGACGCGGGTGGGCACGGCGGAGGACTGCCCGGGTGCGGGGAAGGCCGTGGTCGGATCGTTGAGCAGCCATGCGGCAAGTTCGAAACTGACGAGGCCGAGGAGGGCAAGAAAGGCCGCTGCCGGAACGAGCCCGGCCAGCCGGCGTCGCCAGGCGGCAAGGGCCACGACCTCGGCGATGATGAGCACCATCAGCACCAGCGATGCCGTCGCATGCTGCTCCACCACGGCGACCGCGACGGCGAACAGTCCGAAGGCCCCGGCGACACCGGAGGATATCCAGTCCGGCTGCCCGGCGTCCTCGTCGCGCAGCGGCGCGGTGGCATGATAGAGCCCGGC
The DNA here is from genome assembly GCA_040394255.1 of Agaricicola taiwanensis. GTDB lineage: Bacteria > Pseudomonadota > Alphaproteobacteria > Rhizobiales > Methylopilaceae > Agaricicola > Agaricicola taiwanensis_A. Next base: position 2,218 of record JBEBSP010000108.1, on the reverse strand, counting down.
GAGCGCGATCATGGCGGCGGCGAAGGCGGCCAGCGCCGCCGCGTTGCTGCCGTCGCCCTCGGAGATCAGGTAAAGCGTGCCCCAGCCGAAGGCCGCGGCGCCCGCGGCCAGCACCAGCCAGTTCCAGCCCCGGATGCGGGCCACTCCGAAAGCAGCCGCGCTGACGAAGGTAAGATGGGAGAACAACCCCCAGGCGTTGGGCTCTCCGGTGGAGACCAGCACGGGCAGGGCTGTGGCCGCCACCAGTCCGAGCGCGGCCAGCACCGGCCCGTGCAGCGCTGCCGCCAGCATGGTGCCGACCGACACCAGGGCCAGCACCACGAAGGCGGCGGCGGGTGGCAGGAAACCGTAGAGCGCATAGGCGGCATAGACCGTGGCGAAGGCGGTGGTCGTGCCTGCGGCGGTCAGGATGCCGGGAACATGGGCGGCGGGAACGCCCGCGACGGCGGCGGTGCGCTCGCCGCGCCGCAGCCACTCGCCCGCGCCCATGAGCGCCACCGCGAACAGCCCGCCCAGCGTCGTGCGCGCCGCCGGTCCCAGCAGGCCCTGTTCGATCGAATAGCGCACCAGGAAGATGCCGCCCAGCGCCAGCGCCAGGCCGCCGACCCAGACCGCCGCACGTGTGCCGAGCGTCTCCTCCAGCCCGCGCGCGGGCCTGGGCGCGGCGGGTGGTTCGACGGGGGTTGGAGTCGGCCTTTCGGCCTCCGCTTCCGGCTTTTCGTCCGGCTCGGGCGCGACGGGCGCTTCCCGGACGTTCTGCGCTTCGGCCGCTTTCGGCGTGGCGGCAGGCGGTGCCGCTGGCAGCGTCTGAAGGCGGCGAATAGCCAGATCCAGCGCATCCACGCGCGCCATCAGAAGCTTGATCGTGCCACGTTGGTTCAGGACCATGACGAAGGCCGCGATCGTCAGCACGGGAATGGCAAGGACCAGAAGTATCAGCAGTGTGAGTTCATCCATGGTCCGCCCCCGTCGTGATTCGACGCCGGGAAGGTTAGCCCTCGGGAGAGCCGCGCGACAATGACGCCCCGAACCTCAGGCCCGGCGCGGGCCGTTCGGCCAGCACCGCGCGGCGGAAGCGGAACAGTTTGGCCGGGCGTCCTCCCGTCGCGGCGGCGGTGACGCCCGTCGGCTCGACCAGTTGCGTGCCCTCCACGAGGCGGCGGAAGTTCTGCTTGTGCAGATGACGCCCGGCGATGGCCTCGACCATGCGCTGGAGGTCGGTCAGCGTGAATTCGTCCGGCATCAGCTCGAACACCACGGGCCGGTATTTCAGCTTGGATCGCAGCCGCCCCATGGCGGTCGCCAGGATGCGGCGATGATCGAACCGCATCGGCATGCCGAGGACGGGAAGGAAGCCGCGCCGGAGCGCCTCTTCGCGTCCATCCCACAGTGCTTCGTGCAGCAGGCCGGCGCTGTAAAGCAGTTCATAGCGGTCCAGGGCCTTTTCCTCGTCCCACGGCAGCCCGTCGAGCCCGAAGGCGAGCTTGAGCCTGGCCATGCGGCCGAGGCCGCCGCCGGTAATGTCATCCGGGGCCTTGGCCGCCCAGGCCTCCAGCGACGGCAGTATGACGGAATCGAGCGCATCCGGCCGCCCGTTGCGCCAGTCCTCCCAGGGGAAGAACCCATACCAGCTGCGGAAGCCGATACCGGAGGGGCTCTGCTCGGGGCGGCGGGTCAGGGCGAGATAGCCCACCGAGACGACATGCGCCCCGATATCGCCGGGCCTTGCGTGCCTGCCACGATCACCGAAGGTATAAAGCTGTTCCGCATAGCCGATCTGCAGGCCGGTCTGTTCGGCGACCCAGGTTCTCAGACCGGTTTCGAGCGTGCGGTGGGCCAGGGGGTCGAACGGCCCGGACGGCAGCATGAACAGGTTCGCGGTCGGGTCGCCGGGAACGATCAAGGTTGTCGGTGTTGCGCCATCGACCGAGACGATCGCCGCGGTGAGGTTGATTTCAATTCCCGTAACAGACAGCATTTCGTGCGCCCGATGGTCTGATGGTCTCTTGTCAGTGCCACAGCTGAGGATTGTTTAATAGTACGCGCATTTTAATGTGTTAAATGATGTAATTAAAAGTAATAATGCAGATTATTTATGAAATGAAAAAACAATACTACAATAAATACCTGATTCAAGGTTAAATTACACAATATAAAATTGGACAAGAGATAGTTTCAGTGGCAACTGAATGGATTAAATATTTACATCAGGTGAATT